>NZ_JBPUGH010000039.1:0-22805 GCF_051548005.1 Curtobacterium flaccumfaciens | reverse complement strand
GAGCACGACGGCGGCGGCGGTGAGCCAGAGTGCGGCGGTCACGGTGCGGGCTCCTCGGGGTCGGTGTGGGCGCGGGCTACGGCGTGTCGGCGGTCGGCGGGGCGGTCGGCGCGGTGGTCGGTGGGCCGGTCGGCGCGGTGGTCGGTGGGCCGGTCGGTGCGGTGGTCGGTGGGCCGGTCGGCGCCCTCCAGCAGGGCGGCCAGTGCGGTGCGCACCGGGCCGTCACTCCGGAGCTCGGCCGAGGCGTAGCGCTTCGCGACTGCCTGCGGCGTGATGTCGAGCCGGGCCGCGGCCTCGGTTCGGGACAGGCCGGCGTCGAGCAGGTCGGCCAGTTCCCACCCCTCGGCTGATCGTCGACCGAGAGCGCGGACGGCCTGCGCGACGAGCGGCTCCACCTCGGAGGTCGTACTGGATGCACCGGGCGCCACGTCGAGCGCGAAGCGCTCCGGCGTCGACTTCGCCCGCTCGACTGCCGACCGGGCCGCGAAGAACGCCGGACCCGTGGCTGCTCGGATGGACGTCGGCAGGGGCGACTCGACGCCCCCGATGCCGACGCCGACGCTCCAGCCGCCCTGCCGCACGAGCGCCCGGATCACGTCGACGGCAGCGGCCCCGGAGGACACGAGTACCTGGAACTCGTCCCCCGCGGTGCGTTCCGGGGGCAGAAGCGCCGCATCCCCGAGCATGTCGGAGACGACCAGCAGCGCCGCCGCGACACGGTCCGATCCTGCCCGGCTGTCGACCTGGTCCGCGGTGATGACGATCATGAGCCCTCCCGTCATCAACCCTACAAGGTTGAAAACAGCACAATCAACCCCTCAAGGTTGATCAGGAGTGAGGGATCAGGGGCGTGGCTTCTTCTCCTGCTCCGGCAGGCGACCCGCCGCGGCCTCGGCGGCGGACCAGGCGCGCGCCTCCTCCTGCCGCGCACGCTCCGCGCCCAGGGCGATCGGTGCACGGACGTGGCCGGGTTCGTACCCGAACGTCTCGAGCAGCTGCGGGACGACCGGGCGCACCCGGGCGACGAGCCGGTCGATGTACGCCGAGACCGCTCGAGCGCGCTGCGCGGTGAGGCGCCCGTGCACGAGGTACCAGTCGAGGTGCTGTTCGAGCAGACCGAGGGCGAACATGTCACGGAGCCAGACGAGCACCCGCCGGGTGTCACCCTCGGGCACCTCGTCGATGGCATCGGTGAACGCGTCCCACTGCATGAGCTCGGCGTGGGCCTTCGAGGCCTCGATGAGCTCGTGCTGCGACCGGTTGAGCAACTGCGCGGCACGGGCACGGTCCTTCCCCGCGGAGGCGAGGCGCATGCCGATCTCGGTCACCATGGTGTCGACGCGCCCCGCGAGCAGCTCGCGCTGGGTGGTCGCGTCCTGCAGGTCGGACACGCTCGCGGCGAGGGAGCCCCGGTCGGCCAGGGTCTGCTCGAGACGACGGATGCCCGCTGCGTCGGCGAGCTTCGACGCCGCCGTCGCCGCGACGAACCGCGCGGTGGACGCGGCGTCCTTCGGGGCTCGCGCACGGAACTCCGTGAGCAGGCGCTTGCCGACGAGCTGGAGGAGCACGGTGTTGTCGCCCTCGAACGTCACGTACACGTCGAGGTCGGCGCGGAGGCCGGTCAGGCGGTTCTCCGCGAGGAACCCGGCGCCGCCGCAGGCTTCCCGGCACTCCTGGAGGGTGTCGAGTGCGGACCAGGTCGACATCGCCTTGAAGGCCGCCGCCTGGGTCTCGAGGTCCTCGCGGCGCTGCGGGGTGTCCTCGCGTCCGCTGAACACGTCGTCGAAGGTCCGGAGCAGCTTCTCGTGCGCGAAGGACTGCGCGAAGACGGTCGCGAGTCGCGGGATCAGCCGCCGCTGGTGGCGGCCGTAGTCGAGCAGGACGCCCTCGGTGCCGTCGCCCGTGGGGAACTGGCGGCGCTCCATCGCGTAGGTCAGGGCGATCTGTAGACCGATCTTCTGCGCCACGACGGCCGCGCCGTCGAGCGAGACCCGGCCCTGCACGAGGGTGCCGAGCATGGTGAAGAACCGGCGACCGGGGGAGGCGATGGGCGAGGTGTAGGTGCCGTCCTCGGCGACGTCGCCGTAGCGGTTGAGGAGGTTCGTCCGGGGCACGCGGACGTGGTCGAAGTGCAGCCGACCGTTGTCGATGCCGTTCAGACCGCCCTTGTAGCCGTCGTCCTCGCCGCCGACGCCGGGCAGGAAGGTGCCCTCGGCGTCACGGATCGGCACGTAGAACGCGTGCACGCCGTGGTCGACGCCCTGGGTGACGAGCTTCGCGAACACCACGGCGGCCTTGCCGTGCAGCGCGGCGTTGCCGATGTAGTCCTTCCACGCACCGCGGAACGGGGTGTGGATGACGAACTCCTGCGTCTCCGGGTCGTAGGTGGCACTCGTCGCGATGCTCTGGACGTCCGATCCGTGCCCGGTCTCGGTCATCGCGAAGCAACCGGGGACGTCGAACGAGACGATGCCCGGGAGGAACTCGCGGTGGTTCCGCTCGGTGCCGAGGTGGTGCACGGCGGACCCGAACAGTCCCCACTGCACGCCGGCCTTGATCTGCATCGAGGGGTCGGCCGTGGTGAGCTCCTCGAACGCCGCGAGGTTGCCGCCGTGGTTGTCCTGGCCGCCGAACTCCGCCGGGTACGGCCGCTGGATCGCGCCGGCCTCGACGAGGATGCGCAACTGGTCGAGCGTGCGCGACCGGGCATCGGCGTACGGCATGCCCTCGATCTTGTGCATCGCCGGGTCGAGCGCGAGACGACGGGAGATGCGTCGGTCCTCCGCCCAGCGGCCGAGGAGCAGTTCGGCGACGAGGTCGACGTCGATGTGCACGTCGGCGGCCGTGGACCCGACCGGTGTGCCCGCGGCGGGGTCACCGGCGGCGTCGGCCTTCGGGGTGCTGGCCTTCGGGGTGCTGTGCGCGGGCGCGGTGTCGACCATGGTCGGGAGTCCTCCTGAACTGCGGTGTCCGGTGTTGCAGAACCCACGCTATGCACTCCGCCTGCTCGTGACGTGAACGCCGTGCGGGCGGGACAAACCCGGTCCACGGCAGGCCGTCCCCCGTCGTGGGAACCCTCCAAGCACGCGCCGCGGAGATTTGTGAGCACCCATCGACGATTGTGCCGTCGAGCGGTGGTCGGGGCAGACTGTGCGGCATGTCAGGTACCACCGCTCCGGGTCACGAGCCCAGCACGAAGCGCACGTTCTTCGGACAGCCGTTCGAACTGTCCACCCCGTTCGCGGTCGAGCTGTGGGAGCGGTTCTCGTTCTACGGCATGCAGGGCATCGTCCTGATCTACATGTACTACTCGCTCACGCAGGGCGGGCTGGGCATCGACAAGGGCATCGCGAGCGGCATCATGGGCGCCTACGGCGGCGCGGTGTACCTCTTCACGATCATCGGCGCGTGGGTCGCCGACCGGCTCATCGGCGCGGACCGCACGCTGTTCGGCAGCGCCGTCGTCGTGATGCTCGGCCACATCGCGCTCGCGGTGCTGCCCGGCGTCACCGGCGTGGGCGTCGGCCTCGTGCTCATCGCCCTCGGCTCGGGCGGGCTGAAGGCGACCGCCACGACGATCGTCGGCGGCCTCTACACGAAGGACGACCCGCGGAGGGACGCCGGCTTCTCGCTGTACTACCTCGGGGTGAACCTCGGCGCGTTCTTCGGGCCGCTGCTGACCGGGCTGCTGCAGAGCACGCTCGGCTTCCACTTCGGCTTCGGGCTGGCCGCAGTCGGCATGGCCGCGGGTCTCGTGCAGTACGCCGTCCGCCGCCGCCACCTCCCGGAAGCCGTCCGGCGCGTCACGAACCCGGTCGACCGCCGGCGGCTGCCGCTGGTGGCCGTCCTGGTCGCGGTGGCGCTCGTGCTGATCGTGGTCGCGGTCCTCACCGGGCTCCTGAACGTCGGCAACCTCCCGACCGTGGTCGTCGCGATCGTGATCCTCGCGACCATCGGGTACTTCGTCGTGATCCTCGGCAGCGGCATCAGCCCCGAGGAACGCTCGCGCGTGTTCGCGTTCATCCCGCTCTTCATCGCGAGCGCCGTGTTCTGGTCGCTGTACCAGCAGCAGTTCACGGTCGTCACCGTGTACGCCGACGAGCGACTCGACCGCTCCTTGTTCGGGTGGGAGATGCCCGTGTCGTGGGTGCAGTCGATCAACCCGGTGTTCATCATCGTGCTCTCCGGGGTGTTCGCGGCGATCTGGACGAAGCTCGGGGACCGTCAGCCGTCCACCCCGACGAAGTTCGCGCTCGGCACCGGCATCATGGGCGTCGCGTTCCTGCTCTTCCTGCCGTTCGTGCGCTCCGGCGAGAACGGCACACCGCTCCTCGCACTCGTCGGCATCCTGCTCGTCTTCACGATCGCCGAGCTGCTCCTGTCGCCCGTCGGGCAGTCCGTCGCGACGAAGCTCGCACCCGCGAAGTTCCAGACGCAGATGGTGGCGCTGTTCTTCCTGTCCGTGTCGCTCGGCACCGCGGCGACGGGCGTGCTCTCGCGCTACTACGACCCCGCCAACGAGGCACCGTACTTCACGGTGCTCGGCCTCGCTGCGGTCGTCGTGGGCGTCCTGCTGCTCGTGTTCGCGAAGCCGGTGCTCCGGCTCATGCGCGGCGTCCGCTGACCACGAGCGGCTGCGCCGGCCCTCCCGGTCGTACCGGGTAGGCTGGAGACCGCCACATCGGCCCCAAGCAACCAAGGAGTCAGGGACATGCTCGAAGTCATCGGCGGCGTCATCATCGGGATCTGCGTGCTCGGCGGCGTCGGGCTGTGCATGGCCACGGCGGCCATGATGAAGAGCGGCTCCGAGGAGTACTAGGCCAGGTCCTCGGCCCCGGTGGCCGCTGCCGGCTCGACCGGCACCAGTTGACGACTCAGGACGGTCGCGCGCTCGAAGGGGCCGCGGCCGTCCGTCGTGTACGCGGGTTCGTCGAACGCGACGGTCCAGGTCCGCTGCGTCCCGCCGAGCTGGCTCCCACCCGGCGCGACGATCACGCCGATCGGTTCGTCGGCCCAGTGCTCGCCGCCCTGCTGCCCGGGGTCGATGATCTGCACGAGTGCGCCGATCCCGAGGCCGGGGCGGTCGTCGGGGCGGGGGACGGGGGAGCGACGGCCGAACATCCGCCCACCGTACCGTTCCGTCCTTCCTGCCGACCCGGCCCGCTCGGGCGCGTGCGCGTCGAGGTTCCACGACTTGCCGCACGCGGTACACCCAGGTTCCGCGGACGAGCGCCCGACGCTACGAGATGCCGAAAGTTCGGAACCTCGCCCGTGGCGTTTGGTGATGTCGGCCGGGAGACGTGCGACGGGGCCGCACCGCGCCTCCGGTCGGGCTGCTGAGGTGGGCCGTCCGAAACGTCCATCTCGGGGTTCCGTGACTCGCCGCACGCGGCCCAGCCAGGTTCCACGGACGGGCCTGCAACTCTGCGAGATGCCGTTGTTTCGGAACCTCGACGCCTCGGAGCCTCAGCCCCGTCACCACCGCCGCGCGCGGGCGAGCTACGCGCCCGGGGCGACCCGCGCGATCTCGGTGATGGACGAGTGTCCCGTGTCGGGGTGCTTCCGCATCGAGAGCAGCCGCTCCATGGACGGCTCGAGCGCCGTGACCTTGTCGAGCGGCGCGCTCACGACGAGCTGGAACCCGAGCCGGAGCCACGCCGTGACCGCCCGCCCGGCGAACTCGGAGTCCGCCTTGATGAACGCCTCGTCGAGGAACACCGGCGCGAACCGGGGCCGGGGCCGCGTCTCGTCACCGAGCTGGTACCGGAGCGCGGCGCCGACGATGAACGCCACGAGCTCCTGCGTCTCACCGCCCGACTTGTCGCCGAGGGACGAGTACACGCCGAGGTCGTTCCCGTCGACGTCGTACCGGACCGCGGTGATCTCCATGTGCCGCCGGACGTCGAGCACGGCGTCGCGGGCGGTGGTGCGGCCCCGCGGTGCGGCGCTGTCGGGGCGGATGATCGCCATGAACCGGCGGAGTCGGCGGAACCGGGTCTCGAGCACGTCGTCGGTCAGCTCGGTGTCCACCGATGCGGACAGCGCCCGGAGTTCCTTGCGGAAGGAGGCGACCTCTTCGCGGGTGACGCGACGGATGACGATCTTCAACCGGTCCCGGTTCGCGCCGAACGGCAGCTCGCGGAGGATCTCGTTGACGGGTTCCAGGCGCTCCTCGATCTCGACGACGGCCCGGTCGAAGGCGCCGGCGAGCGGCACGAGGTCCTCGCCGCTCCACTGCGACAGGCGACGCCGCCACTCGGTCCGGCGCGCGTGGAGGCCGGTCGCCACGATCTGGTCGAGGATCGCGTGGTAGTCGGGGTAGGACGCGACACCGGTGCCGAGGTTCGGGTCCGGCCAGGCGTCCTGGTACCGCTGGAAGGTCAGGGTCAGGGCGTTCGAGGCGGCCGCGGCACCGTCCAGTGCCTGCGACAGGCGCTCGTCCAGTCGACGCCGCAGTCGTCGCGTCGCGTCGTCGAAGCCGTCGATGCCGTCCGGCGCGCCGACCTCCTCGAACGTCTCGGACAGGAGCTGCGCCTGCTGGTCGTCCGGCAGCGAGTCCGGGGCGTCGTCGAAGCGCGCGAGGATCTCCGCGGCCGCGTCCTGCCCGTCGACGAGGACGCCGTGACGCTCCTCGAGCCGCGAGACCGACAGACGCGCCGCGGACCGGCGGTCGGAGGCCTCGTCGAGGGCGGCCCGGAGCCGAGCGACCGTCGCCCGCAGCGTCCGGAGACCGTCGTCGGCGGCGAGCAGCGCCTGCCGTTCGGCGTCGAGCTGCGCGAGCGACTCGTCCAGCCCCGCGACGTCGATGCCGTCCCAGGCGGCGTCGACCACGTGCTGGTGCGCGCTGCGGAGGGCGTCCAGCGCGGTGATGTCCTGCGCGACGTCGGTGCGCCGGGCCTCGAGGGTCGCGAGGTCCTGGGCGATGGAGGCGAGCTCGTCCTCGACCGCCGTGACCCGGGACTCGTTCGTGAACCCGATGACGTTCGCCTGACGGCGGTCGCCGTGCGCACCACGTCGGCCGTCGCGGAGCTGTCCGGACCGCGTGACCCGTCGGCCGCCGCCACCGAGGTCGCCGGCGTCCTCGACGCAGCGGGCGTCGGTCCGCTCCGACTCGATGCGTTCGCGCACCCAGGTGCTGAACGGCGAGGGCTTGATCGCGAGCTTGCCGGAGACCATCGACGGGTCGCCGTCGAGGTCGATGTGCGGCCCGGTCGGCACGCCCTCGAACTGGACCCGGACGGGGAGCCGCAGGGAGTCGATGGCCTCGCTGAAGGCCGCGAGGTGGTCCTGGTCGACCAGGAGCGTCCGGGCGACGGGCGCGAGCACGGACTCGATCGCCGCCCGCCAGGGTTCCTCCCCGGGGAGCACGTCGAGGAGCTCGGCGACGAACGGCAGCTCCACGGGGTCGATCCCTGCGGCGCGGGCCATCGCGACGCGGGCCTCGTGCATCGGCAACGGCATGGCGCCCTGGCGGTGCTCGAGCGACTGCCGTTCCTGGCGCAGGGTGCGTTCGCGGTCGAGGAGCGGGTACTCCTCGCGGGTGAGGGCGTCGCGGCGCTGGTCGAGTTCCGTCCGCGCCGTCGTGTACGAGCCGAGGAACTCGTGGGAGGCGCGTTGTGCTGCGGTGAACGCGGCCTCGGTGTCCACCGGGGTCTCGAGGACGGCGGTGCGTTCCTCGAAGAGCGCGCGGGCACGTGCTGCCGCGTCACGCTCCCGGGTGCGGCGGTCGATGCGGTCCTCGAGCTGCGCGAGCGCGTTCCCGCCCTGGTCGCGGAGTCGGGCCTCGGCGTCGCGGAGTTCGACCTCGACCGCCGCGTGTCGTGCGGACGCTGCGGCGACCTCGGCCCGCGCGGCGGTGCGCTCACGGGCGTTCCGGGCGACCTCGTCGTCGAGCAACGCCCGCTTCCGTGAGGCCGTCCAGTGCGCGAACGGGGAGACCTCGGCTCCGGTGGCGATGCCGTCCAGTGCTGCGGCGGCCGCGGTCGACCGGTCGATCTCGGCGTGCAGGTCGACGATGGGCGAGAGGATGCGGACCTTGCGCTCCTCGGTGTCCATCGCCTCGTACGCCTCGTCGAGCGCGGAGAAGTGCGCGAGGGCACGGTCGGCCGCCTCGTACGTCGCGGGCGTCTCGAGCACGAGCGACTTGTACAACGCGTCGACCGTCGGGAGGTGCTGCCCGGCCTGGATGCGCGCGAGCAGGCGCATCGCGCGGTTGCCGCCGCCGGAGTCGCCGATGCCGAGCCGGGTCTGCAGCGTGTACGCGAGCTCCTGGTAGGTGTCGCGGATCACGAGGCCGGGCACGCGCCCGGTCAGCTCGAGGTGGTGGAACCGCGACGGCACGAACTCCTCGAGCCGCCGGAGGTCGAACGTGTCGTCCACCGTCGCCATCGTCATCTGGATGTCGCCGACGCCGCGGGCACGCTTCGGCACGATGTAGGCGCGCATCACGGTGAAGCGCCGCTCGTCGTCGTTCCGGAACGTCACCGCGACGGCGCCCCAGGTCGTCTGGTCGTCGCCGCGGAGGTTGACGTCGCGCAGCGCACCGGTCTCCGGGTCGCGCTGGGTGTCGACCTTGCCGCGCAGGTACGTCAGCAGGTTCCGCTGGTCGGCGCCGCGCGCGCGGCCGGTCGTGGTGTCGTTGGACGCGCCGTTGAACGGCACGTCGGACGGCATCATGACCGCGAGGTAGGCGTCCATGAGCGTCGACTTGCCCGTGCCGGACGCGCCGGAGATGAGCGTGGCGGTGCCGGACAGCTCCACCTGACGGTGGCCGTGGAACCCGCCCCAGTTCACGACCTGCATCGACTCGGCACGCCACTGTGCCACCGTGTCGAAGAGCGCGGGCATCGCGTACTCCTCGTACGCGGTCGTCCCGGTCACGGTGTCGGTCATGCTGCCGGCTCGCCTTCGTCGTCGGTGTCGGTCGGCTCGGCCTGGAGGCTCGGGTCGGCGCCGGCGGTCGCCGCACCGTCACCGCTGGTCGCGGTGCGCAGCCAGGTGTCGAGTTCGAGGAGTCGCTCGAGGGGGAGGAGCACCTCGACGACGCTGGCGACGCGGAAGCGGTCCGGGTCGGTCGTCCGGAGCAGGATGCGCGCGCGGACCAGGCGTTCGACGGCGCTCGCGACGCGGGCCTCGTCGCGGGTGCGGTCGGTGGACCCGGCGGGCAGGAACCCGGCCACGTGTCCGAGGATCTCGGAGCGGTCGACCACGACCTGGTCGGGACCCGGACGCGTGTCGGCACGGAGCCGCATGCGCAACCAGACGAGGACGATCGTCTCCTCGCGCGTGTACGGGACGTCGCGCAACAGGGTGGGGAACGCCCGGCGCTGGCTCTCCGAGCGGGCCTGGCGCTTCCAGGCGACCTCGCGGTCCCGGTCGACGTGGAGCTCGAGGAAGAGGTCGTTGAGGCGCGACCGGAGCTGCCCCTCGGCGTCGAGGACCGCGCGCCACTCGTCGGCGTGCGTGCGGGCGCTCACGTAGGTGTGCCGGAGCAGCGCGACCAGCGCGCGTCGCTGCGGCTCGTCGAGGCGTCCCTCGTCGCCCTCGAAGAGGGCGAAGCTGGTCTCGTCGCGATCGTCGTCCTGGGGAACCGTGTCGAGGTCCTCGAACCCGGCCGTGTCGTCGACCGGTGCCGGCGTGGTGTCGCTCACCGTGCCTCCTGTGCGTGTGCTGCTGTGCGTGCTGGGTCGTACGCTGCGTGGTCCGCGGCCGCTGCGTCGCCGTCGGCGAGGTCGGCGGTCGGCATGTGGAACGTGACCGCGCTGCCGTCGGGACGGACCGTGTGGTGGGCGACCACGTGCCGGGCCTCCTCGAAGTCCGGTCGGCCCGTGAGCAGGTGGGCCAGGCCGAAGAGCTCGACGGGTCGCCGCTGCTCGTCGGGCAGACCGTGGAAGGCCGCGACGGCGGTGGTGGCGTCCGCGGACCGGAGGGCGTCGCGGAGCTCGGCGAGCAGCGGGCCACCGTGTCGCCGGAGCGTCTCGACGTCGAGGTCCTCGAAGACGTCGTCGTCCGGGTCCTCGATCGGCGGCGGCACGGACTCGTTGTCCGGGTCGTAGAAGCGCTCGCGCAGCGTCTCGACCTCGGCCGGTTCGGGCAGGAGGACCAGGGGGACGCGGTCCCGGGCCGACCCCTGCTCGATCCACGCCGCGAGTCCGCGGTTCACCGAGCGGAGGACGGCGTCGAGCTCCCGGTCGCGGACCACGTCGTGCGCGACGATCTGGTCGCGGAGGGTCGCGGTCAGCTGTCGTCGGCGGGCGAGGACGTCCTCGATGCCCTGCCGCAGGATGCTCACGGTGTTCCGGAAGGCCCGCCGCTCGCCCGGCTCGAGCGTCGAGGCGAACGGGTGGGCCAGGATCGTGCCGATGTCGTCGCGGAGCCGCAGCAGGAGCGCGTCGTCACGGAGGAGCTCGAAGGCACCCTCGAACGCACGGCCCTCCGGCGTGGACTGCATGAGGTTGTCGGTGCGGGCGAGGTAGTCGTCGAGGATCTCGCCGATCGGGCGGACCTCGCTGCGGAAGTCCTCGACGATCGAGCGGTGCATCGTCGCCACCGCCTCCTCGACCCGCTTGAAGTCGCTCGGGAGCTGGCGGATGAGGTCGGAGATGTTCGTGTAGCCGTCCCGCATCCGGTCGTCGTCGACGGTCTCGACCGTGTCGCCGCTCGCCAAACGGTCCCGCTCCGCCTGCAGCTCAGCGATCTGTGCGTCGAGCCGCCGGATCTGCACGTCGGGGTCCGGTTCCGCGCGGGCCGCCCACCGGTGCACCGCGTCGACGATCATCGCGAGGCGGCTCTCGCTGATGAGGGCCCGGTCCGCGCTCAGGGCGTCCACGAGGCCCAGGGCCTCGAGGGCGTGGCTCGTCAGGGAGTACTGCTCGTCGCCGTCGGGGGAGTTCGACCGGACCAGCCACTGTGCGGCGACCCAGTCGCGACAGAGTGCTCGGCCGTTCGGTCGGGTGTCCTCGGCGTCGCCGGGCTGCTCACTCGCGGGGACCCGCGCGCCGGTCGCCTGGAGGCGGGCGACGTGCTCCTCGACCTGGAGGTGCATCCGGTCCGCCGGGACGTACTGCACGTCGCGGTCGAACACCGCGCGGAACACGGCCACGACCGCGGCGCTGGTCGGACGCGAGAGGAGCCGGAGGGTCGGACGGTCGAGGACGGCGCGGACGCGGGCGAACTCGAGGTCGACGTCGGTCATGTGCCCCTGTGGATCGTTCGGCTGGTGTCGGATTGCTGGTGTCGGACGGTGTCGTCTGCTTGCCGGAACGACGAGAGCCCGACGCGTGCTGCGTCGGGCTCTCGGTCGTGTCGTCGAAGCGACACAGCGGGTGGGCGATACCAGACTCGAACTGATGACCTCTTCGGTGTGAACGAAGCGCGCTACCAACTGCGCCAATCGCCCGCTGCACTTGTCGTGCCAGTCGATAGTAGCGGATGCGGGAGTCGGTGCCGAACACGACGTGCCGCCCGGGTGTGGCGCGAGGGCTCGATGCCCGTGCACCCGCGTGAACACGGGGGACACGCCCGGTGAACCGGAAGGATTTTGGCGGATGCGCCCGGGTTCGTATAGAGTTTACGACGTCGCCGAGACGGCAGGCCAGCACGAACGGCCAGCGGGACGGCGACCGTGCTTCTCCTGAGAAGCATGCGGATGTGGCGCAGTGGTAGCGCATCACCTTGCCAAGGTGAGGGTCGCGAGTTCGAATCTCGTCATCCGCTCGAGTGTCACGACCTCCGGGTCGCGACGACTCACCAGAGGGTATCCCACCGTTCGGGTACTCACGGAGACGTGAACCTCGATGGTGGGGTGGCCGAGAGGCTAGGCAGCGGCCTGCAAAGCCGTCCACGCGGGTTCGAATCCCGTCCCCACCTCCAGCTCCACACTCCTCTGGGCGATTGGCGCAGCGGTAGCGCGCTTCCCTGACACGGAAGAGGTCACTGGTTCGATCCCAGTATCGCCCACCACGAAGAAGCCCCCGGCAGACGCCGGGGGCTTTCGTGTTCCCGCGGTGCGTCCCGAGCGGAAGGCACCGGGCTGCCGTCGCTACGGTGGGCTGATGGACTCGGGCCGACTCTTCCGGCGGGGACACCGGGACCCCGCACCGACCGACGTCGTCGCGACGCGTGTGCGAGCTGTGCTCACACGGCTCACCCGCGTCGTCCCGGGCGACGTGATGCTGCACCCGCCGGCGTCCGAGGCGGACATCACTGCGACGGAGGCGCACCTCGGGCAGCGGCTCCCCGAGGACGTCCGCGCGCTGTACCGGCTGCACGACGGCCAACACCAGTACACGCCGCAGGAGCCACGGTTCGCCGCCGGCCTCTTCGCGGGGCTCGCGATGTTGCCGCTCGCGGATGTCGCCGTCCAGTGGGACCAGTGGGACGGGTACGAACAGCAGGAGGAGATGGACGAGTTCGCGTCCTCCACACCGGAAGGGTTCGTGCAGCCGAAGTACTCGGCCCGCGGGTGGATCCCCCTCACCCACGACGGCAGCGGGAACCACATCGGCGTGGACCTCGACCCCGGCCCCGCCGGCACGGTCGGACAGGTCATCATGTTCGGGGCTGACGACGACGAGCACCAGGTCCTCGCCCCGTCACTGACGTCCTACCTCGAGCAGGTCGCCGACCTCATCGCCTCCGGCGACATCACCCCGACGGGGGAGCCGGACTGGGTGTTCAGTCGACCGCAGTCGCAGCTGTTCCACCCGACCGGGCCGGACGTCGCGTGACCGGCCGGCACGGTCAGCCGCGCACGCTCCGGACCGTGCTGACGCGGAGGTCGTCGAACGTACTCGTGAACCCGGCACCGCCGAGCGAGATCAGCCCGATGCGCGGATGCGCCCCGAGATCGGCGGTCCACGTGCCGCCCCGGACGAAGTGCCGCCCGTCGTCACTCGTGTACGCCGTGTACTGGTCCAGGCCGCCGACGACGCGGTGCACGATCCGCAGCGTGGTGCGGTCGCCCACGGGGCCGACCACCATGTTGCCGTAGTTCGGCGCGCCGGCCGGCTGCGGCGAGACCTCCTTCCCGAACTCCGTCTGCCGGGTGTCGAAGATCGAGTTCGACGTGAGGCGGACGTAGTTGCCGTCGTCGCCGTACACGATGAGCCCGCCCTGGACGTAGTTCACGCCGTCGCCGGTGGCCGGGGTGTCCACCGCGACCGTCGTCTCGACGACGTAGTCGCCGCGTGGCGCGGGTTCGGCGAGCACCGAGGCGAGCGGCGTCGCGGGTGGGTGGATGTCGGCGTCCTGGGTCTGCCAACGGAACGCGCCGCCGCTGACCGTCCACGTCGCCGGGTCGGGTTCGCGGATCCAGCTGAGCGACGTCGGCAGTGCCGATCCGTCGAACGACGTCGAGAGGGGACGGAGCAGACGCCCGGGGACGTCGACCGGCGCTCGGGTCGACCGGTAGGTCGGTCGTTCACCGGGCTGGGCGACGGGCCCGGGCTGCACCGTGTCGGACGGGCCTGCTCCACCCCGGACGACGGGCCAACCGCCGATCCAGTCGAGCGGATCGATGAGCACGGGGCGCTTCGTGTAGGTGCCCTGCCCGGCGTAGTACGGGTCGTCACGGTCGACCGCGTGGTACACGATCCAGTCCTGCCCGGCGAAGTCCGTCACGACGGTGTTGTGGCCGGTGCCGACCCAGCGGTCGCCGTTCTGCGCGAGCATCGGGGTGCCGCCCACCCGGGTCGCCGTGATCGCCACGCCGTCCTGGTCGGTGAACGGTCCGAGCGGGCTGCGGGAGCGGGCGACGAAGACGCCGTAGCCGGTGAGCGCACCGTTGCAGCAGTTCGTCGCCGACCCCATGAAGTACCACCAGCCGTCGTGACGCATGAGGTAGGTGCCCTCGTACCGGTTGTCGATGGCGATCTCCCGCTCGCTCGACGGCACCGAGTGCAGCCCGTCGGAAGTCAGGCGTCGGACGTTCACCCCGCCGAAGTAGCTGCCGAAGTACAGGTAGGTGGCACCGTGGTCGGTGATGACCTCGGGGTCGAACTCCCACCGTTGGCCGGCGCCGTTCGGCGCGGCCTGTGGTGCGACGACCGGTCCGCCCGAATCGGTCCACGGCCCGGTCGGGCTCGTGCTCGTCGCGACACCCACGGCGGAACCGCCACCGGTCGGCGCGGAGGCCGTCGGGGTGTCCGACGCGGCGTAGTAGAGGTACCAGCGGCCGTTCCGGTACACGACGTCGGGTGCCCAGATGCCGTTCGCGTCGCCGACCCAGGCGGGCTTCGTCGTGAACGCGTCCCCGACGTACGCCCAGTGCGTGAGGTCCGTCGAGCGGTAGGTGGGGACGACGTGCTGGACGAGCGACCCGTCCGGGTTCTCCTCGGTCGCGGTCAGGGCGTCGCTCGTGCAGTAGAGGTACCAGTCCCGATCGCGCCCGACCCCGTGCACCACCGTGGGGTCCGCACAACTCGCCGCGGTCTGCCCGTCCGGCAGCGACAGCGTCATGGGGTTCTGGTGGGTCGGCGCGGCCGGGCCGCGTGCGGACGTCGCGTCGGCGGCCACCGCTAGTGACGCCTCCGGTCCGGCCTGGAGGAACGTGGTCGCGAGTGCCGCGACCGTCGCGATCGTGAGGACCGCCTGCAGAGATCGGCGCACGGTGTGACCTGCTCTCGTCGTCGAGGAGCGTGCTGACGAGGGGGAGACTACGCCGCTCACCGGTGTCACGCGATGACGGGGTCGCCGAGCCGCCGCCGCTCACGGCATGATCGGCTCGTGCACCCGTTCCGTCGCCGTTCCGTCTCCGCCCTCGTCACCGGGGGAGCCGGACGATGACGGCGCGCGAGGGCCGGGGGAGGCGTGCCCGTCGCATCGTCGTGCTCGGCATCGCGATCGTCAGCGCAGGAGCCGCGGTGGTCGGCATCGGCGCCGTCGCCGGGGCCGTCGATCCCGTCGATCAGCAGGCGGCAGCCGCGACCCCGACCGCGCCGCGCCCCGCGGTCACGGCGGTCGGCGCCAGCAGCACCAGCTCGTCGACCCGGACCGCGGTCCGGACCAGCGTCACGCTGCGGAACACCGGGAAGTCGAGGACGTCCGCGCTTCCCGCGTGGCTGTACCTCGCATCGAGCAGCGGGCGCTACGCGCTCGGGCACGTGCCGGTCCGAGCGCTGGCTGCGGGCAGGACGGCGACCGTCCGCGCGACGCTGACCACCGCGTCCCGGGTGCCGGCCGGGCAGTACACGGTCGTCGCCTGCACGGGCGTCTACTCCACGTCGACCTGCCGCACGTCCACGTCGACGGTGCGCACCGTGCACACGACCCCGGCGAGGCCGGAGACCGGGGTGATGCTCGACGTCGCCCGCGCCTACTACCGCCCGTCGCTCATCGAGCAGTACGTCGACCTCCTAGCAGCGCACGGCGGTCGCTTCCTGCACCTCCACCTGACCGACGACCAGAACGTCGGCATCGAGAGCGCGGTCCTCGGGCAGACCCCGGCGAACGCCGACCTGTACGACGGCGTGTACACGAGCCGGGTCACCGGCCGCCCCTTCCTCAGCACCGCACAGGCACGAGGGATCGCTGCGTACGCCGCGGAGCGGGGGATCGCGATCGTCCCCGAGGTCGACACGCCGGGACACATGGCGGCGGCGTTCGCACTCCTCGAGGCGCGGCACGGGAAACGGTGGGTGGACCGCATCCGGAGCGGCGAGAGCGAGCTCGATCCGTCGGCGCCCGGCAGCGTCGCCTTGGCGAGGGACCTGCTCGCGGAGGTGACGAGGACCTTCCCGCAGAGCCGTGCCGTGCACGTCGGCGGCGACGAGTGGGGGGAGGACGTCAGCCCCCGGGAACGGGTCACCTGGTTGAACACGATGGCGGCCGCCGTCGGCACGCGGTCGGTGTGGGCCTGGAACGACGGGATCGACCGGTCCGCCGTCCGACTCCTGGACCCGCGCGTCCGCATCACGTACTGGAGCCTCGACGGCGACACCGAG
Source organism: Curtobacterium flaccumfaciens (assembly GCF_051548005.1). Classification (GTDB taxonomy): domain Bacteria; phylum Actinomycetota; class Actinomycetes; order Actinomycetales; family Microbacteriaceae; genus Curtobacterium. Next base: position 6,864 of record NZ_JBPUGH010000039.1, on the reverse strand, counting down.
GACGCGACGGAGCGCCGCGAACGCCGGCAGCACCGCGCGCGGGCGAGCGACCTCGCCGGGGCGGGGACGGACCTGCTCAACTACGACTCGTACTACCTCTGCGAGGTCCCGACGGACCTCGACCCGGCGGACGCCGCCTACACCGCCGACGACCTCCGTCGGCACTGGACGTTGCGGTCGTGGGACGGGGACTCGGGGTCGCGACTGGCCTCGCCGATGTCGGGCGCAGCGGTCGCGGTCTGGGGCGAGGACCTCGACGAGCCGCCGTCGCCGGCGCTCCTCCGGTGGAGCACGCCGCACATCGTGGCGATGATCGAGACCGCGGACGGGTAGCTCGAGCCCGGCCCGGCTCGATCGTCAGCGGGCGCTGAGGTCGTCGATGCTGTAGACGGTCGGCGCCGGGATCGTGACCGGCGTGTGCGTGCGCAGCCAGAAGGACCCGCCGCCGACGGTGAAGGTGTGCGGGCCCTTCGTACGGTTCAGCTCGCGCGCGATGTCGTCCCGATCGTCGCTGGTGACCCCGCGCGTCATGGTGAGGCGGCCGCAGTCCGACGTCTCGACGCCGACGCCGGCCCGGGAGGAGCCGATGCCCCTGGTGGACCGGCTGGAGACGGTGATCGCCTCCGCGGCGGTGACGGTGCACGTCACCTGTTCCCGGTGCGCCGCGTCGTACGCGGTGCCGATGAAGAGACCGGGGAACGTCAGGAGCGTGGCGAGGAACACCCCGACGACGAGGAGGGTCGACAGCGACTCGCGGACCGGCGCCCGGTCCCGTTGCACGGTGAGCTTGCCGAAGAAGTCCCGGAACGCCGTCCACTCCGCGCCGGTGTTCCGGTCGAGCCAGTCCACGAGGGCGTCGTGGTGCCGGTGGAACCGGTTCGTGGAGAACCCACGGCGCCGTGCAGCGACGGCGCTGATCACGGTGTTGCCCTTCCCGGAGGCCCGGAAGGCCACGAGCTCCCCGGGACCGATGACCTGCGTCCGGCGGAGCCCTCGGGTCGCCTCGAGACGGTCGGGGAACACCTCCACGCGGGTGCGGAGCGTGCCGACGGCCAGGGACACGGTCAGCGCACCGACGACGAGCAGGAGGCCGCTCGTCCACACCTGGGTGAACCGGGCAGACCCGAACACCTCCGGGCTGCACGTCGTCCAGAGCCCGGCCGCGACGACGCCTGCTCCCAGCGCCGCCCACGCCGCCGGCGTGAACCGGTTCCCGCGGACCGTCACCGGGCGTTCACCACGCGCTTCCCCCACTGGTCGACCGTACCGAACGGACGCCGGTCCGGACCCGACCGCGACGGCTCAGGACGAGGACTGCCGCTCCCGCCGCCCGCGCCCGCTCCGGACCACCCACAGCCAGCAACCGGTCCCGACCGCGGCGAGGACCACGCCGATCACGAGCACCTGCACGTGCACGACGGTGCTGCGCGCGCGGACACCCCCTGCCTCCGGGTCGGCGAGCACCGCCCGGTCGACGTCGGACGAGTCGTACACGACCTCCAGCCGCTGGCCGACCCGGTACACGCCGCCGCACGCCGCGGAGTCCGCCAGGTCCCACGTGTGCGGCTCCCCGTTCGCGGTCCCCGAGACCTGCGGCACGCACTCGGTCCTGCCCGGTCCGAAGTCCTCCGTGAAGTGGCGGACGTCGATGGTGTCGATGATCCCGGCCGTGCTGGTCGCCACCGCGCGGAGTTCGTCGTCCTGGTGCGCCCGGTACCCGTCCGCGATGAAGCCGGCGGCCGCTCCGAGGATGAACACGCCGCCGAACAGCGGCGCGAGGATGAACGCGGCGAGGAACCCGGCACCCGCGGCGATGGTCTTCCAGGTGCTCCGGCGGCGGCCGGCGGGGGGGTCTCCGGTCGGACACGGCGGCTCCCTCTCGTCTCGCGGTTGTCCTGGCTCGTCTCGCGGTCGGCCCGGCACATCGCCCGCGCCGGGCCGGCGGGGGGTGGTCCCGATCGTCCGCCGGCTCCGGGGTCGAACGTCGTGTCGGCTCCGATCGACAGTACGGCGACGCGCGACGTGTCCGACGCAACGGTGCGGCGGGTCACCGGCCGGGTGCGACGATCCGCCACGCTCAGCCGGGCAGCGCCACGCCGGCGACGCGGCAGAGGGCCCGCAGGCCACCCGGGCTCCCGGGCCAGTGCCGCTCGAGTGCGTCCGCTCCGGCGCTCCGCACCACGAACCGGAGCGCGATCACGACGACGAGCGCGTCGTCGAGGCACCCGAGGACCGGGACGAAGTCGGGCACGAGGTCGATCGGTGAGAGCAGGTACGCCAGCAGCACGGCGAGCCAGACCCGGACGCCGACCCGCACGGTGCGGTCCGCGACGAGGCGTCGGAGCAACCGGACGACGTCGGGGGCCAGCCGCAGCAGTTCCCGCAGGGAGGACCGGTCCGGGTGTCGCCGTTGTTCGACCCACAGTGCGGCGACGACGACGAGCCACGCGAGCAGGAGGCCGCCGACCGCACTCGCGACCGCGCCGAGCGCGGTCACCGGACGAGGTCGCCGGTCGCGGTCGCCGGTGCGGGATCCGGCGCGAGCTCGGGGACCCGCGCCGTGAGGTGGGTGTCGATCGCCATCGTGAGCGCGGTGATCATCATCGACAGTCCGACGGACGACAGCGTGTCGGGCAACCAGTGGTAGCCGAGGTAGAGCCGGCTGACGACCTGCGACGCGATCATCAGCGCCGCGAGTGCGAACAGGCCGACGGTGATCCAGCGTCGGTGTGTGCGAGACGCGATGAGGAACGCGCCGATGAGGAAGAAGTCGCTCGCCCCGAGGACGTGCCCGGACGGGAAGGAGAACGTGTGGTCGGGGCCGAGCAGCATCTCCGCGACCGGCGGTCGGGGATGGCGGACCAGCGGGGCCAACGCCTGGGCGGTCATCACCCCGAGGACCATCCCGCAGGCGAGGACGAGCGGACGCCACGCGTGTCGGGCGAGGAGCGCCCAGGAGACGGTGACGACGAGGACGACGATCGGCATGCCGACCGGTCCGAACACCGTCGCGAGCACCACCATGACGTTCGTGCGGTCGGCGTCGCGCTGCGTGTCGAACCAGTCGTCGACGGGACGGTCGAGCCGCTGGAAGCCGGAGTGCGTCAGGACGCCGACGAGCATGATCACGAAGACGAGCGTCCCGACGATCGCGAGCACCACGGCGGCGCGGAGCAGCACGGCGCGTTCGACGCGGCCGACCGTCCGGACCTCCGGGGCGAACTTGCGGTGCCACCAGCCCCGAGGGTCGGCGGGCTCGGTGACGGACTCCTGCTGCATCGATCCATCGAACTCCTGCGAGCGGGAGTCCGTCGCGTCGTCAGCGACTCCGCAGCGAGGCTGCGGTCGCGACGCGACCAGGAGACGGACGGGAGGCCCGTGGCGGTGTCGCCACGGGCCTCCCGTCCGTCGGTCCGACCGCTGGTCAGCCGGTGTACGTGTACGTCGACACCCAGTCGATGTAGAGGTGTCCCGTCTTGCCCCAGTTCCCCACCTGGAACATGTAGCGGTGCGAGGTCTTCGGGACGTCCCGCGTGACGGTCGAGATGACCTTCCCGTCGAGCAGGTACATGACGGACTTCCCGGGGATCCACTCGATCGAGTACACATGCCAGTCGCGCCACGACGCCCGGGTGGAGGTACTGATCGCGTTCACCTCGTTGCCCCGCTTCATCGAGTGGTGGTGCGCCATGGGGGCGGACTCGAAGTTGGCCTCCGGGTAGTCGATCTCGCCGTCGCTCCACACGTTCGACGTCGGCCACAGCATGAAGGCCGCGCCGTTGCCGTTGCCGCCGACCGCCTTCGCACGGACGCTGAACTTCCCGCCCTTGTGGTCCCAGGCGCCGGTCGGGGTGCCGAACGTACCCGCGGAGCCGTGCTTGCCGTCGAGGTACACGTCCATGACCCCGTTGCTCGCCCGGATCTGCTTGCCCGACCAGTACATGTTGCTCATGCCGTCCGGGTACGGTTGCCAGCTGTTCTTGTACGTCTTCGCGAACGGTCCGCCCCAGTTCGCCGTGGTCCTGAAGTCCTCCACGAACTGCTGCTTGAACTTCCCGATGTTCCCGCGCGGCGCGTTCACGGCGACCGCCTGCGCGGGGGTGCTGGTCCCGAAGGGCACGATCGTCAGGCCGGCGGTGAGTACCACCACGGCGAGCGCGGCGCGGATCGAGGTCTGCTGGGGCATGCGTCTTCCACTCCCTGATCTGGTCCGCGCTGCCACGGAGCAACACGGATCGGCGGCGACACCGGTCCCTCGGTGCCGCGACGCTCCGGGCCGGGCTACCCATGCCGGTCCGGTGCGTGTTGGTCGAGCGTAGGCAGGGAGCGTCGATCAGGGCGCGCCCGAGGTGTCCCCAGTAGGCGGGGCGGCGGTACCCCACTTGGAGGGACGCGACGCGCCCGACGGAGCGCGCCGGCTGTGCTCGGCGGGAGGTCAGGGTCTACGCTGTGGTCGTACGCGGATGTGGCGCAGTGGTAGCGCATCACCTTGCCAAGGTGAGGGTCGCGAGTTCGAATCTCGTCATCCGCTCGGACAGAAGGCCCCGGTCGCAGCGACCGGGGCCTTCGTCGTACCGCGACGGGTACCGGACCGGTGTTTGTCCGTGGCGGGCACCACGGACGTCCGGACGGACGGCGAGCGCAGGATTCGGGTGCCCGCGCTCGTCGGCGTCGGGGCCACCGTGCCCCGTGGGTGTGACGGATGGGTGGTCCGCACGCCCGGGAGAGCATCCGGAGCGGCGCGTGATCCGGATGGGTCAGCGGGCTCGCCGTGCGGTTTCCCGCAGGATTCCCGCCGGATCCGGTCGCACCCTTGTGCTCAGCTCGCGGATGTGTCGGTGAACGTGGCACCCGTGCCGGCGATCAGACGGCCGGTCGGGGAGTCGACGACGGTGACGAGCACGGTGTCGCAGTCGCAGCACCGCGCCACGGCGCCCATCGCCGTCAGGTGGACACGGGTCCGGGCGAGCACGCCGTCGCTCCCGCAGCCCGGGCAGCGGAGCAGGACCGTCGTCGCGTCGGGCCCGAAGCGCTCGGCGAGCAGCCCGGCCAGCGCGTTGCCGTCGACGATCGTCATCAGCTGCCTCCGAAGCGTTCGGCGCGGACGTCGCTCGTGTCGTGCCCGAGCTCGGCGAGCCACCCGAGCACCTGCTCGACGAACGGCGTCGACCCGCAGACGTAGACCTGTGCCCGGGTGTCGGGCGGGAACACCGCGGCCGCCAGGCGCTCGCGGGTGAGGCGCCCGGCGGGTTCGCCCGCCGGGGCCCGTCGACTGTGCACGAACGTCGTGGTCACGCCCGCTGCGGCTGCCCGGGCGAGCTCGTCGCGGAAGAAGACGTCCTCCGGGGTGCGCACGGCGTACAGGAGCCGGAACGGTGCCGGATCGCCGGCTTCCACGTGCGCGGTCGCGATCGCCGCGAGGGGGACGACCCCCGATCCGCCCGCGATGAGCTGGACGGGTCGCGCGTCCGGCGACGGGTGCCAGACGAACCACCCGCCGAGCGGACCGTGCACCTCGAGGGCGTCCCCGACCTCGATCGCGTCGACGAGGAACGGGGAGACCTCGCCGCCGTCGACCCGGTCGACGGCGAGCACGACCTGCGTCGAGGGACCGGACGACGCCACCGAGTACGACCGGGAGGCCTGGTAGCCGTCCTCGGCGGTGAGCCGGAGGTCGAGGTGTTGGCCGGGGTCGTTGCCGGGCCAGCTCGGCACGTCGAGGACCAGACGCCGGGCGTTCGGGGTCTCCTGCGCGACGGCGGCGACCGTCGCGGGGTGCCAGGCCGGCCGCCGACGGGCCGGTGCGGACGGATCAGGGGTTCGCCGTGCCTCCAGGCCGGTCGACGGAACGTCCGTCGACGGCACGCGGTTCGACGGCAGACCGGCCGACGGCAGGCCGGTGGACGACAGGTCGGTCGACGACAGATCGGTGGACGGGCGCCCGCCGCTCACCAGTACCGCTCTTCCTTCCAGGGGTCGCCGTGCATGTTGTAGCCGGCGTTCTCCCAGAACCCGGGTTCGTCGTCGGACTGCATGACGATCCCGCGCACCCACTTCGCGCTCTTCCAGAAGTAGAGGTGCGGCACGAGGAGGCGCGCAGGTCCGCCGTGCTCGGGCGTCAGGGGTTCGCCGTCCGCCTCGAACGCGATCCAGGACTGCCCGTCGAGCAGCTCGTCCAGCGGGACGTTCGTCGTGTAGCCGCCGAAGCTGTGGACCATGCAGAAGTCCAGCGACGTCTCGACGTCCGCGAAGAGCCGGTCGAGGGACACGCCGCGCCACGGCATGTCGAGCTTCGTCCAGTGGGTCACGCAGTGGATGTCGACCGTGACGTCCTCGACGCCGAGCGCCTGCACCTCGTCCCACGTCCAGGAGTGCGGGCCGCTCTCGGTCCGGATGGAGAACGACCAGTCCGACGGCTCGATCTCGGGCGTCGCGCCGGCGGACAGGACCGGCCAGTCCTGGACGAGGGTCTGACCGGGCGGGATGCGGGAGTCGTCGCGTTCGTGGCGTCGGCCGCCGAAGCCGCGGGTGAAGGTCGCCATGCTCGATCTTCCCGCCTGCCCGCCGCTCCGCATGTAACGGGTTGGTAAACACTCCGGGCGCCCGCGCGCACCGGACCGACCACGCCGGATCGGTGCACCGGCGCGCATCGGGGCCGCATCCGACGGGTCCGAGGGCCGACGGCAGGGGTTGGGGGATCGCCGTCGGTCCCTTATCGTTCACCGGAACGATTACCAGGAGGGGTCACCCCGAATGCAGCCCGTCGTCCATGAACCCCGGAACGCCCGCGGCCCGAGCCGCCGGACGCTCCTGACCGGTGCCGCCGGACTCGCCGGCCTCGGCCTGCTCACCCTGACCGGGTGC
>NZ_JBPUGH010000038.1:0-22812 GCF_051548005.1 Curtobacterium flaccumfaciens | reverse complement strand
ATCCGGGCCTCCCGTCCGTCCGTCCGCACCGCGGCGAGGCGGGTGACCGCACGAGGCGGCCATCACCACTCACACCACCCGCGAGTCGATCACCGCCCGGTCGCCCCGGTACCGCGAGAACCCGTACTCGACCGGGGTGCCGTCGGCGAGGCACATGAGCCGCTCGATGTGGAAGATCGCCTGACCGGGGTCGATGTCGAGCAGGTCCGCCGTCCACTGGTCGGCGTTCACCGTGCTGAGCAGGAGCCGCCGGGCGACCGGCCGCTCCCCGCTGCGCCGCACGAGGACGTCGGGCACGTACTCGGTGAGCGGCTCGGACACGAGGTCGGGGAACCGCTCCTGCGGCACCCAGCTGGTCCGGACCCGGCTCGGCTCCCCGTCGAACGAGATGAGGCTCTCGACGAAGTACGCCGCGTCCCCGGACATCTCGAGGTTGCGCCGGACGGTCTCCGGCGCCGGGACGAGCTGCACGCAGAGGTGCACGATGCTCAGGCGCGGCGAGTCGAAGATGCTCCCACCGGCGGTCTCGCCGTAGATCGTCACCTCGTCGGTGGTGCGCGCGAGGTTCACCGAGGCGACCGGCCGCACGCCGAACGTGCCAGACCGGGGAGCGCGTGTGATGAGGCGCTGCTCCTTGAGCAGGGTGAGTGCCGCACGGAGGACGTTGCGGGTGGTCCCGTAGAGGTCGAGCAGCTCCCACTCGTAGGGGAGCGGGCCGACGAAGCGTCCGGCGACGATGTCGGCGCGGATGAGGTCCGAGACCTGCCGCGCGGCGTCGGACCGACGGTTGAACCCGATCAGGTGGCCGGGGCGGACGTCCCCGACGCCCATGTCCGTCCACGGCGGCGTCGGCCGGCGGGCCACGTCGTCGCGTTCGAGCTCCGCTCCGGGATCGTGCACGGTGTCGGTCACGAGGCCACCCCCACGGTCGCGGTGTCCCCGGTCCAGCCGGCCCACCGCAGGAACTCCCGCGCGAGCCGGACCGCGTAGTCCGGGTCCTGGATGTCGAGCGAGACGAACACCCGCCGGTAGAAGGTCGGGCCGCCGAGGAGGTCGACCGCGATGCCGAGGTCGACGTCCGACCGGAGGTCGCCGGCGTCCATCGCGCGCCGGAGCATCGCGTTCACCCGCACACGACGGTCGAGGTGCCACGCCGCGACCGCGTCCGCGACCCGGGGCTCGTGCGCGGCCCGCTCGACGATGATCGGCAGGGCGCGGCCGACCGGCGTCGCGACGAGCGCGTGCACCCAGCCACGGGTGAGGCCGAGCACCCCTTCGTCGATCGGCGCGTCGAGCACGGTCGGGATCGACTCCTCCATCAGCCGGATCACCGTGTCGGTGAGCAGGAGGTCCTTGCTCGACCAGCGGCGGTAGATCGTCGCCGCCCCGACTCCCGCGGCGTCCGCGATCGCCCGGACGGTGACGGCACCGGGCCCGCCGGTCGCGAGGATGGCGGTGCAGGCGGCGTGCACGGCCTCGTCGACACCGGTGTCCCGCGGGCGGCCGCGCACCGCCGCCGCGGTCGGCGCGACGGCGGTCACGCGCCACTCCAGTGCTCGAGCACGCGCTCCATCGGCCACACCTCACCGATCTTCGCGGCGATGTCGAACAGGTTCGCCTCGTGCACGCTCGGCAGCCGGTCGCCGACGGCCTCACGGACGACGATCGGGACGAACCCGTGCTGCATCGCGTCGGTGGCGGTGGCCCGGACGCACCCGCTCGTGGAGAGGCCGGCGATGAAGAGCGTGTCGACACCGCGGGCGACGAGGTCCGCCGCGAGCGAGGTCCCGAAGAACGCGCTCGGGTACTGCTTCGGTACGAGCGTGTCGCCCGGCTCCGGTGCGAGGCCCTCGATGAACGCCCCGGTCGGCGCACCGGGCAGGTACGCCGCGAGCGCCGGCACCTTGCGGAAGAACACGCCGGCGTTCGACCCGTCGGCCGACAGCGCCATCGTCGTCACCGCGACGTGCACCCCCGCGGTCCGTGCCGCAGCCGTCAGCTCGCGCATCCGCTCGACCGGCTCCTCGACCCCCGCGTACAGCCCGCAGGTCGGGTCGACGTAGGCGGTCACGGGGTCGACGACGACGAGCGCCGCCCGCCGTCCGGGTTCGAGCGCTCCGGTGTACCCGGCCGCCGCGTAGTCCTCGTGGTCGTCGGTCATGCGGTCCTGCTCCCGTCGTCTGGTCTGGTCGTGTCGGCCTGGAGGCCCGGGTCGGGTCCGCCCTGTCGGCCGTCTGCCCGGCGCGTGGTCGCGGTCACCCCGACGCCCCCGCCTCCGGGACGGGGCCCGACGTGTCGGTCCGCACCGGTGCCTCCCGGTCGGGTGGTCCGAAGGGTCCGAACGCGACGATGAGCGCACCGAGGACGGCGCAGCCGGCGAAGGTGAGGGCGGCAGCCCGGACGCCGTCGACGAACGCCTGCACCTCGCTCGGCGAGAGGGCGAGCAGGCTGCCGTCGTAGGCGGCGGACTGCTGCGCGGCGGACAGCCCGCTCGTCGCGATGGCCAGCCCGAGCGCCGTCGAGAACAGGAACCCGGCGTTCTGCAGTGCCGAGCGGATCGCGTTGGCGATCCCGCGTCGGTGCACCGGGACGCGGACCATGAGGGCCGACGTGCTCGGCGTCATGAACACCCCGGTCCCGACGCCGACCGCCCCCAGCCCGAGCGCGGTCACGGCGTAGGCGCCGTCGTCCGCGAGCGATCCCGCGAGCACGGCCGCGCCGACGGCGATCAGCAGCATGCCGATGGTCGAGAGCGTCCGCGCCGGCACCCGTCGTGCGAGGACCCCGGCGCTCGCCGCGGCGACGGTCGTGCCGATCGGCGTCGGCAGCACCCAGAGGGCGGCCTCGACCGCGTCCTTCCCGGAGACCGCCTGGAACGTCAGGGACGCCAGGAGCACGAGCGCGTAGCTGGAGAGGGCGCAGAGCCCGGCTGCCGAGAACAACGTGATGGTCGCGCGGTCGCGGAAGATCGCCGGGTCGACGAGGGGGTGCGCGACCCGTCGTTGCGTCCGGACGAACAGCCACCCGATCAGCACGGCGCTCGCCGCGGTCGCGATCGTGCCGGGGCTGCTCCACCCCGACGAGCCGCCGATCGACACGGCACCGACGAGCAGACCGACGGTCGCGATCGACAGGAGCGCGCCGGGCAGGTCGAACCGTTCGCCGGTGCGCGGACGGGTGGTCCGGGGGACCAGCCGGACGGACCAGAGCAGCCCGGCGAGCGACACGGGCACACCGACGAGGAAGATCCAGCGCCACCCGAGCGACTCGGCGACGAGCCCGCCGACGATCGGTCCGACAACCTGGCCGACGGCGGCGACCGTCGCGTTGACGCCGAGGCCGAGCGACAGGATCGACTCGGGGAAGACGTCCGTCAGCAGCGCCGTGGTGTTCGTGACGATCGCGGCGGCACCCACGCCCTGGACGAGTCGGGCGCCGATCAGGACCGCGGCGTCGGGCGCGAACCCGCAGGCGAGGGAGGCGGCGAGGAAGACGAGGATCCCCGCGAGGTAGAGCCGTCGACGGCCGACCAGGTCCGCGATCCGGCCGAACACCAGGATGAGGGTCGTCGTGGTGAGCATGTAGCTGAGCAGGACCCAGCTGGACTGGAGTGCGCTCGCGTCGAGGGCGGCGCTGACGTCGGGGAGCGCGACGAGCAGGGCACTGGAGGAGATGAAGACGAGGACGACGCTGAGGCTGGAGGCGCAGAGCACCTGCCAGGCACGTCGGCGGGCGGCGCCCTCGTCGGTGGTGCGGCTACGGATGGGACGGCCCTCCCGAGGCGGACGCCGGGGGGACGCGGAGGTGGTGGGCGGTGGCGCGCTGGAACGCGACCGCCGCGGACAGCACGGTGCCGTCCGCCCAGGGCCGGCCGACGAGTTGCACGCCCACGGGCAGCCCGTCGGGAGCGATCCCCGCGGGCATCATCAGCGCGGGGAACCCGACGTAGTCGAACAGGCGGGTGTTGCGCGGGACCACCTCGTGCAGGTTGAACCGCTCGCCGTCGACCGACATCGTCAGGTCGTCGAGCCGCGGGGCCGTCGCACCGATGCCGGGGGTCAGCACGACGTCGACCCCGGCCTCGTCCATGCGGGCGACCATCGCCGCCTGGACGAGCGGGCGCCGCCGGAGCGCACGGAGGTAGTCCGCGGCCGTGGGGGTGAAGGACACGTCGAAACGCGCGCGGGTGCCGTCGTCGAACAGCTCGGCGGTCGGCGCGTTCGCCTCCTGGTTCGCGGCGAGCTCGCCGTAGAACACGGTCCAGCACTCGGAGTCCACGGCCTCGAGGTCGTCGAACTCGATCGGCACGATGTGCGCACCGAGCTCGCGGAAAGCGTCGACCGCGGCCGCGTGCGCCCCGAGGACCGCTGCGTCGACGCGCTCGGTGAACCAGGTACCCGGGACGCCGATGCGCATCCCGACGACCCGGTCGGGATCCGCGGTCAGGTCGGGCACGGTCGGGTGTGCCGTCGGGTCCTCCGCGTCGCCCCCGGCGAGGACGTCGAGCACGAGCGCGCAGTCCTCGGCCGTCCGTGCCATCGGACCGACGTGGTCGAGGGTCCAGGACAGGCTCGTGACGCCGGTGCGCGGGACGAGGCCGTACGTGGGCTTGATGCCGGTCGTGCCGCACAGCGCGGACGGGACCCGGATGGAGCCGCCGGTGTCGGTCCCGAGGGCCAGCGGGACGATCCGGGCTGCCAGCGCCGACCCCGAACCGGTGGACGACCCACCTGTCCACCGGTCGGCGTCCCAGGGGTTCCGGACCGCGCCGTAGCGGGCGTTGTGCGGGCCGCCGCAGGCGAACTCGGTCGTGGCGGCCGTGAAGACCGGGATCGCTCCGGCCGCGCGGAGTCGTGCGACGACGGTGGCGTCGGTCGGTGCGACCCGGTCGCCGGTCTGCAGCGAGCCGCTCGTGACCACGGTGCCGGCGATGTCGATGATGTCCTTCACCGCGAACGGGACGCCCTCGAGCGGCCGCGCGGAGCCGTCCGCCCATCGACGGGTGGACTCGGCTGCGGCCGTACGGGTACCGTCGACGAGCCGGAGGACCGCGTCGGACCACACGGCGTCGGCCGTCCAGAGCGGGGCGAGGACGTCGAGGACCGCCTCGGGGGTGGTGGCGCCCTCGGCGAAGGCAGCGAGGAGCCCGGTGACCGAGGCGCCCGCCGGGTCGGCAGCGGCGCGTGCGGTGTCGACGGCGCTCGTGCGCTGCGGCGTCCGGCTGTCCGCTGGTCGGCTCGGCGTCTCGCCGAGGATCCGGGCGAACAGCGTCTGGCTGTGCCCGGGCTCCGCGGCGAGGGCGTTCGGTGCCGCGGGGAGGGGGTCTGCCCGACTCGCCGCCAGTGCCCGCTCGAGCTCCGGGGCGATCGTGCCCCGGACGATCGTGAAGACGTCCGTCGCCTCGGTGACGGCGCTCACACCGGCACCGCCTGCGCGTGCGCGGCGGCCAGCCAGCGGAAGACGCCCGGCTGCCGGTCGCGGCCGAGCGGGAAGTCCCGCCGGGCGGCGGCGACCTCGGCGACGTCGACCGTGGCGCGGACGACCGGGCCGGCCTCGTGGGCGGGAGCCGAGACGACGAGCGCACCGCGCGGGGTCACGACCGAGGACCGGCCGAAGTAGCTGACCGTCTTGCCGTCGAGCGTCTCCTGCCCGCCGCGGTTCGGCGCGACGACCCACGTCTGCGTCTCCATGGCCCGCACCTGCAGCTCCTGCGTGAACAGCGTCTCGCGGAAGCCCATCGAGGACACGAACACGAGCATCACCTCCGCGCCGGCCGCACGCGCGGCGAGCCAGTACTCCGGGAAGCTCCGGTCGTAGCAGATGAGCATGCCGAAGCGGGTGCCGAGCGCGTCGAACACGACGGGCCCGGAGCCGGGCGAGAAGTAGTGCTTCTCGTCGACGTCGGAGAGGTCGTCCTTCGGGATCGAGGTCTTGCGGTAGGTCGGGACCCGGTCGCCGTGCACGTCGGTGCCCTGCACCACGGTCCCGTCGGCGTCGATGAGGACGGCGCTGTTGTACTGCGCGTCACCGGCGTCCTCGTACAGCCCGAACGCGACCGCGGTGCCGAGTCGCCGGGCGGCCTCCGCGAACCGTGCCGTGGCGGGCCCGGGGACGGGCTGTGCCCAGGACTTCCGGCTGTCGTTCACCACACCGCAGAAGTACGGGGTGGTCGCGAGCTCGGGGAACACGACGAGGTCGGCGCCCTCCGCTGCCTCCTCGAAGCGCGCGATGAGCTCGTCGAGCGCGACGTCGGCGTCCGCGGGGGTCTCGCCCGACTGGACGACCGCGACCTCGATGACCGGGCCGCTCGCTGCGGCGGTCACGCGGTGACCGCGCTCGGTGCGACGGAGGCCACGCCCTCGCGGGTGCGCATGAGCGGCTGGATGCGGGTGCCGAACTCGTCCATGCCCTGCAGGAAGTCGTCGAACACGAGCATGATGCCCTTCGTCCCCTCGACGTCGGCGGCCTCGTCGAGCATCGCGGCGACGTGCTCGTACGACCCGACGAGCGTGCCCATGTTCATGTTCACGGCGCCCTCGGGGAGCGAGATGCGCTTGGCGGTGTTGCCGTCCTCGCCGTTCGTGTCGGTGAGGGCCTGGCCGGTCATCCACGCGATGGCCTCGACGTCCACGCCGTCGCTGTACCGCTGCCACTTCTCCTGCGCGGCCTCGTCGGTCTCGGCGGCGATCACCATGAAGAGGACGTAGGAGCCGACGTCACGGCCGGTCTTCGCGCGGGCCTCGAGGAGCGCCTTGTTCTGCTCGGCGTAGGCGGTCGGGGTGTTCACGCCGACGCCCATCGAGAAGTTGTAGTCCGAGTACTCGGCGGCGAACGCCATGCCCTGGGACGACTGGCCGGCCGAGACGATCGGGATGTGCGCGGTCGGCTTCGGCAGCATCCGGCAGTCGTCCATCTGGAAGTACTCGCCCTGGAAGTCGCTGCGGCCGGTCTCCCACAGCTCCTTCATGACCTGCATGTACTCGGTCTGGTACGCGTACCGGCGCTTGAAGTGCACCTCGTCGCCCGGCCACAGGCCCATCTGGTCGTACTCCGCCTTCTGCCACCCGGCGACGAGGTTCAGCCCGAAGCGGCCGTGCGAGATCGAGTCGACGGTCGCGGCCATGCGCGCGGCGATCGCCGGCGGGATGGTCAGCACCGCGGTGGTCGCGAAGAGCCGGATCCGCTCCGTGCGGGCGGCGAGCCCGGCCATCAGGGTGAACGACTCGAGGTTCTCGTCCCAGAACCCGCTCGGACCACCGAAGCCGCGCAGCTTGATCATCGACAGGGCGAAGTCGAAGCCGTACGCCTCCGCCTTCTGCACGATCTCGAGGTTGAGGTCGAACGACGGCTTGTACTGCGGCGAGGTGGTCGAGATGAGCCAGCCGTTGCTGCCGATCGGGATGAAGACTCCGATGTCCATGGGGGACTCGCTTTCTGTGGTGGGTGGGATGGTCAGGACTGCTTCGCGGCGGCCTTGGCGGCGCTCGCGACGGCGTGGCGGCGGATCGTCTGCGAGACGGCGACGGCCACGATGAGGGCGCCGCCGTAGAACAGCTGCTGCACGAAGTTGTCGGCGCCGAGCATCTGCAGACCGACGACGCCGGAGAACAGGAAGTACACGGCGATGAACGTGCCGATCGCGTTGAAGCGGCCGGGGATGATCGCGGTCGCGCCGAGGTAGCAGGCGGCGAACGCGGGGAGGAGGAACGACTGGCCGCTGGACGGGTCCGCTCCGCCGAGGGTGCCGGCGTAGACGACCCCGGCGACCGCGGCCGTGAGTCCCGCACCGACGAAGGCGCCGACGCGGAGCCGCCGGACGTTGAGTCCGGAGAGCTCGGCCACGGCCCGGCCGGTGCCGACGAAGAGCAGCCGGCGGCCGACGGGGGTCGCGCTCAGGACGACGAGGACGACGATCGTCGCGACCAGGCCGTACACGAACGCGAGGGGCAACCCCGCGAGTCCGCGCCATCCCACCGTGGCGTTCACGAGCGCGGCGTCGATCCCGGTGACCGACGAGGACGCGCTCATCCACTGGATGATCCCGATCATGAATGTCGACGTGCCCAGGGTGACGATGAACGAGTCGATCCGGAAGGCGACCGTCAGGATCCCGTTGACGAGTCCGACGACGACGCCGATGACGAGGCCGACCGCGATCGCCGGCAGGAGCGGAACGTCCATCTTCGCGTTGAGGACGGCGATCGTCATCGCGGAGAGCGACATCGTCGAGGCCCCGGACAGGTCGAACTCGCCGGCGGTCAGGGGGAACAGGAAGCCGAGCGCGAGGATGAGCAGCACCGACTGCGACCCGAGGATGTTCTGCAGGTTGCCGAGGGTCGGGTAGGTGTCGGGCAGGGCCACGCTGAACGCGATGACGATGACGAGCCAGGCGCCGAGCAGCGCGTACCGCTCGGTGTGCCCCCACGAGAAGCGCGGGCGCGCGGCACGGATGACGGAGGGCTCGAGGACCTTGTCGGCGGTGGTGGACATCAGGCGTTCTCCTTGACGGGGGAGGAGTCGGTGGAGGTTTCGGTGGCGGGGTCGACCAGGCTGGCGACCACCGCGGCGGCGATCAGGTCACGGTCGATGCGGTCGCCGGTGAGCACGTCGTGGACGCGGCCGTGGGCGAGGACGACGACCCGGTCGCACATCTGCGCGAGCTGGTCGTAGTCCGTGGAGGCGCAGACGATCGGGACGCCCTGCTCGGCGGTCCTCCGGAGCATGGCGAAGATGGCGGCGCGGGCTCCGACGTCGATGCCCTGCGTCGGCTCCTGCAGCAGCACGAGCCGCGGGTCGTCCTGCATCCACTTCGCCAGGACGGCCTTCTGCTGGTTGCCGCCGGACAGGGTGCCGAACAGTGCGGCGGGGTCGGCGGGGCGGACGTCCCAGTCGCGGACGAGGCCCTCGACGTACGACCGCTCGCGGGCGGGGGAGAGGCCGAGCAGCCCACGGAGCTTCCCGAGGACGGGGAGCGTCACGTTCTGCTCGACGGACAGGGTCAGCGCGCCGCCCTCCCGCTTCCGGTCGGCGGGGACGTAGACGACGCCACGCGCGATCGACGCCGCCGGGGTGGCGCGGGCGAGGTCGACGGCGACGTCGTGCACGGCGAGCGACCCGGTCGCGGCCCGTGCTCCGTACAGGCCGGGCAGGACGTCCTCGACGCCCGAGCCCGCCAGGCCGGTGATCCCGACGACCTCGCCGTCCGCGACGTCGAAGGACAACCCGTCGACGACGCCCGCGCGGAGGTCCCGGACGCGGACGACCGCGTCGCCCGTGGAAGCTGGACGCGCCCGTCGGGCGACCGGGACGTCGAGGCCGCGGCCCACGATGAGCGAGACGAGCTCGTCGGCGGTGGTGTCGGCGGTGTCGCGGTGCGCCTGCACCCGTCCGGCGCGGAGGACCGTCACCCGGTCGGCGTGTTCGAGGACCTCGGCCATGTCGTGCGAGACGAGGAGCGCCGAGGTGCGCCCGTCGGACACGAGGTCCTTGACGACGCGGAAGAGCAGGTCGGCGTCCTCCTTCGGCAGGAAGACGGTCGGTTCGTCGAGCACGATGAGTGCCCGTTCGTCCCCGAGCTCGGCGACGGCCCGGAGGATCGCGACGAGCGCCTTCTGCGTGTCGGTGAGCTGCTCGACCCGGGCGCGGGGGTCGATGTCCACGCCGTACCGGGCGAACAGCTCGGCTGCGGCACGGTGCTCCGAGCGCCACCGCACGAACGGTCCGCGTCCGGCGACGACGGTCGCCAGCCGCAGGTTCTCGGTGACACCGAGCGACGGCACGAGCGCGAGGTCCTGGTGGACGAAGCTGATGCCGACGCGGCGGAAGTACCCGGGAGGCACGGGCAGGGGCAGGCGGCTGCCACGGACCTCGATCGTCGCTCCGGGGTCCGGCGCGTACGTGCCGGACAGGATCTTGATCAGGGTCGACTTGCCGGAGCCGTTCTCGCCCAGCAGCGCGTGCACCTGACCGGGCCGGACCTCGAGCTCGACGTCGTCGAGCGCGGTGAGTCCGCCGAACCGCTTGGTGAGCCCGCTGATGCGCAGGACCGGCGTGCTGTCCGCTGCGGCCCCCGGGGCCGCAGCGGACGCTGCGGACCCGAGCCGTGCCTCCCGGGTGTCGGTCACTTCGCCGCGCCCCAGATCTTCTCGTACCCGGTCTTGTAGGCGTCGCCGTAGCCCTTGCTCGAGGCGGGCGGGGTGCCGGCCTCGTCGACGTTGTCCTTCGTGAAGACCTTGAGGGGCGTCTCCTCGTTGCCGTCCTCGATGATCGGGGTGTCGGTGAGCACGCGACCGGCCTGGTCGATCGTGGCGTACGCGAGCCACTCCATGTTCTCGCCGATGTCCATCGTCATGACGTTCCCCTGCTGCAGGATCTTCATGACCGCAGGCGTGCCGTTGTACGACGACGTGTGCACCTGCCCGGTCTTGCCGGCCGCTGTGACGCCGGCCTCGACGAAGAGTGCCATCGAGTCGTAGATCGGCAGGACGTAGTCGAGGTTCGGGTCCGACTGGATCGCGGACTGCACCGTGGACGAGATCTTCGTGGCCCAGTCGGCGACCGGCACGTTCGTGACCTTCACCTTGCAGCCGGAGCAGTACTGGTCGAACTCCTCCTGCATCGCCTTGACGATGCCGTCCGACGGCGGGACCTCGGACGACGTGATGATGAGGACGTCGCCCTTGCCCTTCGTCTCCTTGATGGCCCAGTCGGCGTTGAGCTTCGCGGCCTCGTGGAACGGCGCGGTGACCTGTGCGGCGACGAGCGGCTGGAGCTGCGACGGGAGCGACTCACCGGTCTGGTAGGTGTGGCTGATCAGCACCGGGATGCCAGCTGCCTTCGCCCGCTTCAGCGCCGGGACGATGAGCTCGCCGTTGACGCCCTGCGCGAGGACGATGATGTCGGCCTTCCGGCTGATCGCCTGGTCGATCCCGGCCGACTGCTCGGTCGGCGTGCCCTGGTTCGTGTACTCGATCCACTTCGCTCCGTACCGCTTCGCCAGCGCCTCGCCCGCCTCGTCGACGGAGACGATGAACGGGACGGCGGAGGAGTTCGGGATGTTGAAGATCGTCTTGCCGGCGATCCCCGACAGGTCGAAGGGCTTGCCCTCGAAGGTGAACTCGGGGTCGACGCTCGCGGCCGTGATCTGGCTGGTCGCGTGGGAGACGCCGGCCGAGTCGTCCGCGGAGTCGGTGGAGGCGGTGGACGTGGCGGAGCAGGCGGAGAGGACGAGCACGCCGCTGAGGGCGGCGGCGAGGACCGCGGGGCGGGCGAAGCGTGTTCGGGTCGGTGCGGGGGACGACATCGGTCGGTGACCTCCAGGACGTGGTGCGGGGACGGGTGGGGTGCTGCGGGGAGCCGTGGTGCGGGGACGACGAAGACCCCGCGGCGCGGGGTGGGCACGACGAGGTCCGTCGCGAGGAGAGGGAGCGGGTCACCGGGAGCGTGGCATCCGGCTGACAGGGCCGCTCCGGTGGGGCTGATGCGAACGTAACGGACGGATCGGACGCGCAGGGCGTCCCCCGGTAACGGTCCTGTCACGCGTTTGTTTCGCTCGTGTTAGGCCACTGGTGTCGTCCACGCTCCGGGCCGTCCTGCCGCGGTCCGACGGACCTCGGGACCGCGCCACCGATCCCCGCCACCGCGCCGATCCGCATGTCCGCGCGGCGGCGGCACCGGGGCGAAACACGGTGGACGCACGAGACGACCACAGCCGGAACACGACTCTCACAAGTCCGGGCGGTGCGACTGGCGCATTGTCCGTCCGGACCGGCACCGCAGCCCGCTGACCAGGGTCTTCGGTGCGCGGAACTCGCGGCGGGCCTGGCGTAACCGACCCGACACGGAGTCGCCACGGCGGCGAAACGCGCCGGGAGTGGACTGCAGGCACACCCCGCCACCGGACCCCTGGAGCACACCCGATGATCACCACCGTCGTCGCCGGCAACCCCAAGCCGGCATCGCGGACCCTCGACGCCGCCACGGTCGTCCTCGACCGGCTCACCGGGAGCGCCCCCGACCACGTGGTCGACGTCGTCGACCTCGGACCGGGGCTCCTCGGCTGGGGCGACGACCGCGTGGGGGAGGCCGTCCGGACCGTCGCCGGTTCCGACCTCGTGGTCGTCGCCTCGCCCACGTTCAAGGCGACCTACACCGGCGTCCTCAAGCTCTTCCTCGACCAGTTCGCCACCGGTGACGGACTCGCTGGAGTCGTCGCGGCGCCGCTCATGCTCGGCGCCGGACCCGCCCACGCCCTCGCCCCCGAGGTGTTCCTCAAGCCGGTCCTCGTCGAGCTCGGCGCGACGGTCCCGGCACCCGCCCTGTACCTCAACGACAAGCACTACTCGGAACCCGCGGCGACGGACGACTGGACCGCGCGGTGGCGCGACGTCGTCCTCGGTGCGGCCACGCGCCTCCAGGAAGGAATCCGCTCATGATCAGCCCCTACTCGCCCGAGGCTCCCGACCTCACCGCGCTCCGGCAGGCGTTCTCCGGCTTCCCGTGCGGGGTCGCGGCGCTCGCGGCGGTCGTCGACGACGAGCCGACGGTCCTGGTCGCGTCGTCGTTCACCGTCGGCGTCTCGCAGGACCCGCCGCTCGTGATGTTCGCGGTGCAGCACTCGTCCTCCACCTGGCCGGTCCTCCGCGACGCCCGGACCATCGGTGTCTCGGTGCTCGGTGAGGGTCACGCCCAGGTCACGCGGCAGCTCGCCTCGAAGGACAAGGCCGTGCGGTTCGTCGGCGTCGAGACGTCGGTGTCGGACACCGGCTCGGTGTTCCTCGAGGGAGCGCCGATCTGGCTCGACTGCTCGGTCGAGCACACCTACCCGGCGGGCGACCACGACATCGTGGTGCTGCGGGTCCTCGGGCTCATGTCCGACTTCGCGCACAGTCCGCTGGTCTGGCACCGGTCCGGGTTCGCGACGCTGAGCGCGTGAGCGCGTGAGCGCGTGAGCGCGTGAGCGCGTGAACGCGTGAGCGCGTGAACGCGTGAGCGCGTTCGTGCGTGTGGGTACGTGCCCACGCGCACCGGACGGGAGGCCCGGATCACGTGAGCAGACCTGCTCACGTGATCCGGGCCTCCCGTCCGTCCCTCGCGGCGTCAGCCGCGGATCGCCTCCGCCAGCTTCACGCGACCGCCGGTCCGGAGCAGCGCGTTCTCGTAGATGCGAGCACCGACGAGGATGACCACGACCACCGAGGCGAGGAGCACGAGGAGCGACAGCACCGGCTCCCACCACTCGACCGAGCCGAGGAAGATCCGCATCGGCATGCCGATCGCCGCGCTGAACGGCACGTACGACATGATCCCGAGGATCGTCGGGTTCGAGTACGCGACGATGATCAGCACGTAGGGGATCATCACGAGCATCATCACCGGGGTCGTGACGCTGCCGACGTCCTCCTGACGGGACACCAGCACCGCGGACGCCGCGAAGAGCGACGCGATGAGCACGAACCCGATCGCGAAGAACCCGACGAACCACAGCATGCTGGGTCCGAGCAGCGTGAACAGGTTGTCCTGGCCGGTCAGGGCCAGTGCGATGGTCGCCGCGATCGCCACCGCCACGATCTGCGCGAACGCCATGATGCTGTTGCCGAGCACCTTGCCCGCCAGCAGCGCCCGAGCGGGGATGGCCGCCATGAGGATCTCGACGACCCGCGTCGACTTCTCCTCCACGACGCTCTGCGCGATCGACTGCCCGAACGTCACCGCCGAGGCGAAGAACACGACGCCGAACGCCAGCGCGACGATGTACACCAGGCCCTCGGGCAGCGCGTCCGGGTCGAGGAGCTCGACCGTCGGGGAGACGCTGAGCGCCTGCACGACCCCGTTCGGGGTCGAGTCGAGCCCCACGACCCGGAACCCGAGCGCGTCGTCGGACGGCACGATCGCGGCGTCGACCTCCCCGCTCCGGACGAGCCGCTCGGCAGCGGCGGTCGTCGCGGTCGGGGTCACGTCGAGACCGTCGGCGGACGGCAGGCTGACGCCCTCGGCGACCGCCACCGGCGTCCTGTCGTCGGACGTGGCGTTGCCGACCACGCCGGCGACCACGATGGACGCGACGACCATCACGACCAGGATGAGCGCCGAGACGATGAACGCCTTGCTCCGGACACGCGCCTGGATCTCCCGCGCACTGACGAGCCGGACCGCGGACACGAACGAACCGTTCACCGGATGACCTCCCGGAAGACCTCGCTCAGCCGAGGGACCCGGGGAGCGAACGAACCGACGGTGCCGGACGACACCGCACGCTGCAGGACGGACTGGGCGACCGCGTCGGACGCCTCGAACACGGCGTACCCGCCGTCGAAGTCGCGGACGGTCACCCCCGGCTCGTCGCGGAGCCAGGCGACGTCGCCGTCGACGAGGAGCTCCCACGCCGGCGGACCGGCCTGCCGCCGGAGGTCCTCCTGCGGCCCGGTCGCGCGGATCCGCCCCTCGGCGATCACCACGACGTCGTCGCACAGGCGCTCCACGACGTCGAGCTGGTGGCTCGAGAACAGCACCGGGACGCCACGTCCCGCTGCCTCGCGCAGGACGCCGAGCACGACGTCCACGGCCATCGGGTCGAGGCCCGAGAACGGCTCGTCCAGGACGAGCACCTCCGGGTCGTGCGCCAGCGCGGCGGCGACCTGCACGCGCTGCTGGTTGCCGAGGGACAGCTTCTCGACCTCGTCGTCGGCGTGCTTCCCGAGTTCGAGGCGCTCCAGCAGCTGCGCGGTCCGCTCGGCCGCCTCGCGCTTGCCGACGCCGTGCAGTCGGGCCAGGTAGGTGATCTGCTCGGCGACCCGCATCTTCGGGTACAGACCGCGCTCCTCGGGCATGTACCCGAACCGCTTCCGCTCCGCCGGTCCGATCGCGGTGCCGTCGATCGACACCGTCCCGGTGTCGGGCTCGAGCACCCCGAGCAGGATGCGCATGGTGGTGGTCTTGCCGGCGCCGTTGCCCCCGACGAAGCCGGTGAGCCGTCCGCGGCCGACGTCGAAGCCGACGTCGTCCAGGACCCGGCGCTCGCCGAAGCGCTTCGTCACGCCCTCGATGGTGAGCATCGCTGGTTCCCCTTCCGTCGGCGCACCTCGCCGACGTCTCGACGCTATTGGCCGGGAGGCACGGCTCGCCTCCGGCTGCCGGCGGGACTTCCGAGGTGGTCGCCTCCGCCGTCCGGGGGAGACGCCGTGCGATCGTCTCGCCCCGTCGCCTCGTCGCCTCGTCGTCTCGTCGCGTCGTCGCGCTGTCGCGCTGTCGCGTTCAGGCGCTGCCGCGTCGAGGCGCTGCCGCGTCGTCGTGCGGGCGCGAGGGGGCGTCCCAGCGATCCGGCGGCGACCGTCGGTACGATGCGGCGTCGGCGCTCCTTCCCGAGAGGGGCGCCCCGCCGCGCACAGGGCGCGGCCACGCACGGCACAGGGCGCGGCCACGCACGGGTCCCGACCGGGCGCACCAGCATCGAGGGGGAGCACGTGACCGAGCAGCAGGACCAGCCCGACGCCGAGCGTCCGGCGCGGGCCGTGCGACACGGACGCCTCGCACCGCGCAGCCCGATCGGGTTCGCCGCCCGCCTCGTCGCGATGTCCGCCGCGGTCGCCCTGGTCGGCGCGGGATCGGTGGCCGCGATCGCCTCGTACCAGGTCGTGAGCCAGGCGAAGCCGCCGGTGTCGCTCGCGATGCCCGGCACGACGGCGAAGGCGGCCCCGGAACTCACCGCCCAGTCCGGCGAGGTCAACATGCTCCTCGTCGCGACGGACACCCGTGACGGGCAGGGCGCGGGCTTCGACGACCCCGCCAGCCGCCGGGCGAGCTCCGGTGTCGGCAACAACGACACCACCCTGCTCGTGCACATCTCCGCCGACCACACCAACATGGCCGTCGTCAGCTTCCCCCGAGACCTCGTCATCCCGATCCCCGCGTGCACGAACGACAGCGGTTCCGTGACCCCGGCGACCGACGCGGCGATGCTCAACACCGCACTGTCCCGCGGTGGCGAGAAGCACGGTCTGGGCTGCGTCGCGAAGACGATCTCGGACCTCACCGGTCTGCAGATCCCCTACGCGGGCATGATCACGTTCGACGGCGTCGTGTCGATGGCGAACGCCGTCGGAGGCGTCGAGGTCTGCCTCGCGACCCCGATCGTGGACACCGACGTCTCCCCGGCACTCGACCTGCAGGCCGGGAACCAGGAGCTCTCCGGAGCCGAGGCAGCGGCGTTCCTGCGCTCGCGGCACGGCGTCGGCGACCGGAGCGACCTCGGCCGGATCAGCAACCAGCAGACCTTCATGTCCGCCCTCGCCCGGCAGACCGTGTCCGCGGGCACGCTGACGAACCCCGGGCGGGTGCTGCGGCTGGCGGAGACCGCCGCGAAGCACATGACCCTCTCGGACACGCTCGCCGATCCCACGACCCTCGCGCGGATGGCCCTGGCGGTGCAGAACGTCGGGCTGTCGCAGATGGTCTTCGTGCAGTACCCGGTCGCGGACGACCCGTCCGACACGAACCGGGTCATCGTGTCCGAGGACGCGGCGTCCCAGCTCAACGCCGTGCTCAAGGCGAACGAGCCGGTCGTGCTCGGCGAGGACAGCCTCGGTCGCTCGGCGGTCAAGGACCCGAACGCGAGCGCGTCCCCGTCCGGAACCGGATCGGGGTCCGGGTCTGGGTCGGGGTCTGCGTCCGGGTCGTCGTCGGGATCCGGTTCGCCGTCAGGGGCTCCGTCCTCGGGCTCGTCGTCCGGTGCGGGCTCGTCCGGAGGGGCCTCGTCCGGTTCGGCGTCGGCCCCGGCCGGCACGCCGAGCGCCCCGCGGGCCTCCTCGGCGCCGCTGCCGGACAACGTCTCCGGTCAGAACGCCGCCACGGTCACCTGCGCCAAGCGCGACTGAGCCCTACCCGGCGACGCCGTGCTCGAACGCCCAGACCACGGCCTGGATGCGGTCGCGCAGCGCGAGCTTCTGCAGCACGTTCGACACGTGCGTCTTGACGGTGGCGTCGCCGACGAACAGCTCGCGAGCGATCTCGGCGTTGCTCAGCCCCCGGGCGAGGAGTCGGAGCACCTCGGCCTCGCGCTCGGTCAGGCCCGCGCGCTCGACGGCGGCCGCGGCGACCGCCGTGGTGTCGACCGGCGGGGTCGGGGCCGGTGCCGGTGCCGTCGCGGCGGTGGCGCGACTGATCACCCGGCGGGTCACGTCCGGCGCGAGGAGGGCGTCCCCGGCGGCCACGGTGCGCACCGCCTCGATCAGTCGCTCGGGGGAGGCGTTCTTCAGCAGGAACCCGCTCGCACCGGCCTCGAGTGCCTGGAAGAGCGCGTCGTCGTGGTCGAACGTGGTCAGCACGAGCACCGCGGGCGGGTCGTCGAGGCCGGCGATGCGGCGAGCGGCCTCGAGGCCGTCCACCACCGGCATCTGCACGTCGAGGCAGACCACGTCGGGACGGAGCCGTACGACCGCGTCGACCGCCTGCGCCCCGTCGGCCGCCTCGCCCACGACGCGCAGGCCCGGCTCGGACTCGAGGATCACCTTGAAGCCGGCGCGGACGAGGTCCTGGTCGTCCGCCAGCACGATGGTCAGGTCGTCGGCAGCCATGCCCGCACCAGGTACCCTCCCCGGGCGCGCGGCCCGATCTCGACGGTCCCGCCGACCGCGGCGACCCGTTCCCGCATCCCGACGTGGCCCAGGCCGCTGCCGGTGCCGTCGTGTGTGCCGCCGCGGCCGTCGTCGGTGACCTCGACCTCGACGGCATCCGCCAGGTAGCGGAGCCGGACGTCCGTGCGGGCCCCGTGGCCGGCGTGCTTGAGGACGTTCGTCACGGCCTCCTGCGCGACCCGGAACGCCACGGCGGCGACCGTCGGCGGTACCGGACGCTCCTCGCCGACGACGGACCAGTCGGCCGGGTGTCCGGCGGTCCGTGCCGCCTCGACGACCTCCGCGATCCGGCCGATGCCCTCGGTGCTCGGCGCGGCGCCGACGGCCGTACGGGCCCCGCCGCGGTCCGTGTCCTCGCCGGGGCCGTCGCTCGCGTCGTGCGAGCGCAGGGTGCCGAGCATGCGCCGGAGCTCCTCGACGGCGGTGCGGGCGCTGTCCTCGACCACCGAGAGCGACGCCGCGGCCTGCTCCGGGTCGCGCCCGAGCACGCGGCGTGCGGCGCCGGCCTGGACACCCATCAGGGCCACGTGGTGGGCGACGACGTCGTGCAGTTCGCGGGCGATCCGGACGCGCTCGATCGTGATGGCCTGCGCAGCCGAGCGTTCGCGCTCCGCGGTGAGTTCGGCGGTCCGCAGGTCGAGCTCGTGGCGGGCGACCGCGGCGCTCCAGGCCCGGTTGCCGGCGTACCAGGCGGCACCGAAGTACACGACGTTGATGAGGACGTTGAGCAGCGAGTACGCGATGTACGGCGGGATGAGGGCGTCGCCGTCGTTCGGGAGCGCGGTCGGCATCGACCAGCGGAACACGATCGCGAGGAACAGCCAGGCGAACATGCCGCCGATCACCACCCACCGCACGGCCTCGGCGCGGACCCGGTCCGAGCACCAGGCGCCGACGGTGTAGAGCGCGATGAACAGCGTGAAGTTGACGACGAAGAGCTCCGGCACGTGCAGCAGCTGCGTGCCCACGAACGCGAGCGCGACGACCACGAGGACCGACATCGGGTACCGGCGGCGGAACGCGATCGGTGCGGTGTTCGCGAGCACCATGAGCGCGGACACCCACCACGCGGCCTGGTCGTCGTCGTACGCACCCGATGCCCCGTAGAGCGTGACCGTGGTGGCCATGCCGAGCGCGAGCGAGCCGGCGAGCACGGCGTCCTGTCGCAGCTCCGGTCGGCCCACCGGCAGTCGTGACCACTCGCCCGTCGTCGCCCCCATGCGACCACGGTACCGAACCGCGCTGCTCCGCCGGGCGTAGTCTCCGGGGCACCTGGAGCGGGAGGCACGATGCAGTTCCTCGTCAACGTCATCGACGACGGCCAGGCCGCCGCGGTCGGTCGCACCGAGTCGGCGACCGAGGCCGAGGCTGCAGCGGTCGACGCCCTCAACGAGCGACTGGACGCCGACGGCCGGATCGTCTTCGCCGCCGGCGTCTCGGCGCCCGCCGACGCGACGGTCGTCGACGCCCGCGGTGCCGGACCGATCGTCCGACCGGGGCCGGCGGTCGGGGCCGCCGAGTACGTGGCGGGCTTCTGGGTCCTCGACCTCCCGGACCCGGAGACCGCGGAGCGGATCGCGACCGAGGCGTCACGCGCCTGCAACCGGAAGGTCGAGCTCCGCCCGCTCCTCTGATCGACGCCACCGGGACGAGCCCACGGCACCGATGGCGGTGACCGCCGCCGCGAGCAGGAACGCCACCGCCGGACCCGCAGCGTCGAGCACGGTCCCCAGGCCGGCCGCCCCGGCCGCCTGACCGAGGACGAGCACGACGAACAGCACGGACGTGCCCGCCGCGGCGTGCTCCGGGGCGATCTCCGTCGTCCACGCGATGAGCGCACCGGTCGCGGCCGTGTAGCCCCACCCGAAGACCACGCCGGCGGCGAGGGACACCGCGCCGGACGACGGAACGACCCCCTCGACGGCGACGGCGGCGGCCGTGACGAGGGCCGTCACCAGCCACAGCGTCCGCGCCCGGAGCCCTGCTGTCCACCGGCTCGTGACCGTGACCGCCGCGCCACCGACCCCGACCGCGACCCACAGCAGCACCGACGTCTCCGTCGAGGCCCCGGCATCGACGAGCGTCGACCGACCGAAGGTCCAGACGCTCGCGGTCCCGGCGCCGTACAGCAGGGCGACGACGAGCAGCCGGGCGTGCGCACGGGACCACCGCCGCCCCGGGGTCGAACGCCCCGCACCGGCGCCGAGCTCGTCGCGACGGCCGGCGGCGACGAGCACCGCGGCACCGACCAGCGCCGCTGCGACACCGGACACCGCCCAGGCCGTCCGCCAGTCGGGCAGGAGCAGGAGGGCGAGCACCCCCGCGACGACCAGCCCCGGGCCGGTCCCCGCGTTCACGAACGCCTGCGCCCGGGCACGACCGGGCCCGGACAGCCGCTCCTCCACTAGCCGCACGAGCGCCGGTGACGCCAGACCGGCGCTCGCCGAGCCGACCACCGCCGCGAACGAGAAGACCACGGCACCGGAGCTCGCCGCCATCCCGAGCGCCCCCGCGGCGGCCGTCACGGCGGCCGAGAGGACGAGTGACCGGGCGTGCGACCGGGCGAGCACGAACCCCGCCGACGCTCCGACGCAGTAGCACGCGGACGCAGCGGCGGACACCCACCCGGCGGACGTCGCGTCGAGGTCGAGGTCACGCTGCACGTCGGGCAGGAAGAGCCCGAAGGCGAGTCGGACCAGGCCGTACGTCACCGCGATCAGCGCCAGCCCGGAGCCGAGGAAGGCGGCCCCCCGTAACGAAAACGATCGTTTCACATCGCTGAGCCTAGGCTGCACCCATGGCGATGCGCACAGGGACCCGGCGCAAGCTCCTCGACGCCGCCGAGGAGCTGTTCTTCACCCGCGGCATCACCGCCACCCCCGTCGACGCGGTCCTCGAACGCGCCGGGGTCTCCTCCGCCACGCTCTACCGCGAGTGGGGCAGCAAGGAGGCACTCGTCGCCGCCGCGCTCGACCGTCGGCACGACGAGTGGACCGCCACCTGGGACCGAGCGCTCGCCGCCGCGCCCGACGACCGAGCCCGGCTCGACGCCGTGTTCGACGCACTCGACGCCTTCCGTTCAACACCGACCGGCTCCCGCTGGTGCGCGTTCCTCGGCACCGCCGCCGAGCTGGCCGACGCTCCCGAGGAGGTCCGCGCGGTCCTGTCGCGCGAGACCGACACCCTGCGCGAGCGGCTCACCGTCGCCGCCGAGCCGCTCGTGGGACCGTCCGACGCCCCGGCGCTCGCCGAGGACCTGCTGCTCGTCGTGTCCGGCGCCCTCGCGATGCGGCTCCGCGACGGGCGGACCGGCACGGCGACCGCCCGTGCCGTCGCCGACGCGGTCGTACGGGCCCACCGCGCGGACGGCTCCTGCACGACCTCACACGGAACGCCCGGCTGAACAAGGCTCACGACGGGACCGCCCGCCGCTACGCTCCGATCGTGCACCCGACCGCGTCCCGAGTCACCCGCCGCGCCCTCATCGCCGGGGGAGGCGCCGTCGTCGCCGTCGCGGCCGTCGCCGAGGCCGTCGAGCTCCGCTGGTTGCCGGGACGATCGTCGATGTACCGCGCCCTCGGGCTGAACGGGCAGCCCGGCAGGATCCCCGACGTCACGCCCGTCCCGACGACCTCCGGCTCGTTCGAGTCGAAGGCCCGGGGCGGCCGGACCGTCGGCTGGACCATCGCCGCGCCCGAGTCGTCCGAGCCGCTGCCGATCGCGGTCGCCCTGCACGGCTACGGCGGTTCGCACCGGACCTTCTTCGGCAAGGGCCTCGGGTACGAGCGGTTCCTCGCGGAGCACGTCGCCCACGGCGGGGCGCCCTTCGCCGTGGCCGGCGTCGACGGCGGCAACCGCTACTGGCACCGTCGGGCGGACGGGGACGACCCCGGCGCGATGGTCCTCCACGAGTTCGTCCCCATGCTCGAGCAGCACGGGTACGACACCGGGCGACTGGCCTTCACCGGGAACTCGATGGGCGGCTACGGCGCACTCCGGTTCGGCGGACTCCTCGGGGCCTCGCGGGTGCGTGCCGTCGCAGCACTCAGCCCTGCGCTGTGGACCAGCGCCGGTGACACCGCCCGAGGAGCGTTCGACGACGCCGAGGACTTCCGCGCGAACACCGTGCTCGGTCGGCAACGCGAACTCGACGGCGTCCCGGTGCGCATCGACATCGGCAACGGCGACGGCTTCGAACCCGCCGTCCGCACCTACGTCGAGGGGTTCGACACGGCGCCGGCCGGCGGGTTCGAGCCAGGAGCGCACGACGCCGCCTTCTGGCGACGCATGGCCCCGGCACAGATCGCGTTCCTCGCGCGGCACCTGCACGCCTGACGCAGGCACCGGACGGGAGGCACGGCTCGCGTCCGGCACGCGCGGAACCCGAGCCGTGCCTCCCGTCCGGTCCGCGTCAGCGGTTCGCGACCAGGAGGTCGTCGACCGCGGCGACCACCGTCGCCACCTCGGTGCGCGTCGTGTAGTCCACGTGCACGTCCGCGAAGCGGACGACGCCCTCGGCGTCGATCACGAAGACCGACGGGAACGGGATCGCCGCCGTCGCGTCCGCGTTGCTGTCCGCGACGTCGAACCCGAGCTGCGTGTGCGCACCGCGAGCCGCGGCGCTGGGCTCGGTCACGATGCCGAACCGCCCGGCGAGGACGTTCTCGGGGTCGGTCAGCACCGGGAACACCAGCTCGCCGTTCGCAATCGACTGTTCTGCGGCCTCCGGCGTCTGGGGCGACACGGCCACGAGCTGGACCCCGCGCTCCTGCAGCGCCGGCAGCAGCTCCTGCTGGTACGTGCGGAGCGTGATGTTGCAGTACGGGCACCAGGCGCCCCGGTAGAAGACGACGACGGTCGGGACGGTACCCCGGGCCTCGGCGAACGAGGTGGTGTCGCCGGTCGGGGTGACGAGCGGCGCGTCCGGGGCAGCATCACCCACGGCCACGACGCCGTCGGGGACGCCCGCGTCGCGGAGGTCCCGCTGTTCGCCGTCGAACACCGCGGAGAGCTCCGGGCCGATCTGGGCGGTGAAGCCCTCGTTGAACGTCTCCACCTGGCGGGCGATGGTCTGGTCGGTCACGGTCGGGCTCCTCGCGTCGGTGCCGGCTGCGGCGCCGGTGGATGGAGCGTAGGCACGACGGAACCGGCGCGGGACGGGCCGCGTCACGCAGCGTCACGG
>NZ_JBPUGH010000037.1:0-23599 GCF_051548005.1 Curtobacterium flaccumfaciens | reverse complement strand
CCGCGCCTCCCGTCCGTCCGGTGGTCGCGTCGAGGACGCGACCCGCGCCGTCAGGCCGCGTCGTGGTCCGTCTGCAGGAACTCGACGAGGTCGTCGGCGGTCTTCTCGGCGTCGTCGCCGGACACCGTGAGGGTGACCTCGTCGCCGTTCTCGATGCCGAGGCCGAGCAGCGCGAGGATGCTGCCGGCGTTGCCGGACTTGTCGCCCTTCGCGATGGTGACCTGGTGGCCGGACGCGGTCACGGTCTGGACGAACAAGGACGCGGGGCGGGCGTGCAGGCCGGACGCGCTGGCGACGGTGACGGTGCGGGTGGCTTCGGACATCGAATGGACTCCTGTCGATGGGTGGTGGCGCTCATGGTAGCGAGCGCCGGGTGGGGCGGGTCCCGGCAGCGGTCAGGAACGACCGGGCCAGAACACCTCGGTGCCGGCGGCCTCGACCTCGCGGACGAGGTCGGCGTTGACACCGGGGTCGGTGATGATCGTGTCGATCGCGGCGAGGGGCGCGACGCGGCCGAACTCCTCGCGGCCGAACTTCGTGTGGTCGGCGAGCAGGATGCTCCGCCGAGCCGACTTGATCATGGCGGACTTCACGGCGGCCTCGGCCATGTTGTGGGTCGTGAGTCCGCGCTCCGGCGTGATGCCGTTGATGCTGATGAACGCGACGTCGACGCTCACCATGCCGATGAGCTGGTGCGTCCAGGTGCCGACGCCCGCGAGCGAGTCGCTCCGGATGTTGCCGCCCAGCAGGTGCAGGTCGAGGCCCTGCCGGTTCGCCACTGCCATCGCGACCGGCAGCGAGTGCGTCACCACCGTCAGACCGCGGTCGGTGGGGAGCATCTCGGCGAGGCAGATGGTCGACGTGCCGGCGTCGATCATGATCGAGCCGTTCTCGGGCAGCTCCTCGAGGGCAGCCTGGGCGATGACCATCTTCTCGGACTGGTTGATGCCGCCACGGTCGCCGACCCCGGGGTGCAGCGTGATGCGCTCGACCGGGATCGCACCGCCGTGCGCCCGTCGGACCAGCCCGCGGCGCTCGAGGCTCGTGAGGTCACGGCGGATGGTCTCCGGGGTCACCTCGAGCGACTCGGCGAGGTCCTTCACGTCGACCCGCCCCTGGGCGCGGGCCTGTTCCACGATGCGCTGGTGGCGCTCGGGTGCGTACATCGTGAGCCTCGTCGTCTCGTGCGGGTCGTGCGGGCGGGTGATCGGGGGGGGATCGGGATGATCGGGCCGGAACGGACATGCTCGGGCACGTCTCGATCCGCGATGCCCGTTTCGTTCTGGACGCCAGACGCAAACGGGCATCTGTTTCTGCATTTTTATCCCCGGATGTGTTTGTTTGTCAACGAGGATCGATGTAGTGTGCTCCCAGTCGCTCGACCGCGGCACCCACCGCACCACCGCACCGCACCGCCCCACCGCGCGTGAGATGAAGGAGTCTCGAATGTCCGAACTGCTCGGCACCGGCGTCGGCCGTGGCGTCGCCCACGGACCGGTCCTCCGGATGGCGGACCCGCTCGGCGCTCCGTCGCAGGACGCACTGGTCGGTTCGGCGGACGACGCGAAGCAGGCAGTCGCCGGGGCGCTCGCCGCGGTGGCCGAGGACCTCAACAAGCGCGGGCAGCTCGCCGGCGGAGACGCCCAGGCCGTGCTCGAGGCGCAGGCGCTCATGGCGCAGGACCCGACACTGCTCGACGACGTGCACGCCCGCATCGACGGCGGCACCAACGCCGAGCGCGCGGTCTTCGAGGCGTTCGGTCAGTTCCGCGACCTCCTCGTCCAGATGGGCGGGTACATGGGGGAGCGTGCGGCGGACCTCGACGACGTCGCGCAGCGCATCATCGCCAAGCTCCGTGGAGTGCCGGCCCCGGGCGTCCCCGAGTCGGACACCCCCTTCGTGCTCGTCGCCCGCGACCTCGCGCCGGCGGACACCGCGCTCCTCGACCTCGACAAGGTGCTCGCGCTCGTCACCCGTGA
Source organism: Curtobacterium flaccumfaciens (assembly GCF_051548005.1). Lineage (GTDB taxonomy): Bacteria > Actinomycetota > Actinomycetes > Actinomycetales > Microbacteriaceae > Curtobacterium. The sequence goes on along the minus strand of NZ_JBPUGH010000037.1, from coordinate 21,620 downwards.
CGGCGGTCCGACCTCGCACACCGCGATCCTCGCCCGGGCCAAGGGCATCACCGCGATCGTCGGCGTCACGGGTGCCGAGCAGCTCGCCGACGGCACCGAGGTCGTCGTCGACGCCGCCGCCGGCACCGTCGTCACCGAGCCGTCCGCGGAGCTCGTCGCCGAGGTGGAGCAGCGCATCGCCGACCGCCTCGCCGCCGCCGAGGCCCCCCTCACCGCCGGTGCCCTGGCCGACGGCCACACCGTGCCCCTGCTCGCGAACCTCGGCAGCCCCGCCGACGCCGCGGGCGCCGTCGCTCTCGGTGCGGAGGGCGTGGGGCTCTTCCGCACCGAGTTCCTCTTCCTCGACTCGCCGAAGGCCCCGACCGTCGCCGAGCAGCAGGAGTCCTACAAGCGCCTGCTCGAGGCGTTCCCCGGCAAGAAGGTCGTCGTCCGCGCGCTCGACGCCGGCGCCGACAAGCCGCTGCCGTTCCTCACCGACAAGGACGAGGAGAACCCGGCGCTCGGCCGCCGCGGGCTCCGCGCGCTGCGGAACCACGAGGAGGTCCTGCGCGACCAGCTCACCGCGCTCGCGCAGGCCGACGCCGAGACCGAGGCGGACCTCTGGGTCATGGCCCCGATGGTCGCCGACGCCGAGGAGACCGAGTACTTCGTCGGGCTCGCCCGCGAGCTCGGCATCCGCACCGCCGGCGTGATGGCCGAGGTCCCGTCGCTCGCCCTCATGGCCGAGCAGGTCTTCACCTCCGCCGACTTCGTGTCGATCGGCACGAACGACCTGACCCAGTACACGATGGCCGCCGACCGCATGCTCGGCACCGTCGCGTCCTACCAGGACCCGTGGCACCCCGCCGTCCTGCGCCTCGTCGCGCAGCTCGGCTCCGCAGGGGCCGACGCCGGCAAGGCCGTCGGCATCTGCGGTGAGGCCGCGGCCGACCCGCTCCTCGCCGTCGTGCTCGTCGGCCTGGGAGCCACCACCCTGTCCATGACCCCCGCGGCCCTCGCCGACGTGCGCGCCGAGCTCGGCAAGCACACGCTCGACCAGGCCCGCGAGATGGCGAAGGCGGCACTCGCCGCGAGCACGGCGGCGGCCGCGAAGTCCGCCGCGGCCGCGGCACACGCCGTCTGAGCAAGCAGCACCACCGCAGCAAGCCCAACACCACCACTGCAGCATCCCTCACAGAAAGTCACCGCACATGACAACGTCGTCCGTTGCATCGCCGGGCGCCCCCACGCGGGGGCAGGGGCGCGTCCGCGTCCAGAAGTTCGGCACGTTCCTCTCCGGCATGGTCATGCCGAACATCGCGATCTTCATCGCGTGGGGCATCATCACCGCGTTCTTCATCCCGACGGGCTGGACCCCGGTCGCTGCGCTCGGCGGTTCGAAGGACGGCAGCGTCGTCGGTGTCGTCGGCCCGATCCTGACCTACCTCATCCCGCTCGCGATCGCGATCCAGGGTGGCCGGATGGTCTACGACATCCGCGGCGCGGTCGTCGGCTCGATCTTCGCGATGGGTGTCATCCTCGGCTCCGACACGACGATGATCCTCGGCGCGATGATCTGCGGCCCGCTCGGCGCGTACATCATCAAGCAGGTCGACCGCATCTGGGACGGCAAGATCAAGCCGGGCTTCGAGATGCTCGTCAACAACTACGCGGCCGGCATCCTCGGCTTCGGGTTGTTCATGGCCGGGTTCTTCTGGCTGTCGAAGCTCTTCACCGGCATCGCCCTCGCGCTCGGTGCAGCGGTGGAGTTCCTGATCCAGCACTCGCTGCTGCCGCTCGCGAGCGTCTTCATCGAGCCGGCGAAGGTGTTCTTCCTCAACAACGCCATCAACCACGGCGTGCTCGACCAGCTCGGTGCGCAGCAGGTCAAGGAGTCCGGCAAGAGCATCCTGTTCCTGCTCGAGGCGAACCCCGGCCCGGGTCTCGGCATCCTGCTCGCGTTCACCTTCTTCGGTGTCGGCATCGCCCGCTCGACCGCTCCCGGCGCGATCATCATCCAGTTCTTCGGCGGCATCCACGAGATCTACTTCCCGTACGTGCTGCAGAAGCCGGTCCTGTTCCTCGCCGTCATCCTCGGCGGTGGCACCGGCGTCCTGACGAACGTCATCTTCAACTCGGGCCTGACCGCACCCGCGTCGCCCGGCTCGATCCTGGCCGTCCTGTTCAACACCTCCCGCGACAGCTACCTCGGTGTGATCCTCTCCGTCGTCCTGTCCGCCGGCGTGACCTTCGCCGTGGCGTCCTTCTTCCTGCTCGCCAGCCGGAAGCGTGACCTCGCGAACGGGGGCGGCGACATGAGTGCCGCGATGGCGAAGCTCCAGGCGAACAAGGGCCGCGACGTCAACGCCGCGACCGCCGGCCTGTTCGGCAGCACCGCCCCGGCGAACGACGAGGAGGCCGAAGCCTCGCTCGGCGGCGTCGGCTCGGCATCGACCGCGACGGCGACCCGCGTGGAGAACGTCGTGTTCGCCTGCGACGCCGGCATGGGTTCCAGCGCCATGGGTGCCAGCGTCCTCCGCAACAAGGTGAAGAAGGCCGGCATCGAAGGGGTCACGGTCGTCAACAAGGCGATCGCGAACCTCGACGGCACCGAGGACCTCATCATCACGCAGGAGGAGCTCACCGACCGTGCTCGGCAGAAGAACCCGGGGGCGCAGCACGTGTCCGTCGGCAACTTCATGAACGCGCCGCAGTACGACGAGGTCGTCGAGCAGCTCAAGAACCAGTAACCAAGTGCAGTATCGGAGGGGACGGGCCGCGGCTCGTCCCCTCCACACGTCCACGACGCCACGTCACGAAGCAAGGAGAACGCCGATGCCCGTCCTGCAGGAGAGCCAGATCCGGATCCACACCGAGGACACCGCCCCGACCAAGTCGGAGGCGATGAAGGAGGCTGCCGAGATCCTCGAGGCTGCGGGCGCGGTCACCGCGGACTACTACCCGGCGATGCTCGAGCGCGAGAAGAGCGTCTCGACGTACATGGGCAACTTCCTCGCCATCCCGCACGGCACCAACGACGCGAAGGACGCCATCAAGTCGTCGGCGCTGTCGTTCATCCGCTACGCCACCCCGATCGACTGGGACGGCAACCCCGTCCGCTTCGTCGTCGGAATCGCCGGCGTCAACAACGAGCACCTCGACATCCTCTCGAAGATCGCGATCGTGTTCTCCGACGAGGACGAGGTCCAGAAGCTGACCGACGCGCCGGACACCGCCGCGATCCTGTCGATCCTCGGCGAGGTCAACGAGTGAGCGACCGCACCGCCGTCCACTTCGGCGCGGGCAACATCGGCCGCGGTTTCGTCGGCCTGCTCCTGCACGAGGCCGGGTACGAGGTCGTCTTCGCCGACGTCGCCGCGCCCCTCATCGACGCCCTCGCCGCCGCCGACTCGTACACCGTGCACGAGGTCGGCCAGGACGCGAAGGACCACGAGGTCACCGGCTTCCGCGCGCTGAACAGCGCGCAGGACGAGCAGGGCGTCATCGCCGAGGTCGCCTCGGCTGACGTCGTCACCTGCGCCGTCGGCCCGAACGTGCTGAAGTTCATCGCGCCGGTGATCGCCGCCGGTCTCCAGCAGCGCGACGCGGGTGCACCGCCGCTCGCCGTCATGGCGTGCGAGAACGCGATCAACGCGACCGACCGGCTCCGCGAGTTCATCGTCGAGGCCCTGCCCGCCGAGACCCGCGACCAGGCACTCGCCAAGGCCGTCTTCGCGAACACCGCCGTCGACCGCATCGTCCCCGCGCAGCCCGAGGGTGCCGGACTCGACGTCACCGTCGAGACCTACTTCGAGTGGGCCATCGACCGGACCCCGTTCAACGGCTCCGAGCCCGACATCCCCGGTGCGCACTACGTCGACGGGCTCGCCGCGTCCATCGAGCGGAAGCTCTTCACCGTCAACACCGGCCACGCGACCGTCGCGTACCACGGCTACCTCGCGGGTGCGGACAAGATCGCCGACGCGATCGCGATCCCCGCGGTGCGGTCCGAGCTCGAGTCCGTCCTCGCCGAGACGAGCGACCTGCTCGTCCGTCGCCACGAGCTCGACCCCGAGGTGCACCGCGCCTACGTCGAGGCGATCATCGCCCGGTTCGAGAACCCGCACCTGCCCGACACCGTCACCCGTGTCGGGCGGCAGCCGCTCCGCAAGCTCTCCCGCGACGAGCGCTTCGTCTCGCCGGCCGCGGCCCTCGCCGAGGACGGCACCGAGCCGACGGCGCTGCTCGACGCGATGGGCGCGGCACTCCGCTTCGACGTCGCGGACGACGAGCAGAGTGTCCAGCTCCAGGAGCTGCTGCGGTCGGACAAGACCGACGGCGAGGTCACCACGGAGATCACCGGGCTCGACGAGCAGCACCCGCTGCACGCAGCGTTCGCTGACCGGGTGCGCCAGGCGCGCGGCTGACGACGTCCGCGGCTCCGGACTGGAGGCACGGTGCCAGCTGGCACCGTGCCTCCAGTCCGTCTGCAGGTGCGTCGCACGGTGCGGCCGCTCGCGGACGCAGCGCGTAGCGTCGGGCGCATGACGAAGCACTGGGTGGCACCGCGGTTCGGCGGCAGCGAGGTCCTCGAGTTCACCGACACCGAGGTGCCCGCTCCGGGACCCGGCGAGGTCACGATCTCGGTCCGCGCCGCCGGCATGAACCCCGCCGACACGAAGCACACCCGCCAGGGCGACCCGTCCGACCTGCCGATCGCCGTCGGCTACGAGGTCGCCGGCACCATCAGCGCGATCGGGCCGGACACCGAGATCGCCTCGGGCGGGGGAGCCGTCGGTGACGAGGTCCTCGCGTTCCGCGTCGAGGGTGGCTGGGCCGAGGAGCTGACCGTGTCCGCACGTGACGTGTTCGCGAAGCCTGCGTCGCTCGGGTTCCCCGAGGCCGCGAACCTCCTCCTCGCCGGTACCACCGCGGCCGACATGCTCCGGGTCACCCGGGCCTCCGGCAACGACACCGTCCTCGTGCACGGCGCGGCCGGGGCGGTCGGGGTGAGCCTGCTGCAGCAGCTCCGGCTGCTCGGGGCCCGGGTCATCGGGACCGCCTCGGAGCGGAACGCCGACGTGGTCGCGGACTTCGGTGGGGAGTGGATCGCCTACGGCGACGGGCTGGAGGACCGCGTCCGCGCGCTCGTCGGCGACGGGACCGGCGACGGCGTCAGCGTCGCGCTCGACTGCGTCGGCACCGACGAAGCGGTCGACGTCTCCCTCGCGCTCGTCTCCGACCGCTCGCGCATCGTGACCATCGCGGCGTTCGGCCGTGCAGAGTCCGAGGGCTTCCGCGCCGTCGGCGGCGCGCAGCCCGAGAGCAAGGCGTTCCGGGACTCCGTGCGGCAGCGGCTCATCGACCTCGCGGGCGACGGGCAGCTCGTCGTACCCGTCGCCCGGACCTTCCCCCTCGCCGAGGCGAAGGCCGCGGCCGAACTGCTGGAGTCGCAGCACCCGGGCGGGAAGCTCGCGCTCGTCCCCTGATCGGGGGTGTCACGCGCCGGACGAGCCAGCGGTGCGTCTGGTTGACTCGGCAAGGCCCCTGTGATGCGCCGGGGCGACCCGATCCGATCCAGCAGGGGGATTTCCCGATGAGTGACCAGTACCCGCCGCAGAACCCGAACGGGCAGGACCCGCACGGCCAGCAGCAGCCCTACGGACAGCAGCCGCAGTACGGGCAGCCGCAGTACGGGCAGCAGCCGCAGTACGGTCAGCCTGCGCCGACCGGCCCGAACGGCGAGCCGCCGCTCTGGGCTCCGTGGTACGGCATCTCGTTCCCGAACGCGATCAAGCGGTTCTTCAAGAAGTACGTCCGCTTCGACGGGCGTGCGAGCCGGAGCGAGTTCTGGTGGTGGTACTTGGCGAACGTGATCGTGTTCGCCGTCCTGTACGCCATCTACGGCATCGGCGCGGCGACGTCCGAGTACCGGACGGTGTCGACGAGCTACTCGACGAGTGCCGTCATGACCTCCCCGTCGGCGCTCTTCGTCATCGGTGGGATCCTGCTCGGGCTCTGGGGCCTCGCGACGATCGTGCCGAACCTCGCGATCGCGTGGCGCCGACTGCACGACGCGAACTTCGCCGGTCCGTTCTTCTTCCTCGGGCTCATCCCGTTCGTGGGCGGCATCATCCTGCTCGTCCTCTACCTGCTCCCCTCGAAGCCCGAGGGCGCTCGGTTCGACCAGCCCCAGCGCGGCTGAGCGACGGACCACGACGGCCCTCCCGGACCTCCGGGAGGGCCGTTCGTCATCGACACGACGAGCGCTCAGGGGAGGACTGGACCATGACGAACGACGGCACACCGCAGTGGGGGCCGCCGCAGCAGCCGTACGGGCAGCAGCCGTACGGGCAGCCGCCGTACGCGCAGCACCCGGTCGGGCAGCCGCTGCACGGGCAGCCGCCGTACGGCCAGCCGTACCCGATGTACCAGGCACCGCCGCCGATCCCGCTCGGGCCGGACGGCACGCCGCCGCTGTGGGCCCCCTGGTACGGCATCGGGTTCCTCGATGCCTTCACCCGCTTCTTCCGGAAGTACGCGCGGTTCGACGGCCGAGCCAGCCGGAGTGAGTACTGGTACTGGGTCCTCGCGAACGCGATCGTCACGCTCGTGCTCGTCGGCGCGTTCTACGGGGTCCTCATCGCGACGCTCGTCGGGGACACCCGGACCGACGCGTACGGCACCAGCGTCGGCGAGGCTGTGCCGTCCCCGTTCGCCTTCGTGTTCCTCGGGCTGTGGTTCCTGTGGTGGCTCGCGACCCTCGTGCCGAACATCGCCCTCGGGTGGCGCCGAGTGCACGACGCCGGTCTGCCGGGGCCGGTGTGGCTCGTGGGGACGTTCGTCTCCGTCGCGGGGATCGTGCTCGGCTGCCTCCCCTCGAACCCAACCGGAGCGCAGTACGACCGACCCGACCTCGGCTAGACCGACGACGTGACGAAGGGCCCTCCCGAACGGGAGGGCCCTTCGTTCGTCACGGGACGGAGTCAGACCACGCGGACGCGGGCGAGCGAGCCGTCGACGACGAGGTCGCGCACGGTGACCGAGGGGTCCGCCGTCTCGAAGCGCATCGCACCGCCGGGCTGGTCGAACCAGGGCTGGACGAAGCGCACCGTCACGAGGAACGGCCGCTCCACCACGTAGCGGTGGGTCTCCGGCGCGGAGGCCACGTGCGGCGGCAGCGACCGCTGGGGGAGCGGGGTGTCGAGCGGGTGCAGGAGGTAGCCGTCCGGCCCGCCGATGCGGTCGACGGGCACGCCGGCCGGGATCTGGATGGTCAGCCCCCGCTCGCCGGCCTGCGACACCTGCTGCGCGAGCTGCGGGTACGTGGAGGCTGCGCGGTCGCGGAGCCCGTCGAGCTCGTGCCGCGGGACGTCCCGCGGAGCCGGGAACGGTCGGTTGAGGAACCGACGCAGCATCTCGACCGCGTCGTCCTCGCCGGTCGCCGTCGCCAGGCGCCGTGCGGTGCCGTAGTCGACGACCTCGAGCGCGTACTCGGCGGCACCCACCTGGGTGATGCGGAGCGCCCCCTCGACCGGCGGCTCGTGCAGGGTCTCCCCGGGGAGTTGCACGTACCGGACGGTGTAGCCGAGCTGGTCGAGGATGGGGCGGGTCTCCGCGAACGTCATGGGCGCGAGCCTACCGGGTGCGACCTATGCCTTCCCCCGCATGATCGCCTGCTTGACCTCGGAGATCGCCTTGGTGACCTGGATGCCACGAGGGCAGGCATCGGTGCAGTTGAAGGTCGTGCGGCAGCGCCAGACGCCCTCCTTGTCGTTGAGGATGTCGAGGCGCACGTTCGCGGCGTCGTCGCGCGAGTCGAAGATGAAGCGGTGCGCGTTGACGATCGCCGCCGGGCCGAAGTACTGCCCGTCCGTCCAGAACACCGGGCACGACGACGTGCACGCGGCGCAGAGGATGCACTTCGTGGTGTCGTCGAAGCGGGCGCGGTCGGCGACGGACTGCACGCGCTCCTTGCCCTTCTCGGGAGCAGAGGATGCCTGGAGGAACGGCTGGACCTCGCGGTAGGACGCGAAGAACGGCTCCATGTCGACGACGAGGTCCTTCTCGAGCGGCAGACCCTTGATGGCCTCGACGTAGATCGGCTTCGAGACGTCGAGGTCCTTGATGAGCGTCTTGCACGCCAGCCGGTTGCGCCCGTTGATCCGCATCGCGTCCGAGCCACAGACGCCGTGCGCGCACGAGCGCCGGAACGTGAGGGAGCCGTCCTGCTCCCACTTGATCTGGTGCAGCGCGTCGAGGATGCGGTCGGTCGGCAGCATCATCACGTCGAAGTCCTGCCAGCGCGGCTCGTCGTCGACGTCCGGGTCGAACCGGCGGACGATGATCGTGACGGGGAAGGATCCGGGAGGGGCGTCCTGCACGGTCCGGATGCGGGGGGCGTCGGAGACCAGGGTGTCGGTCATCAGTACTTCCTCTCCATCGGCTGGTAGCGCGTGATCACGACGGGCTTCCAGTCGAGCGTGATGTGGTCGTCGGCGAGCGACGAGTGCGGGTCGCCCGTCAGGTACGCCATGGTGTGCTGCATGTAGTTCTCGTCGTCGCGCTTCGGGTAGTCGTCGCGCATGTGTCCGCCGCGGCTCTCCTTGCGGTTGCGGGCGGAGTAGACGACGACCTCGGCCAGGTCGAGGAGGAAGCCGAGCTCGACGGCCTCGAGCAGGTCGGTGTTGAACCGCTTGCCCTTGTCCTGCACGGAGACCTGGAGGAACCGGTTGCGGAGCTCGTGGATGGTCTCGGTGACCTTCGCGAGCGACTCGTCGGTCCGGAACACCTGCGCGTTCTTGTCCATCTCCTCCTGGAGCTCCTTGCGGAGCGTGGCGACCCGCTCGGTGCCGGTGGAGGCGCGGAGCTGGTCGAGCATGTCCTTCACGCCCTGCTCGGGGTGCTCGGGAAGCGGGAGGAACTCGGCGGTCTGCACGTACTCGGCGGCGTTGTTGCCCGAGCGCTTGCCGAACACGTTGATGTCGAGTAGCGAGTTCGTGCCGAGGCGGTTCGAGCCGTGCACCGAGACGCACGCGCACTCGCCCGCGGCGTAGAGACCGGGCACGACGGTGGTGTTGTCGTACAGGACCTCGGCCTTGACGTTCGTCGGGATGCCGCCCATCGCGTAGTGCGCGGTCGGCATCACGGGCACCGGCTCGACGACCGGGTCGACGCCGAGGTAGGTCCGGGCGAACTCGGTGATGTCCGGGAGCTTCGTCTCGAGCACCTCGGCGCCGAGGTGCGTGCAGTCGAGGAGCACGTAGTCCTTGTTCGGGCCGGCGCCACGGCCCTCGGCGACCTCCTGCACCATGCAGCGCGCCACGATGTCGCGCGGTGCGAGGTCCTTGATCGTCGGGGCGTACCGCTCCATGAAGCGCTCGCCCGAGGCGTTGCGGAGGATCGCGCCCTCGCCGCGGGCACCCTCGGTCAGGAGGATGCCGAGGCCCGCGAGGCCGGTCGGGTGGAACTGGAAGAACTCCATGTCCTCGAGCGGTAGACCCGTGCGCCAGACGATGCCGACGCCGTCGCCCGTGAGCGTGTGCGCGTTCGACGTCGTCTTGAACATCTTGCCGAAGCCGCCGGTCGCGAAGATCATCGCCTTGGCGTGGAAGACGTGCAGCTCACCGGTCGCGAGCTCGAACGCGACGACACCGGCCGGCTGCTTGCGGGTGACGCCGTCGTCGCCGGTCACGTCGACCATGATGAGGTCGAGCGCGTAGAACTCGTTGAAGAAGTTCACGCCGAGCTTGACGCAGTTCTGGAAGAGCGTCTGCAGGATCATGTGCCCGGTGCGGTCGGCCGCGTAGCAGGCACGGCGGACCGGCGACTTGCCGTGGTCACGCGTGTGGCCGCCGAAGCGCCGCTGGTCGATCTTGCCCTCGGGCGTGCGGTTGAACGGCAGACCCATGTTCTCGAGGTCGATGACCGCGTCGATCGCTTCCTTCGCGAGGATCTCGGCGGCGTCCTGGTCGACGAGGTAGTCGCCGCCCTTGATCGTGTCGAAGGTGTGCCACTCCCACGAGTCCTCTTCGACGTTCGCGAGGGCCGCCGCCATGCCGCCCTGCGCCGCACCGGTGTGCGAGCGGGTCGGGTACAGCTTCGAGATCACGGCCGTCTTCGCCTTCGGACCGGCCTCGATCGCGGCGCGCATCCCGGCGCCGCCCGCGCCGATGATGACGATGTCGAACTGGTGGTGGTGCACGGTGATGTCTGACGGGGTGTTTGCAGGCACGGGGGTCTTTCGTTCAGGGGTGGAGCGGGCGTTCGGAGCTGCTAGCGGGCCGGGCAGAACGACGGCAGGTCGGCTGCGGCGGCACCGGCGGGGCAGGGGTCGAACGTCCAGCACACGAGGAGGCCGAGGACGATCAGCGCGACGCACGCGATGAGGATCGCGACGAGCAGCGTCTTCCGGATGCCCGGCTTCGAGACGTAGTCGTTGACGATCGTCCGCATGCCGTTCGAGCCGTGCACGAGCGCGAGGACCAGCATCAGCGAGTCCCACACCTGCCAGAACGGGTTCGCCCACTTGCCGGCGACGAACGCGAAGTCGATCTGCTTGACGCCCTCGCCCGCCACCATGTTCACGAAGAGGTGGCCGAAGATCAGCACGACGAGCAGGACGCCCGACGCGCGCATGTAGATCCAGCCCCACTTCTCCCAGTTGGTGGTCCGGCGGGCAGCCTGTGCACTGCGGGGCGGTTCGATGGTCTGCGTGGTCATCAGTGCGCTCCTACTGGAAGTCCGCGACGAGGTTCATCAGCTGGCGCGGCAGGAAGCCCGCGATCGCGATCGCCCAGAGGACGAGGACGATCCAGAACATCGCGCGCTGGTACTTCGGCCCCTTCGACCAGAAGTCCACGAGGATGATCCGCAGCCCGTTGAACGCGTGGAACACGATCGCCATGACGAGGGCGATCTCACCGAGGTTCATGAGCGGCGTCTTGTACGTGCCGATGACGGCGTTGTACGCCTCGGGGGAGACCCGCACGAGCGCGGTGTCGAGGATGTGCACGAGCAGGAAGAAGTAGATCGCGACACCGGTGATGCGGTGCAGGACCCACGACCACATGCCGGTGGATCCCCGGTACAGGGTCCCTTGCGGCGTGCGAGAAGCGCGTGGCGCCTCGATCGTCACGTGGGGTTCAGCGGTTGCCGTTCCCCCTCCGGTCTGCTCGGCCATGAGCGAGTCCTCCCGTAGGACGGGCCCGCCGATCGGCGAGCCGTTGCCGTTGGTGTTCTGTGGAACGCCCCCATCCTATGCGCGGGTACTGACGTTCTCGTGCCAACGTGCCCGGACCGCCCGTGCCGCCGCCGGCGGAGCCCCGATCGTCCGCGCGGTGTCGTGGTGGGCGAGCAACTGGTCGCCGACGGCCTCCCACGTCGTCCCCTCGACGCGGAGTCGGCCGGCGGAGCCCATGCGTGCCGCCAGTGCACGGTCCTGGTGGAGGCGCAGCACGGCTCGACGGAGCGCCTGCGGCTCGTCGGGGTCGTAGAGGTCGCCGTCGAGCCCGGGCGCGACCAGGTCGACCGGGCCGCCGGACGCGGGTGCCACGACGGGGAGCCCGGTCGCGTGCGCCTCCTGCAGGGTCTGGCCGAAGGTCTCGGCGGGCCCCGTGTGGACGAAGACGTCGAGGGCCGCGTAGGCATCGGCCAGCGCGTCGCCGCGCAGCGGACCGGTGAAGTGGACGTCGAGGTGTCGGAGGCGACGCTCCAGCAGCGGCCGGGAGGGACCCCCTCCCGCGACCACGACCCGGATGCCCGGGACGCCGCCGAGCTCGGCGAGCCGCTCGACCTCCTTCTCCGGTGCGAGCCGGCCCACGTACCCCACGATCGTCTCGCCGTTCGGCGCGAGCCGCCGGCGCAGCGCACGGACGTGCGCCGCGTCGCGGCGCCCGGGGTGGAACAGCGCGGTGTCGACGCCTCGGCCCCAGCGCGCGACGCGCGGGACGCCGTCCTCGGCGAGCATCGCTGCGGTGGCGCTCGACGGGGCGAGCGTCAGCGACGCCCCCTCGTGGATCCGCCCGAGGATCTTCCGCACCAGCGGGACGGTCGCGGTCAGGCCGTTGCGGCGGGCGAACCCGGCCACGTCGGTCTGGAAGACGGCGACGGAGGGGATGCCGAGCCTCCCGGCCGCCGTGATGGCGCGCCCACCCAGCAGGAACGGACTCGCCGCGTGCAGCACGTCGGCGCCGGAGGCGGCGAGGATCGTGTCGAGCACGGGGTGGGGGAGGGCGACGGGGAACTGGCGGTACGCCACCGCGGGGACACGGTGCACGTCGTAGCCGTTGAACCGCTCGACGTGGTCCTTCGGCCTGAGCTGTGCGATGCCCGGGGTGTCCGGCGCGATGACGACCGCGCGGTGGCCGCGCAGTCGCAGGTGGTCGAGCACCGCGATGACGCTCGTGGTCACGCCGTTGAGGGTGGGCAGGAAGCTCTCGGTCACGACGGCGACGGTCCGTTGGGACGTGCCGCGCTCCACGCTGCGTGCGCTCATGGTGCGTCCCATGCTCCGCGTGCGCCGTGACCGGGTGGTGCGGGCCGTGTGAACGGCGGACACGGTGGGGGTGAACAGGTCGTGCCGGGTTGCGGGAGCGCGCATGCGGGAAACGTGCGGTCGTCGTCCAGGGAGCGACGCGACGGACCGGTACGGTGAGCGGGTGACCGACGAGCTCAGCGACTTCTACGCGATCATCCCCGCCGGCGGCATCGGTTCGCGGCTCTGGCCCCTGTCGCGCGCGGACGCGCCGAAGTTCCTGCACGACCTGACCGGCTCCGGGACGTCGTTGCTGCGCCAGACCTGGGACCGCCTCGCACCCCTCGCCGGCGACCAGCGGATCATGGTCGTCACGGGCCGGGCGCACCGAGCAGCGGTCGAGTCGCAGCTGCCGGGCGTCGAGGACCACAACGTCGTCCTCGAGAGCGAGCCGAAGGACTCCACGGCCGCGATCGGTCTCGCCGCCGCGATCCTCCGTCGCCGCGAGCCGGACGTCGTGATCGGGTCGTTCGCCGCCGACCACGTGATCGGCGACGCGCGTGGCTTCCGGCGCTCGGTGCGCGAGGCGGTCGCCGCCGCCCGCGCCGGCTACGTGACGACGATCGGCATCACCCCCACCGAGCCGGCGATCGGCTTCGGGTACATCCACGCCGACGGCCAGGCACTCGACGTCGAGGGCGCCTCGACCGTGCACGCCGTGGAGTCCTTCGTCGAGAAGCCCGACCTCGACACCGCCCGTGGCTACCTGGAGGAGGGAAACTACCTCTGGAACGCCGGCATGTTCATCGCCCGCGCCGACGTGCTCCTCGACGAGATCGGCCGGACGAAGCCCGAACTCCTCGCTGGACTCGAGGAGCTCGCCGCCGCGTGGGACACCTCGTCGCGCGGCGCGGTCGTCGATGCGATCTGGCCCGGTCTCGAGAAGATCGCCATCGACTACACCGTCGCCGAGCCCGCCGCGGCCGCCGGTCGGATGGCCGTCGTGCCCGGCGACTTCGACTGGGACGACGTGGGCGACTTCGCGTCCCTCTCCAAGCTGCAGGCCGGCGGTCGGGCGAACAACCTCGCCGTGCTCGGCGACGGCGCCCGCATCCTGGCGGACTCGTCGAGCGGCATCGTCGTCGCCCACAGCCAGCGCCTGATCTCGCTCATCGGGGTCGAGGACATCGTCGTCGTGGACACCCCGGACGCCCTGCTCGTGACCACGAGCGAGAACGCCCAGCGGGTCAAGGGTGTGGTGGACGCACTGAAGATCAGCGGCCGCGGCGACGTCCTGTAGCGCTCCACCACGAAAAGCGCTTGACGGGGCTCGGACACTGGGCCCCGCGTTACGGGCACGTTTCCGCGCGGTCGCGATCCCGTTACCGTTCGCAGGCCCGCATCGGAGGGGTTCTGTACCGGTCGGACTGTCGTGTACTGTCGCCACGATCGCCCGGAACCACAGCTCCGGGCCAACGCCCCCGGAGGAATCACCCAAGTGTCATCCCGCACCCGCAAGATCGCGCTCAGCGGCCTCGCCCTGGTCGGCACGGTCGCCGTGCTCGCCGGCTGCTCCGCTGCCCCGTCCGACAACGCCTCGGCCAAGAAGACCGACTTCCGTCCCTGCATGGTCTCCGACTCCGGCGGCTTCGACGACAAGTCCTTCAACCAGCTCGGCTACGAGGGTCTGCAGGACGCCGCCAAGGAACTCGGCGCGACGTACAAGTCGGCGGAGTCCAAGGACTCGACGGTCTACGACTCGAACATCGAGCAGCTGATCAACCAGAACTGCAAGCTCATCGTCACCGTCGGCTTCAACCTCGCCGACGCGACGAAGAAGCAGGCCGCCGCGAACCCCGACACCGACTTCGCGATCATCGACGACAACTCGATCACGGCCAAGAACGTCAAGCCGATCACGTTCGACACCTCGCAGGCGGCGTTCCTCGCCGGCTACGCGGCGGCGTCGTACTCGAAGACCGGCGTCGTCGGCACCTTCGGCGGCATGCAGATCCCGACCGTCACCATCTTCATGGACGGCTTCGCGGACGGCGTGAAGTACTTCAACGAGCAGAAGAAGAAGGACGTCAAGGTCGTCGGCTGGGACGTCGACAGCCAGAAGGGCTCCTTCACCGGTGGCTTCGAGGCCGGCACGCAGGCCAAGGCCGTCGCGCAGACGCTCCTCGACCAGGACGCCGACGTCATCCTGCCCGTCGGTGGCCCGATCTACCAGTCGGCGGCAGAGGCCATCAAGGACGCGAACAACGGCTCCGTCCTGATCGGCGCGGACAGCGACCTCTACGAGGCCGACCCCCGCTACAAGGACATCGCGTTCACGTCCGTCGAGAAGGGCATGCGCCCCGCGACGCGCGACGTCGTCGAGCAGGCCGCCAAGGGTGACTTCTCGAGCACGCCGTACGTCGGCACCCTGAAGAACGAGGGCGTCGGCATCGCGCCGTTCCACGACTTCGCCTCCAAGGTCGACAGCGGCCTCGAGGGCGAACTCGACAAGATCAAGTCCGGCATCATCGACGGCTCGATCACGGTCAAGACCGAAGCGACCGTCAAGTAACACCACGGATGCGGGCGGGGGAGCGATCCCTCGCCCGCATTCCCGTGCCCCGACACGAGGAACTGCGCAGCACAGACATGAAGCTCGAACTCCGCGGCATCACCAAGCGGTTCGGATCGCTGGTCGCCAACGACCACATCTCGCTCACCGTCGAGCCGGGAGAGGTCCACTGCCTCCTCGGTGAGAACGGTGCCGGCAAGTCCACCCTGATGAACGTCCTGTACGGCCTCTACCAGGCCGACGAGGGCGAGATCCTCCTGGACGACGCCGTCCAGGACTTCGACGGCCCCGGCGACGCCATGCGCGCCGGCATCGGCATGGTGCACCAGCACTTCATGCTCGTCCCCGTCTTCACCGTCGCCGAGAACGTCATGCTCGGCCAGGAGCAGACCACGTTCGGCGGCCGGCTCGACCTCGCCGGCGCGCGGGCACGGGTCAAGGAGATCTCCGACCGGTTCGGTTTCGACGTCGACCCCGACGCCAAGGTCGAGGACCTCCCCGTCGGCGTGCAGCAGCGCGTCGAGATCATCAAGGCGCTCTCGCGTGACGCGAAGGTGCTCGTGTTCGACGAGCCGACCGCCGTGCTCACCCCGCAGGAGACCGACGAGCTGATGGCGATCATGCGGCAGCTCCGCGAGGCCGGCACCGCGATCGTGTTCATCACGCACAAGCTCCGTGAGGTCCGCGAGGTGGCAGACCGCATCACCGTCATCCGACTCGGCAAGGTCGTCGGCGAGGCATCGCCCACCGCGACGAACAACGAGCTCGCCGCGCTCATGGTCGGTCGTGCCGTGTCGCTCGTCGTCGACAAGGCGCCGGCGACCGGGGGCGAGGACGCCCTCGTCGTCGACCACCTCACGGTCACGGACCCGTCCGGCGTCGTGCTCGTCGACGACGTCTCGTTCACGGTGCGTCGCGGCGAGATCCTCGCGATCGCCGGGGTCCAGGGCAACGGGCAGACCGAGCTCACCGAGGCGCTCCTCGGACTCGAGCCCGTGCACGCCGGGCACGTCACGCTCGACGGTGCCGAGCTCACGGGCCGCACCGTCAAGCAGATCCTCGACGCGGGCGTCGGCTTCGTGCCCGAGGACCGCAAGGAGGACGGCCTCGTCGGCGAGTTCACCATCGCGGAGAACCTCATGCTCGACCGCGCCGACCACACCGAGTTCGTCCGCGCCGGCACGATCCGCAGTGCGGAGCGCGACACGTTCGCCGACGAGAAGATCGCCGAGTTCGACATCCGCACGCCGTCGCGCACCACCGCGGCGGGGCGGCTGTCGGGCGGCAACCAGCAGAAGATCGTCCTCGCCCGCGAGCTCAGCCGCGAGCTCCGGCTCTTCGTCGCCGCGCAGCCCACGCGCGGCATCGACGTCGGCTCGATCGAGTTCGTGCACAAGCGCATCGTCGCGACACGCGACACCGGCGTCCCGGTCATCGTCGTCTCCACGGAGCTCGACGAGGTCGTGGCGCTCGCCGACCGGATCGCCGTGATGTACCGCGGCGCGATCGTCGGCATCGTTCCCGCGGACACCCCCCGAGACGTCCTCGGCCTCATGATGGCAGGCGAACTGCCCGAAGGAACGGAGCTGGCAGCGTGAGCACCACGCCACCCGACAACAGCGCACGCCGCACGCAGCCCGAGGCCAGCGCGCGCAGCACGCAGCCCGACGACGGCGCGCAGCCCGGAGCGGCGGTCACCGACGACCGTCTGCAGGAGGAGGCGGCGACGCCCCACCTCATGACCGACTCCGCCGCCGACTCCGAGCGTCGCGCCGGCGGTGGCGACCGCTGGAGCACCGCGCTCCAGGGCATCGTCAACGGGTCGGTGCTCGTCACCGTCCTCGCCGTGGTCCTCGCCCTCGTGGCGTGCGGCATCCTCATCGCCGTCACGGACGAGAACGTCCGTGCGGCCGCCGGGTACTTCTTCGCCCGCCCGTCCGACACGTTCCAGGCGATCGGCTCGTCGGTGGGCGGCGCCTACGCCTCGCTCTTCCAGGGCTCGGTCGTCAACTTCGGTGCGAGCTCGTTCGCGCAGGCCATCGTCCCGATCACCCGCTCGCTCGACTACGCCGTCCCGCTGATCGCCGCCGGGCTCGGCATCGCGGTGTCGTTCCGCGCCGGCCTGTTCAACATCGGCGGCCAGGGGCAGATCCTCATGGGCGCCGCTGCCGCCGGATGGGTCGGGTTCTCCTTCGACCTGCCCGCGATCGTGCACATCCCGCTGACGATCATCGCCGGCATCGTCGGCGGCGCGGTCTGGGGCGGCATCGTCGGGCTCCTCAAGGCCCGCACCGGCGCCAACGAGGTCGTCCTGACGATCATGCTGAACTACGTCGGGCTCTACCTCGTCAGCTACATGCTCCGCACGCCGGGCCTGCTGCAGGCGAAGGGAAGCCCGAACCCGATCTCGCCCGCCATGAAGGACAGCTCGGTGCTCCCGCAGCTGTTCGGCCCGCGCTACGGCATCGACCTCGGGTTCGTCGTGGCGATCATCGCGGTCGTCGTCGTGTGGTGGCTGCTCAACAAGTCGTCACTCGGCTTCCGGTTCCGCACGATCGGTGAGAACCCCCGTGCCGCCCGGGTGGCCGGCATGAGCGTCCCCTCGCTCACCGTCTGGGTCATGCTCATCTCGGGTGCGCTCGTCGGCATCGCGGGTGCGTACCAGGTGCAGGGCGCGGTCACGAGCGGCTTCACCTCGAACATCGACGCCGGCATCGGCTTCGACGCCATCACGGTCGCGCTCCTCGGGCGCTCGAAGCCGTGGGGGGTCTTCTGGGCCGCGATCCTCTTCGGCGTGCTGAAGAACGGCGGCTACGCGATGCAGGCCGCGAACGGCATCCCGATCGACATCGTCGGCGTCATCCAGGCCCTCATCGTCCTCTTCATCGCGGCCCCGCCGCTCGTCCGCGCGATCTTCCGGATCCCGCAGCCGGGCGCCCGCCGCCGAACCCGCACCAAGCAGAGCAAGAAGGCGGTCGCCGCGTGAGCACCATGACCCCCACCGCGGTCCCCGCACTGCCCGCCCAGGGCCGCGACCTCGAGACCACCCGCAGCTGGAAGACGGCGATCGGGTACGGCGTCTTCACCGTGATCGCGCTGCTGCTGTTCGGCGTCGCGCACCGACCCGGCACCGCGACCTTCCGGCTGTCCTCGAAGGGCGACTTCTTCGCGCTGCCGAACCTGCCGCTGCCGTCCACGGCGACCGGCGTCGTCGTCATCGTGCTCCTCGCCCTCGCGACCGTCTACGCGGTCGTCGAGACACGTGCGAACCGTCGGGTCCGCCTCTGGGTGACCGCGCTGTTCGCGATCGTCTTCGTCGTGGGCTTCCTGGCGTGGGCCGTCGCGGGCGACTCGATCACGATCCCGGGCATGCTCGTCGGTGCGCTCGGGCTGAGCGTCCCGCTGGTGTTCGGTGCCCTCGGCGGCGTCATCTCCGAGCGTGTCGGCGTCGTGAACATCGCCATCGAGGGCCAGTTCCTCGCGGGTGCGTTCACCTCGGCCCTCGTGGCGTCCGTCACGGGCACCCCCTGGGCCGGCCTCGTCGGCGCGGTCGTCGCGGGCGTCCTGGTGTCGTTCATCCTCGCGGCGTTCAGCATCAAGTACCTCGTCGACCAGGTCATCGTCGGTGTCGTCATCAACGCGTTCGTCTCCGGGCTCACCGGCTTCCTCTACTCGCAGGTGCTCTCGCCGAACGAGTCCACGCTCAACGTCGGTCTGCGCTTCCCGAAGCTCGAGATCCCGCTGCTGCACCAGATCCCGATCATCGGCCCGATCTTCTTCGAGCAGACCGTCGTGGTGTACCTCGCGTACGTCGCGGTGGCGGTCGTCACGTTCTGCCTGTTCAAGACCCGCTGGGGCCTCCGCCTCCGCTCGGTCGGCGAGCACCCGCAGGCCGCGGACACGGTCGGCATCAACGTCAACCGCACCCGGTTCTGGAACGTGTCGCTCGCCGGTGCGATCGCCGGTCTCGGCGGTGCGTACTTCACGCTCGACGCCGTGGGCGGCTTCACGAAGGACATGACCGCCGGCGCCGGCTACATCGCCCTCGCCGCCGTCATCTTCGGCCGCTGGGACCCGATCCGGGCGACCCTCGCGGCCCTGCTCTTCGGCTTCGCGTCGAACCTGCAGAACGCCCTGAGCGTCGTGCAGGGGTCACCCGTCCCGAGCGAGTTCCTGCTCATGCTGCCCTACGTGGTCACGATCCTCGCGGTCGCCGGCCTGGTCGGGCAGGTGCGCGGCCCCGCCGCGGCGGGCAAGCCCTACATCAAGAGCTGACGGCCTGGAGGCACGGCACATGACCGACACGAACCCCTCCGGCGACCAGGCGGTCGCCCCGGCCGACGGGGCGGACGCCGCCACGGGCCTCCCGGCCGGTCCCGAGTCCGCGGACGTCGACTGGAGCGTCCTGCGGGACGCGGCCACGGCCGCGATGCGGCACGCCTACGCGCCGTACTCGTCGTTCCCGGTGGGCGCCGCGGCGCTCACCGACGACGGCCGCGTCGTCTCCGGCTGCAACGTGGAGAACGCGTCGTACGGCGTGACGCTCTGCGCCGAGTGCTCGCTCGTCTCGCAGCTGCACATGACCGGCGGCGGCAAGCTCGTCGCGTTCACATGCGTGGACGGCGACGGGGCGACCCTCATGCCGTGCGGCCGCTGCCGGCAGCTGTTGTTCGAGCACTCGGCCGAGGGCATGCTCCTCGAGACCGTCTCCGGCATCCGCACCATCGACGAGGTCCTCCCCGACGCGTTCGGGCCGCGGACGCTCGTCACCTACCAGCAGGAGCACTGACATGGCCGTCGAGCCCTTCGACACCGTCGACCTCATCCGTACGAAGCGTTCCGGCGACGCCCTCGCCACCGCCGAGATCGACTGGCTCGTCGACGCGTACACGCGCGGCTACGTCGAGGACCCGCAGATGGCGGCCCTCGCGATGGCGATCTTCCTGAACGGCATGGAACGTCGGGAGATCAAGGACCTCACGCTCGCGATGATCGCGTCGGGGGAGCGGATGTCGTTCGACGCCCTCGGCAAGACGACCGTCGACAAGCACTCCACGGGCGGGGTCGGCGACAAGATCACCCTGCCGCTCGCGCCCCTCGTGGCGTCGTTCGGCGTCGCGGTGCCGCAGCTGTCCGGCCGGGGCCTCGGGCACACGGGTGGGACGCTCGACAAGCTCGAGTCGATCCCGGGATGGCAGGCGGCGCTGTCGAACGACCGCATGCTCTCGATCCTGTCCGACGTCGGGGCCGTCATCTGCGCCGCCGGCTCCGGCCTGGCACCCGCGGACAAGAAGCTCTACGCCCTGCGCGACACCACCGGGACCGTGGAGTGCATCCCGCTCATCGCGTCGAGCATCATGTCGAAGAAGATCGCCGAGGGCACGGGCGCGCTCGTGCTCGACGTGAAGTTCGGGTCCGGCGCGTTCATGCCCTCGTACGAGGCGTCGCGCGAGCTGGCGCAGACGATGGTCGACCTCGGGAACGACGCGGGGGTGAAGACCTCGGCGCTCCTGACCGACATGGAGGTCCCGCTCGGGCTGACGATCGGCAATGCGCTCGAGGTCCGTGAGTCCGTCGAGGTGCTGGCGGGCGGGGGTCCGGCCGACGTCGTGGAGCTCACCGTCGCGCTGGCGACCGAGATGCTCACCCTCGCCGGGCTGCCGGACGCCGATCCGGCCGCCGCGCTCACCGACGGGCGGGCGATGGACACCTGGCGTCGGATGATCGCGGCGCAGGGCGGCGACCCGTCGGCCACGCTGCCGGTCGCCCGTGAGCAGCACGTCGTCACCGCACCGGAGTCGGGCGTGCTCGTCTCGCAGGAGGCGCTGCCGTTCGGCGTCGCGGCCTGGCGCCTCGGCGCCGGTCGTGCCCGCGCGCAGGACCCCGTGCAGGCGGGTGCCGGCATCGAGCTGCACGTCAAGCCGGGCGACACCGTGACCGCGGGGCAGCCGCTCTGGACGCTGCACACCGACGAGCCGGAGCGCTTCGACCGGGCGCTCGAGTCGCTCGAGGGTGCGTGGTCGATCGGGTCGTCGGGCTCCTCCGCGGCCGTCCGCGGGCCGATCGTGCGGGAGCGCATCGCGGGCTGACCGCGCCGTCGCGCCGACCATCTGCTCGGTCGGGGGCTCTCTGCCAGGGTGTGGAGAGCCTCCAGCCCGTTCGTCCGTCTGTTGTGCACAGGTGACGGCGCAGGGTCGGTGACCACCGATAGCCTGGAGCGCATGAGCGCCGACGCCACGACCTACCGCCTGCCCGACGCCGGAGCGGTCATCAACGACCTGCCGAAGGTGTCGTTGCACGACCACCTCGACGGCGGGCTCCGGCCGGCGACGATCGTCGACCTTGCCGGAGAGGCGGGCGTGGCGCTGCCGACCACCGACGCCGGGGCGCTCGGTGAGTGGTTCGCCGACCAGTCGAACTCGGGCTCGCTCGTCGAGTACCTGAAGACCTTCGACGTCACCACCTCGGTGATGCAGACCGCGCCGCAGCTGCACCGGGTCGCGAAGGAGTTCGTCGAGGACCTCGTCGCCGACGGCGTCGTCTACGGCGAGGTCCGTTGGGCGCCCGAGCAGCACCTGCAGGGCGGGCTGACGC
>NZ_JBPUGH010000036.1:0-23780 GCF_051548005.1 Curtobacterium flaccumfaciens | reverse complement strand
GCGCAGGGCGCGGTGCGCGGGACGCAGGGGCGAAGGGCGCGGGGCGCGCGTCCGCTGCGACGCGTCCCGCATCGCCGCGCGCTCGCGCTGTCAGAACCGGTCGAGGCTGCCGCGCAGCCGCGCGATGCGGTCGGCCAGCGGCGGGTGCGTCGAGAACAGCCGGTCCATCACGCCCGGACGCATCGGGTCCGCGATCCACAGGTGCGCCATCGACGAGTTCTGCGTGCGCATCGGCCGCCCGTACGCGCCGAGCTTCTCGAGCGCTCGGGCGAGACCCTCGGGGTGCCGGGTCGTCATCGCGCCCGTGGCGTCCGCGAGGTACTCGCGCTGCCGCGACACCGCCGCCTGCACGGCCACGGCCGCGATCGGCGCGACGATGACCGCCACGAGCCCCGCGATGAGCAGGATCGGGTTGTTCCCACCGTTGTTGTCGTTGCGGCCCCGCCCGCTCAGTCCGCTGAAGATCGAGATCCGGAGCAGCACGTCCGCGATGAGCCCGACGGCGACGACCAAGCCGAACACCATCGTGGACACCCGGATGTCGTAGTTCCGGACGTGCCCGAGCTCGTGGGCCATCACGCCCTGGAGCTCCTGGTCGTCCATGATCGCGAGCAGCCCCGTCGTGGCGGCGACGACGGCGTGCTCGGGGTCCCGCCCGGTCGCGAACGCGTTCGGCGACGGGTCGTCGACGACGTAGACGCGGGGCATCGGCATCCCGGTCGTGATCGCGAGGTTCTCGACCGTTCGCCAGAGCCTCGGCGCGCTGGTGCGGTCGATCTCGACGGCCCCGGCGATCGCGGTGGCCTGCCGCGCGGCCGTGAAGTACTGCAGGACGGCGTAGCCGATCGCCACGAGGAGGACGATCACCCCGATCGAGACGTTGCCGGCGAGGTACCCGCCGAGGAAGCCCAACGCACCCACGAGCAGCAGGAACGCGAGGACGATCAGGACGGTGTTGCGCTTGTTCTGCGCGATCGCGCGGTACACGGCGTGCGGTCGGGCAGGACGGTCAGAACTGGACGCGCGGCGGCTCGGCGATGGCGGCCGGCTCCGCGGTCTCGAAGAACGCCGCCTCGGTGAAGCCGCGGTTCTTCGCGAACGCCGAGTTCGGGAAGACGCGGATCTTCGTGTTCAGCTCGCGGACGCCACCGTTGTAGAAGCGCCGCGCGGACTGGATCTTGTCCTCGGTGTCGACCAGCTCGGTCTGCAGCTGGAGGAAGTTCTGGCTCGACTGGAGCTGCGGGTAGCCCTCGGCCACGGCGAACACGCTCTTGAGGGCCTTCTGCATGTGTCCTTCGGCAGCCGAGGCAGCGCTGGCGTCTCCGGCGCTGAGCGTCTCCGCCCGGGCCTGTGTCACGTCGGTGAACACGGCTTTCTCGTGCGCGGCGTACCCCTTCACGGTGTCGACGATCGTCGGGATGAGGTCGGCCCGACGCTTGAGCTGCACCGAAATGTCGCTCCAGGCCTCGTCGACGCGGACCTTCAGCGTCACGAGGGAGTTGTACGTCACCCAGAGGTAGATCCCGACCACCACGAGGACGACGACGACCACTCCGACGACGATCAACGTCGTGACGAGTCCGGTGTCCATGCGGGCGTACTCCTTTGCGCGTCGGGAACCGCGCGGTGACCGCGGTCGGCTGGACCGGGCGGCGGGGACGGCCGGAACGGTCGTGCAGCGGCCGCGCGGACCATCGCAGAGTCTACCGACGCTCAGGACGCTCTCTCGTCCCGCCCAGTGGTTCACGGGCGATTCCCGAGTCGTACACACCGGACGCTCGGGGTGTGACCGCGCCGGTCGGATCGTCCGCGCGGCGGATTGACGTGGAGGCCGACTTCGCGTGGGATGGAGCCGGTGAACACGCCCGGGGAGCACGTGGACGAGTGGGCCGTCGGGGGCGACGGTCCCGTCCGTCGACCCCAGACGCGGGTGCGCGGGCGCCTGGTGCAGCAGTGCCCACCTCGGCAGCGCCCGACAGGGGTCCGGCCGACCGGCGCGACACTGCTCGCCGGGGTCGTCCTCGCCGCGGTCATGGTCGGTCTCGGCGCCGTCGGTCTCGGCTCCGTGCCGACGGCGAGCGCCGCCACCGACCAGACGAGCGCCACCACGAGCGCCGCTGCCGACCCGACCAGCGCCGCGAGCTCCACCACAGCCGCGACGGACACGGCGCCCACCACCGCCACGCCGGACCTCGCTGCCGAGGCCGCGAGCGCCTCCTCCACTGCGCCGACCGCCGGGTCCTCGGACGCGTCGGCCGACGACGGCGGCGCGGACGACGGGTTCCTGCCCGGCGCGACCCCGGACCCCTCCGACAGCCCGACCGGTCCGGTGTTCGGCCACCCGACCCCCACGAACCCGCCGACCACCACGCCTCCGGTCGCCCCGACCATCGCCGACCCTGGCGACATCACCACGGGCACTGCGCGCTTCCACGGGCGGGGCACTCCCGGTCACACGCTCCGGGTGGCCTCCGGATCCACCGCGACCTGCTCGACCCAGGTGCAGCGCGACGGGGCGTGGTCGTGCCTCGGCACCGTCGTGTCCGGTCCGGCGCAGGTCTTCACCGTGACCGACCGGACGGCACCGTCGCTCGGATCCGCCGCCACGCCCTCGTCCGACGTGGTGACCCCGCCGACGCTCGCGACCCGGAGCACCTCGACCGGGACCATCGCGGGCGACGGGCACCCCGGTGCGACCGTGGCCCTCAGCGCGTCGGGTTCGACCGGCGAGTGGGACGCGACAGTCGGAGCGGACGGCCGCTGGGTCGTGTCGCTGCCCCGCGCGGTCCGGGACGGCACGCTCACGCTCGTCGGGACCCAGACGGGCAGCACGGCGACCGGCTACCGGTCGGACCTCCGCAGCGCCGCGTCGTCGCCCCGCACGATCACCCTCGACCGGACCGCTCCCGCGGCGCCCCGGATCGTGGAGCCACGCGGCACCGACCGCATCCGGACGCAGCCGATCCGGGTCACCGGGACCGGCGAACCCCGAGCCGTGGTGACGGTCTCGGTCGGCCGTGCTCCGGTCTGCATCACCACGGTCGACGCCGACGGCGACTGGGCGTGCTCCGTGTCGGGCACGTCGATCTCACCCGGGTGGCAGATCCTCTCCGCCGTGCAGCGCGACGCCGCGGGCAACACCTCGCGGTCGTCGTCCGCGGTCCGCGTCCTCGTCGCCGCGTCCTCGGCGACGCCGTCGACCTCGGGCTCCGACCCGAGCACGACCGGCAGCACCACGGGCACCTCCGGTCCGTCGCGCTCCGGCGCGGCCGGCCCGCACACCGGTTCCCCGGGGACGGGAACGGGGACCGCGACCGGAGGCGGGCCGGGCACCGGGTGGACGGTGGGCGGCGGTACCGGGTCCGGCGCCGGGGGCACGACGGGCAGCGGGACGCACGCGGGCGGAACGGGTGCGCGTACCGGCGGACTCGACTGGTCGGGACCGGCCGGCGACTGGAGTGCCCGGACCGCCTACGACCAGGCCGTCCCGACGATCCAGTCGGTGTTCTCGTGGCGGACCGTGCTCGTCGCCACCGCCGTCGCCGCCGGGTTCCTCGTCCTCGTCCTCGTGCCGCTCGCGATGGTCGCCGGCGTGGTCCGCGGGCGGATCCGTTCACCGTTCGCCGCGCTGCTCGGCCGCAACCTCCCGCGGGCTCGTTCGCGCGCCGAGGACACCCTGCCGACGTGGGTGTCGATCGTGTCCTCGGTGACGATCGCGACGCTCTGCACCGTGCTCGGTACCGGGATCTCGCTGGAGGCCCGCTACGTCCGGCTCGCGGTCGCGATCGCACTCGGCTCGGCGCTCCTGACGGCGGCGCTCGTGCTGACCACCCGGTGGGCGGCCGGTCGCGACCGGCACCTGGTCGGGTTCCGGGTCTCCCCCGTGCTCGTCCTGGCCGCGCTGGTCGCGTGCGCGCTCACCCGGGCAGGCGACCTCTCCCCCGCACTCGTCGTCGGGGTCGTCCTCGTCCCGACGGGGCGCGCGGACCTCGGTACGGGTCCGATGCGGCTCGGGTCGGACGTCGTCGGGCGGGTCGGGAGCGCCACGTGGCGATCGGTCGGGTTCCTCGTGCTCGCGGTCGCGGGGTGGGGTGTGCACAGCATCGCGACCCGTGACGGCGCCTGGACGTCGTTCGTGTCGGACGTCGCGATCACGCTGTGCGTCGGCGGTCTCGGGGCGGTGGTGGTCTCGCTGCTGCCGTTCACCGGTTCGGTCGGCGCGGTCCTCCTCGCCGAGGCCCGTGGCCGGTACGCGGCGATCGCCTCCGTGGCCGCCGCGCTCACCGCCGCCGTCTACTCGGGCTCCGCGGGGACGCACGTCGCTCCGATCACCTGGGCGGTCGCCGTCATGCTGTGCGTCGCCGCCGGCCTGGTCGCCCGCCTCTGGACACGGTCCGCCGCCGCCCCCGACGTCTGAGTCGCACGGACGGGGCAGGGTCCGGCACGGTGCCGGCCCCCGCTCGGCCACGGCGACGACCCCCACCCGGCCACGGCGACGAGGACCAGTCGGTGACGGTGCCGACCCCGGCTCGCCCGCGGCGTCGAGGCCGCTCCGAGCACGGCCACAGCGCCGCCACTACGCTGACGATCGGTGAGCGCCCGCGGGAGGACGCCCGGAGGGAGCGACCATGACCGACACCCGATCCGACTACGACGCCACACGCTTCCGCGAGGTGTTCGAGGGCAGCTACACGTACGCGAACGGCTTCGCCCGGAACAGGCACCGCTTCGCCGGCCGACCGGCCCTCCGCGACCCGGACACCGACCGCTCCTGGACGTACGCCGAGCTCGGCGACGCCGTCGACCGGGTCGGAGGGTGGCTCGTCCGGCACGGCGCCGGCCCGGGGTCGGTCGTGATGGTGGAGCTCTTCAACAGCCCGGAGTTCGCGATCGTCTACCTCGCGTGCCACCGGATCGGAGCGGTGTTCTCGCCGACGAACTTCCGGCTCGCGCCCGACGAGGTCGCGTTCATCATCGAGGACTCCGCTCCCGTCGTCCTCCTGCACGACGCCGCACGCTCCGCCGAGGTCGCGCGGGCCCTCGAGACGTCCGACCACCGCCCCGCGCACGTCCTGACCGTCGGTGGCGACCACGACGAGTTCGCGGAACTCCTGGCAGCGGACCCGGTCTCGGCCGAGGAACTCGCCGCCACCGAGCCGCGGAACACCTACGCCGAGACGACGCGACTCTGGACGAGCGGCACGACCGGACGCCCGAAGCCCGTCCCGCTGCCGAGCCTCGTCGAGGTGCTCAGCGCGCACGACGTCATCATGCACTTCCCGCTCAGCCCGTTCGACAAGACGCTCAACATGTCGCCGCTGTTCCACCGCGGCGGCCTGTACTCGGGTGGCCCGAACCCGGTGTTCTACGTCGGCGCCGAGCTCACCACGCTGCGGCACTTCGACCCCGAACGGGTCCTCGACCTCGTGGAGTCCGAGCGGCTGACGTTCCTCATCGGCGCTCCCCCGAACCTCGTCGGGCTCGCGAACGCACAGGAGGCACGGCCCCGCGACCTGTCGAGCCTGCACGGCATCGTGACGATGGGCGCTCCGCTCGACCGGGCTGCGGCGCTGCGCTACCAGGAGCTGCTGTCGCCTCGGATCTTCAACGGCTACGGCACGACCGAGACCTTCTGGAACACGTTCCTCCGCCCCGAGGACTTCCCCGACGGCGCGGGCTCCACGGGTCGCGCGAGCACCGACGACGACATCGCGGTCGTGCGCGTCCACGAGGACCGCCTCGCCGACCCGACCGACACCGTCGCCAAGGACGGCACCGAGATCGGCGAGTTCGCCGTCCGCACCGTCAAGTCCGGGTACTCGTACCGGAACCCGGGTCTCGAGGCCGAGAAGTTCGCGAACGGCTGGTTCTACCCGGGCGACCTCGCGACGTGGGACGAGCACGAGCGCGTGACGATCGTCGGGCGCAAGGACGACATGATCATCTCCGGCGGCGAGAACGTCCACCCGGTGCAGGTCGAGGCCGCCCTGCAGGAGCACCCCGGCGTCGCGGACTCGATCGTGGTCGGCGTCCCGGACGAGCAGTGGGGCGAGGTCGTCACCGCGTTGGTCGTCCGTGCCCCGGGCCGGCTGCCGGAGGACGACACCGAGGCCGCAGCCGTCCTCGAGGACTGGACCGCGGGCCACCCGGGTCTCGCCCGGTACAAGCGCCCCCGCCGCTACCGCTTCGTGAGCGAGCTCCCCTACAACGCCACCGGCAAGAAGGTGCACTACCTCGCGAAGGCGGCCGCGGCGGAGGACCAGGCGGCAGGCCGACTGATCGCGCCCTGACGGGCGAGCCACCCTGCGGAGGCAGCACCGACGGGTCGCCCCCGGCGCGCGCTCGCCACCCACCGGCCGGGAGGCGCGGTGCGGGCCCGACCCGAGCCTCCAGGCCGGTGGGTCAGACCTGGCCGCGGTGCGGCGCGTTCCGCCGGAACAGACCGGGCAGCAGTCCGCCGATCTTCGTGCCGACGCAGAGGCTGACGAAGGTCGCGAGCGGGGTGGCGAGCGCCACCGGGGACAGGGTCGCGACGGCGACCAGACCGACCGTGCCCGGGACGAGCAGGAGGAACGCGGGGAAGAACGACACGTTCGCGGGGATCACGGGGACGATGCGTTCGAGGACGCGGGTCGCGACGAACAGGAGCGCGGCAGTCGCGCCCGTCGCGACCACGCTGCCACCCAGTGGGGTGATCCCGGTGAGGAGGCCGTAGGCCGACGTCATGACGACCACCGACACCAGGGTCAGCCGCCAGCCGGACTGGAAGACGAGTCCGAGTCCGACGGCGAGGAGCACGACCGCGACCCACGAGACCCAGTAGGGCGGGACGGCCTCCCACCCGCCGCGGTCGGTGCCGACGCCGGCGACCTCGCCGACGAGCGCCGCCGACGACGGGTCGACGTGCAGGCCCGTCAACGCGCTCCCGGCGGCGATGCCCGCGGCCATGAAGCCGAGCATGATGATGCCCTGCACGAGTCGGGACGACCCCGTGACGATGTCGGCAGCGGTGAGTTCGAGCAGGGCGTTGGTGATCAGTGCTCCCGGGACGAACACCGCGACCGGGGCGCACACCGCGAACAACGGCACGTGGCCGAACCCCGTCCCCGCCGCGACGAGGCCGACGATCGACGTCGAGACGAAGGCCGCGAGGAACGGCACGATCGCGAGGGCCTCGCGGAAGCGCCGGAGCACGATGCCGATCACGCCGACGAGGGCGCCGACGCCGAGGGCGAGGAGGACCGCCCACCACGGGCAGCGGAACACGACCGCGAGGCCGGCCGACGTCAGCGCGTTGCCGAGGATCCACGGGAGCGGGGCGGGCAGCCGGGTGCTCGCGCGGATGGCGCGGACACGGGCCGGGATCTCGGCGAGGCCGATCGAGCCGCTCTCGAGTCCGAGGACGATGCGGTTCGCCCGGGCGGACTGCCGTGCGGAGAGCTCGATGCCCTCGGCGTTCACGATGGTCGCGGCACCGGTGGCGGTCTCGCTGACGATCACCAGCGCGGGGAGGACGCCCACCGCGAGCTCGGGGCCGATGCCGGCGGCGTCGCGGGCCTTCTCGAGTGCCGAGCGGACGTCGGTGACCGAGCTGCCGGCGTCGAGGAGGAGCGCCCCGAGGGTGCCGAGGAGCATGCCGACCGGGACCGCTTCGCCGTCGATCACCTCGACGTGCGGTTCGGGGCGGCGGAGGGTGTTGCGCAGCTGGGCGATGGCGCTTCCGAGTCCGACCACGAGTGTCGATCGTAGCTGGCGCGTGGGGCGGTGTGGGGCGGCGGGGCGGTCGGGCGGCACGGTTGGGCCGAGTCTCGTGCTCAGCGACGAGTCTCGTGCGCTCGACCGCGAGACTTGTCGCTCACCGCGAGTCTCGGGGCGGTCGCGCCGAGACTCGGCGCGGCTGCGCGTACCCCCGGTGGGACTCGAACCCACAACTCGGCGATTGTAAGTCGGGTGTCGGTCACCCTGTGCGTACCCCCGGTGGGACTCGAACCCACAACTCGGCGATTTTAAGTCGCGTGCCTCTACCGGTTGGGCCACGGGGGCGGGCCGCAACAGCCTACCGAGCCGCTGCCTCCCGGAACGCCGGACGGCGGCCACCCCGTGGGGTGACCGCCGTCCGTGGTGGTGCTGGTGCCTACTTCGCCTCGGCGGATGCCTCGGCCTTCACCGGCTCGGCCTCCTTGGAGACGTCCTCGGCGGGCGTCGCGTACGCGGGGCCGGCGGCGTCGGCGGGCTTGCCCTCCTCCGGGGCCTGAGCGGCGGCAGCCGGAGCGGCGGCAGCGGCCGGGGCCGGAGCCTCGACGGCCGGCTTCGGCCGCGTCGCGAACGACTCGAACGCAGCGCGCGGGGTTTCGCGGTCGTCGAGCGACGCGATGTCGCGGCCGAGGAAGAAGCCGCCCACCCAGTCGCCGATGACGCGCCACTTGCGCTCCCACGACGGCATCGCGAGGCCGTGGTAACCACGGTGCGCGCCCCAGGCGAGGAAGCCCTTCATCGCGAACTTGCCGGACTGGAACACACCGATGCCGAGACCGAGGCCCGCCACGGCGCCGAGGTTCTCGTGCTTGTAGTCGGTCGTGGCCTCGCCCCGGATGACCGCGACGAGGTTCTTCGCGAGTTGCTTCGCCTGACGGACCGCGTGCTGGGCGTTCGGCACGCAGAAGCCACCGACGCCGCCGCCCGTGAGGTCCGGCACGGCCGCGACGTCACCGCACGCCCACGCGTCGGCGATCACGCCGTTGTCGTCGACCACGCGGAGGTCGGGCTGCACGCGGATGCGGCCGCGCTGCTCGAGCGGGAAGTCGGTGCCCTTGACCATCGGGTTCGCCATGACGCCGGCGGTCCAGATGATGAGGTCGGACGGGATCGTCTGGATCGACTCGTCCTTCGCCTTGAGCTGGCAGACGCCGCCCTCGGCCGATGCGAGCTGCGTCTCGAGGTGGACCGTCGCCCCGCGGGACGCGAGGTTCTCCAGCACCCAGTGCGAGGTCTCGAGCGACACCTCGGGCATGATGCGGCCCATCGCCTCGACGAGGTGGAAGTGCGTGTCGTCGAAGGACAGCTGCGGGTAGCTCTTGAGCAGGTCGGAGACGAACGAGCGGAGCTCGGCGAACACCTCGATGCCGGCGAAGCCACCGCCGACGACGACGACGGTCAGCAGGCGGTCACGCTCGGGGCCGGCCGGCAGGTTCGCCGCCTTGTGGAAGTTGACGAGGATCTTGTCGCGGATGGCCGCGGCTTCCTCGATCGTCTTGAGGCCGATCGCCTCGTCCGCGACGCCCGGGATCGGGAAGGTGCGCGAGACGGCACCGGCGGTCATGACGATCTGGTCGTAGGTCTCCTCCCACGCGTCACCCTCGGAGGGGGTGATCGTCGCGGTCTTCGTGGCGTGGTCGACCTTCGTGACCTTCGCCGTGACGACCCGCGTCTTCTTGAGGTGACGACGGTGGGAGACGACCGCGTGCCGCGGCTCGATCGAGCCGGCGGCGACCTCGGGCAGGAACGGCTGGTACGTCATGTACGGGAGCGGGTCGACCATGACGACCTCGGCTTCACCCTGACGCAGGTGCTTCTCGAGCTTCCAGGCGGTGTAGAAACCGGCGTAACCGCCGCCGACGACGAGGATCTTGGGCACGGGGGATGATCTCCTTGGAGTGGGGTGGTTTGCCGGGAGGCTGGTCAGAGTTCGCCGCCACCCGCCCCGACTCCGGCGTCTGCAGCCTCATCATACGCCCGGCACTCACACCGGGAGGGCGACCAGTCCGCGCGCTCGAGCGCGAGGTCGCCGATGGGGTTGACGCCGGGTCCGGCGGCGAGGGCGTGGCCGACGAGGGCGTGCAGGCACTTCACGCGGGTGGGCATGCCACCGGCGGTGATGCCGTCGATCTCCTCGACGTGCTCGATCGACTCACGATCGGCCAGGTAGGACTCGTGGGCGGCACGGTACTGCTGCGCGACGTCCGGGTCCTCGAGCAGGGCTGCCAGTTCCGGCATGACCTGGGTGGCCTCGAGGGTGCTGACCGCAGCGGTGGCCGCGGGGTGGCACAGGTAGTACAGCGTCGGGAACGGGGTGCCGTTCGACAGCCGGGGCTTCGTGGACACGACCGTGGGGTTCCCACAGACGCAGCGTGCCGCGATCCCGATGACGTCGCGAGCCGGTCGCCCGAGCTGCGCCGACACGACGCGGACGTCGTGCTCGGTGGGCGGGTCGAAGGGAGGGGTCGTCACGGGTACGTGAGCCTACCCGAGTCCTGCGCGTCGTCCTACTTCGTGTCGCCGGTGCCGGAGACGTCGGGTGCCACGAGCTTCTTGCTGCTCTCGTCGCTGAGCCCGGACTTGAGGACCGAGGACAGCATCGCCTGGACCCAGTCCACCTTCGGGGTCTGCACGGTCGAGCTGACCGGCGTGCCGGAGTCCGTCTCGGGACGGCCGGAGCGCTTCGTGCTGTCGCTGCCCATCACGAGGTAGCTCTCCTCGCCCGGGTAGACGTAGAGCAGGCGGTCGCGCGCCTGCGCCTCGATGTAGGCCGGGTCGTCCCACCGTGCGACGTCCTGCTTCTTCTGCGCCACGTCGTCCTTCTGCGCCGCGACCTGCTGCTGCTGCTGCGCGATCTGCTCCTGCTGCTGGATGAGCGTGCGGAGCGAGGGGGCGAGCACGACCACGAACAACACGATGATCGCGAGCATGAGCAGGCTGAAGCCGGAGAACCGGATCGAGCGGTACCAGGGCTGGTGTGCGGCCGCGCCGGCGTGCGGCATCGCCACCGGGACGCGGCGGACGCGGGGCTTCTGGCTGGGCACGACCCGACGATAACCCGCTGCGTCCACGTGGTCGGGCCCGGCACGCGGGCGTCGGGCAGCCTCCCAGCGTCCGGCCTGGAGGCACGGTTCGCCCCCGCCGGACCGCCACGGCCCGCCTCCCAGCGTCGGCCTGGAGGCACGGCTCGCCCCCGGCGGACCGCCACGGCCCGCCTCCCGGTCCCCTCCACGGCGCCGCGGCTGCGGGCCCGACACGGCTGCGGGCCCGACACGGCTCCGGGCCCGACACGACGAGACGCCGCCCTCCGCGAGGAGGACGGCGTCTCGTGCACCGGGCCGGTTCGGGCCCGTCGTGTTACAGGGCCGCCGCGCGCGGGAAGGCCGAACGTCCGGCGTAGACCGCCGCGTCGCCCAGCTCCTCCTCGATGCGGAGCAGCTGGTTGTACTTCGCGACGCGATCCGAGCGGGCTGGCGCACCGGTCTTGATCTGGCCGCCGTCGACCGCCACCGCGATGTCCGCGATGGTGGTGTCCTCGGTCTCGCCCGAACGGTGCGAGAGGATCGCGGTCATGCCGTGGCGGTGCGCGAGCGACACCGCGTCGAGCGTCTCGGTGAGCGTGCCGATCTGGTTCACCTTGACCAGGATCGAGTTGCCGGCCTGCTCGTCGATGCCCCGCTGCAGACGCTTCGGGTTCGTGACGTACAGGTCGTCGCCCACGAGCTGGAGCTTCGAGCCGAGCTCGGCCGTGAGGTGCTTCCAGCCCTCCCAGTCGTCCTCGGCCAGGGCGTCCTCGATGGTGACGAGCGGGTAGTTCGCGACC
The DNA here is from genome assembly GCF_051548005.1 of Curtobacterium flaccumfaciens. Classification (GTDB taxonomy): domain Bacteria; phylum Actinomycetota; class Actinomycetes; order Actinomycetales; family Microbacteriaceae; genus Curtobacterium. The sequence continues at coordinate 12,202 of NZ_JBPUGH010000036.1, read as the reverse complement.
AGGTCGGCGAAGTAGCCGGTGAACTCCTCGCTCGAGAGCTGCTTGCCCTCGAACGCGTACTTGCCGTCCTGGAAGAACTCGGTCGCGGCGACGTCGAGGCCGAGCGCGATGTCCTTGCCCGGGGTGAAGCCGGCCTTCTCGATGGCGGCGAGCAGGAAGTCGAGCGCTGCACGGTTCGACGCCAGCTCGGGCGCGAAACCGCCCTCGTCGCCGAGACCGGTCGCGAGACCCTGCTTCTTCAGCTCGCCCTTGAGGGCGTGGTACGTCTCGACACCCCAGCGGAGCGCCTCGGAGAACGACTCGGCACCGTAGGGCACGAGGAAGAACTCCTGGATGTCGACGTTGGTGTCGGCGTGCGCGCCACCGTTGACGACGTTCATGAGCGGGACCGGCAGCGTGTGCGCGTTCGGACCGCCGAGGTAGCGGAACAGGGGCAGGTCGGCCGAGTCGGCGGCGGCACGTGCGACGGCGAGCGACGCACCGAGGATCGCGTTCGCGCCCAGGCGGGACTTGTTCTCGGTGCCGTCGAGCTCGATGAGCGCGGCGTCGACGAGGCGCTGGTCGGTGGCGTCGAAGCCCTCGAGCGCCGGGCCGATCTCGTCGAGGACGGCGTCGACGGCCTTGAGGACGCCCTTGCCGCCGTAGCGGGACTCGTCGCCGTCACGGAGCTCGTACGCCTCGAACGCACCGGTGGAGGCACCGGACGGGACGAGCGCGCGCGAAACGACGCCGTCGTCGAGGAGGACCTCGACCTCGACCGTCGGGTTGCCTCGGGAATCGAGGACTTCGCGTGCGCCTACGGCATCGATCTGGGCCACGGGGTACTCCCTACGAGTTCGGTTGTGGTGATTGCGGGTCCGATCCTACCGACGTGCGGTGGACGCGACGCCCCACGTGTCGCGTGCTGTGGAGAACGCGCCACGGCGCACAGCTCGCGACGGTCAGCCGAACGGCCGGAACTCGACCCCGTCGAGCGAGGTCGTGTCGGCGCGGACCGACGCGAACGCGCCGAAGCCCTGCGCCTCGAGCGCTGCGAGCTGGTTCTTCGTGTTCTTCATCCGCTTCTCGAGTCGGACGCGCTGGTGCGACCCGAGCGCCTCGGTCTTGAGCGCCGCCAGCCGCGCCGGGTCAACGTCCTTGTCGTAGAGGAGCACGACCGCGTCCGCGGACTCGACGTCCGGCAGCGTGACGAGGTCGACGAGCCGCTCGAACCCGAGCGAGAAGCCGACCGCCGGGACGTCCTGACCGAGGAAACGCCCGATCATGCCGTCGTAGCGACCACCACCGCCGAGGCTGTACCCGAAGTCGGGGTGCGCGACCTCGAAGATGGTCCCCGTGTAGTACCCCATGCCCCGCACCAGGGTCGGGTCGAACCGGAGGTCCACACCGTCGAGCGCCCGACGCAGCGCGCGGAGTTCGCCGAACGCCTCCCCGTCGAGCCACGCCGCTCCCTCGACGGACTCCCAGTCCGCCGACTCGAGCGCGCGGATGGTGTCCTCCAGCCCGGGCAGGACGGACCCCGTGGTCTCGCGGAGCTCCGCCGCGACGCCGTCGGGACCGATCTTGTCGAGCTTGTCGATCGTGATGAGGGCACGGTCCGCTTCGGCAGCGTCGGTGATCCCCCACGATGCGAGCAGCGCCAGCAGGATGCGGCGGTCGTTGATGCGGATCGACGTCCCGGAGACGCCGAGGGCGTCGAGCGCGTCCGTCGTCGCGCGGATGAGTTCGATCTCGGCGAGCTGTCCGGACTCGCCGAGGATGTCGATGTCGCACTGGACGAACTGCCGGTAGCGCCCCTTCTGCGGCCGCTCGGCGCGCCAGACCGGCGCGATCTGCACGGAGCGGAAGACCGTCGGCAGCTCGGCGCGGTGCGAGGCGTAGAACCGTGCGAGCGGCACCGTCAGGTCGAACCGCAGCCCGAGGTCGGCGAGGTCGAGCGGTGCGTCGGCCGTCCGGAGGTCCTCGACGCTCAGGCCCCGCTTCATCACGGCGAACGCGAGCTTCTCGTTGTCGCCGCCGAGGCCGGAGTGGAGTCGTGCGGCGTCCTCGACCACCGGGGTCTCGATCTCGTCGAACCCGTGCCGCGCGTACACGCTCCGGACGACCCCGAGCACGTGCTCCCGTCGCGCCTTGTCCGCCGGGAGGAAGTCACGCATGCCACGGGGTGCCGTCACGGTCGTCGCCATGCGGCAATCCTGCCAGAACGGCCGCGCCGGTTTGCGTGAGCCACTGTCCGCTGATATTGTGAACGCACCACTTCGGTTCGCAGGTGCCTGATCCACCGGCGAACCGATCGCGAGGGCAACGTGCTGCAGTGTGCCCCGCGGTGAGCGGGGTCCCCCGTCCGTGCCGGTGTCCCTGTCGGTGCGCACGGCCCGCTCGCGGGCGTCCTCCTTTTTTCGGGTTGGGAGGACGCCCGCTCTCTCTTCGTCCATCGCGCAGCGGCGCCGGACGGTTCACGCACCGCTGCGTCCGTCGCCGGGTGCGACGCCGTCGGCCTTCCTCGCCGATGACCCTGCCGGCGTGGGTGCGCGAACACTGCCGTCACCCGGTACCGGGGACTCGGCAGGCCGCCGCTACGGCCCGCCGTGCTCCGGTGCGAGGTTGTCCACCCAGTGCGAGGAACCGACACCGCACGGTGTGGAAAACCTCGCACCGAACGCCCCAGCACCGACGCACCGCCCGACACCTGCCGCCGCGTCCGCCCGGTCAGACCCCGGCCGCACGCCCCTCGGCCTCGAGCGCAGTGACGGCGGCACGCAGACTGGCGATCGGGTCGATGCCGTCCGCACGGGCACCCGCCACCGCGTGCAGCACGTCGATCCCCCACCCGAGGTCGACCCGCGCCGACCCGGCGATCTCCCCCGGCACCGTCGCCGCCCCAGAAGTGCCGGAAGCGCCGGACGAACCGGCGACCGCGGGGCCGTCGGACGGACGGGCACCGTCGCCTGCGACCGTCCCGGGACTCCCCGCGCCACCGGGACCGAGGGACGCGAGCAGCGCGACCGGGTCCGCACCGTCCCGCCCCTCCGACCGCTCCAACAACTTCACCGCACGCTCGAGCGGCGGCATCGCCCGCGGGACACCGTCGAGCGCACTCCGCCGCGAGGCCTTCTCCGCTGCCTTCGCTGCACGCCAGACGCGCTCGACCTCGGCCACCGTGTCCGCCCGCTCGGCACCGAACACGTGGGGGTGCCGACGGATCATCTTGTCCCGCACGCCGGCGGCCACGTCCTCGAGGTCGAACGTCCCGGCGAGGCCGGCGTGCAGGACCACTTGGTACAGCACGTCACCCAGTTCCTCGCGGATCTCGGTCTCGTCCGCGTCGTCGATGGCGTCGACGAGTTCGTAGACCTCCTCGACCGCGTACCGCGCGAGCGAGGCGTGCGTCTGCTCCCGGTTCCAGACGCACCCACCCTCCGGAGCGAGCAGACGGTCGACGACGGCCTCGAGGTCGGTGAGGGCACTCATGCCGTCATGCTCGCACGAGGCCGGGCAGCCGGTGTCAGCGCCCTCCGGTAGCCTGGAGGAGGCGTGTCGGGAAGTCTGGTCGACGGACCGTTCACCGACCCCACGAACCGGAGCTCCATGTCCGCACTCCTCCGTTCCCCCCGTTTCAGCGCGATCGCCCTGCTCACCGCAGCCGTCCTCGGCCTCGTCGTCGCCAACTCCCCCCTCGGAGCCGGTCTCGAGCGGGCGCTCGACGCCCACTCGCCGTGGGGTGCCGTCGGCCTCGACCTGTCCCTCTCGCACTGGATCAGTGACGGCCTCCTCGCGGTCTTCTTCCTGCTGGTGGCCATCGAGCTGAAGCAGGAGCTCGTCGCCGGCGAGCTCTCGAACCCGAAGACGGCGGTGATCCCGGCGATCGCGGCGGTCGGGGGTGTGGTCGTCCCCGCCGGGATCTACCTGGCGGTCACGGCCGGTACGCAGTACCAGCACGGCTGGCCGATCCCCACAGCGACGGACATCGCCTTCGCCCTCGGCCTGCTGGCGATGTTCGGTCGCGGGCTGCCCTCCACGATCCGGGTCTTCCTGCTGGCGCTGGCGGTGCTCGACGACCTCATCGCGATCGTCATCATCGCCGTGGTCTTCGCGCACGACACCGACTTCCTCGCGATGGCCGGAGCGGTCGTCGTCCTCGCGGTCTTCTGGCTGCTCGGCCGACGGCTGCAGCGCACCGACGGCGGTCGCGGACTGCTCGTCGCCGCGATGGTCGTGCTCGGCCTGCTGGCATGGTGGCTCACGTACCACTCGGGCGTGCACGCGACGATCGCCGGCGTCGCGCTCGGCCTCTTGCTGCCACGCCCCTCGGGCCACACCGTGTACGAGCGGGTCGAGCCGTGGTCGAACGGCCTCGTCCTGCCCGTCTTCGCGTTCGCCTCGGCGGCCGTCGTCATCCCCGACGTCGGGCTCGCAGAGCTCTCGCCGACGTTCTGGGCCGTGGTGCTCGCGCTGCCGGTGGGCAAGGTGATCGGCATCACGGTCTTCGGCTCGATCGCGACGCGGATCTTCCGGGCTCCGGGCCGGTCGACGCTGTCCTTCGGGTCGATCATGACGGTGTCGGTGCTCGGTGGCATCGGGTTCACGGTGTCGCTCCTCATGAACGAGCTCGCCTTCGCCCGCAACGAGGAGATCCTCGACGAGGGCGTCCTCGCAGTCCTCGTGGGTTCGGGCATCGCGATGGTCGCCTCCGCGGTCGTGGTCTCGCTGCGTGCGCGCCGGGACCGAGCACGGCGTGAGCTGTCCGAAGTCGAGGCCACGGAGTAGCGCACCACGGAGGAGTACTGCGGCGCCGGCCGACCTCCGCCGCGGAACGACGCGGCCGCTGTCACCCGACAGCGGCCGCGTCGTTCGTTGCACACGCCGAGTACCGTCCCGCGCAACAGGCGACGTCGCCGTCGTCGCACGACGACGGTCACGTCGTTCCGCAACGACGAGTCGGACAGGAGGCACGGCGCACGCCCGCCACGCGCCTCCAGACCGACGACGAGCCCGACCGAAGACACGGCGCACGCCCGCCACGCGCCTCCAGACCGACGACGAGCCGGACAGGAGGCACGGCGCCCGCCCGCCACGCGTCTCCAGACCGGCGGCGCGACCGACGGGAGCCACGTGGCGGATCCGCCACGCGCCTCCCGGCGGTCTCCGCGCCCTACGCGGCCGTCTCGGCCGGCGCCTTCGACGCGCCGTACACCGCGGTGAGGATGCCCTCCACCCACTCGATGAGCGCGCCGTCCGGCAGGGCCTCGCCGTGCGGACGCGGCATCGGGATGCTCGTCGCGTTCTGCTGCGGGAACCACCGGGCGCCCGGGAACATCCGCTTCAGCCGCACCTGTGCCGAGTCCGCGAGCTCCTTGCCCGCGACGCGGAGGTTCGACCCCATGACGACGACGTCGGACAGACCGACCTGCTGCGCCATGCGCCGGAGCCGGGACACCTCGACCAGCGTGAGGACCGCCTGCGGGGGCTGGCCGTAGCGGTCCGTGAGCTCGTCGAGGACCATGTCGATCGCCTCGGGCTGCGCCGTCGGGGCGGAGGCCGCGGAGAGCTTCTGGTACGCCTCGAGCCGGAGGCGCTCGGACTCGACGTAGTCCTCCGGGATGTGGGCGTCGACCGGGATCTCGAGCCGGAGCTCCGTCTGGCCCTCGGCGACGTCCCCCCGGAACTGGGAGACGGCCTCGCCGATCATACGGAGGTACAGGTCGAAGCCGACACCCGCGATGTGCCCCGACTGCTCCCCACCGAGCAGGTTGCCGGCTCCGCGGATCTCGAGGTCCTTCATCGCGACCTGCATGCCCGCGCCGAGCTCGTTGTTCGCCGCGATGGTCTCGAGGCGGTCCTGCGCGGTCTCGGACAGCGGCTTGTCGGCGTCGTAGAGGAAGTACGCGTAACCGCGCTCCCGGCCGCGACCGACCCGGCCGCGCAGCTGGTGCAGCTGCGACAGGCCGTACTTGTCCGCCTTGTCGATGATGAGGGTGTTCGCGTTCGCGATGTCGAGCCCGGTCTCGACGATGGTGGTGGACACGAGGACGTCGAAGCGACGCTCCCAGAAGTCGACCATCACCTGCTCGAGGGTGCCCTCGGACATCTGCCCGTGCGCCACGGCGATCCGGGCGTCGGGCACGATCTCGGCGAGGTGCGCCGCGACCGACTGGATGTCCTTCACGCGGTTGTGCACGTAGAACACCTGGCCCTCGCGGAGGAGCTCGCGTCGGATCGCCGCGGCGACCTGCAGGTCGGACTGCGGGCCGACGAACGTGAGGATCGGGTGGCGGTCCTCCGGCGGGGTCGCGAGCGTGGACATCTCGCGGATGCCCGTGACGGCCATCTCGAGGGAGCGCGGGATCGGCGTCGCCGACATCGCGAGGACGTCGACGTTCGTCTTGAGCTTCTTGAGTTGGTCCTTGTGCTCGACGCCGAACCGCTGCTCCTCGTCGATGATGACCAGGCCGACGTCCTTGAACTGGATGCTCTGGGACAGGATCCGGTGCGTGCCGATGACGATGTCGACGGTGCCGTCGGCGAGGCCCGCGATCGTCTCCTTCGACTCCTTCTCGGACTGGAATCGGCTGAGTGCGCGGAGGTGGACGGGGAAGCCGGCGAAGCGCTCCTGGAACGTCTCCATGTGCTGGCGGACGAGCAGGGTCGTCGGGACGAGCACGGCGACCTGCTTGCCGTCCTGCACGGCCTTGAACGCGGCGCGGATCGCGACCTCGGTCTTGCCGTAGCCGACGTCGCCGGAGAGCAGGCGGTCCATCGGGATCGGACGCTCCATGTCGCGCTTGATCTCGTCGATCGTGGTCAGCTGGTCGGCGGTCTCCGCGAACGGGAACGCCTCTTCCAACTCGCGCTGCCAGGGGGTGTCCGGGCCGAACGCGTGTCCCTTGGACGCCATGCGCGCCGAGTACAGCTTCACGAGGTCGACGGCGATGTCGCGGACGGCCTTGCGCGCCTTCGACTTGGCGGCCGCCCAGTCCGAGCCGCCCATCTTCGACAGGGTCGGGCTCTCGCCGCCGACGTACCGGGAGAGCTGGTCGAGCTGGTCGGTCGGCACGAAGAGCTTGTCGCCCGGGTAACCGCGCTTCGACGGCGCGTACTCGAGGACGAGGTACTCCCGCTGGGTCTTCACGGCGTTGCGGCCGCCGGAGCTGACCTCGCGTGAGACGAGCTCGACGAACTTGCCGATGCCGTGGGTGGCGTGCACGACGACGTCACCCGCCTTGAGCTGGAGCGGGTCGACGACGTTCTTGCGTCGGCCCGCGAGCTTCTTCACCGTGCGGGCGCCCTGCTGCACGCTGCGGCCGTAGAACTCCGCCTCGCTGAGGACCGCGATGCGCGGATCGGGGGTGGCGAAGCCGTGCTCGACGGTCGCCGTGGTCACGATGGCGACACCCGGCTCGGGAGGCGCGGTGAGGGCTTCGGCACGGGCTGCGACCCCGGCGTCGGCGAGGACCTGCACCGCCCGTTCGACCAGCCCCTTGCCCTGGGCGGTCACCACGACAGCCCACCCGTCGTTGGTCAGCTGCTTGACGTGCGCGATCGCACCGTCGGCGCTGCCCGCGAACGCGGGGATCGCCTCGGCGCGGACGCGGATGTACTCCCCCGCCTCGGCGGCGGCTTCCGCGTCGGTGAGCACGCGCTGCTCGTCGCCTTCGTCGAGGCCGGAGTCGAACGGCGAGACCGTCCACCACGTGCGCTGCCCGCGGCCGTTCTTGAGCTGCTGCACCGTGAGGAAGTTGCCGGCGTCGAGGTCGATCGGTGCCTGGGCTCCCGCGACGGCGGCGCTCCACGCTGCCTGGAGGAACTCCGTGTTCGTCTCGGCGAGGCTGTGCGCCCGGCCGCTCACACGCTCGGGCGAGAACACCGCGATCGTCGCGTCGTCCGGCAGGTAGCTCGTGACCGGCACGAGGTCCTGCACGAGCGCGGGCGCGAGGGACTCCATGCCCTCGACCGGGATGCCCTCGGCGATCTTCGCGAGCATCTGCGACAGGTTCGGGAACTCGTGCAGCATCTCGCGCGCCCGCTGCCGGACGTCGTCGGAGAGCAGGAGTTCACGGGACGCCGTGAGCTCGACCTGACCGAGGTCGTCGTCGGTCGTGCGCTGGTCGGCGACGGAGAAGGCCTTGATCGCCTCGATCTCGTCGCCGAAGAAGTCGACGCGCACCGGGTGGTCGGCGGTCGGCGGGAACACGTCGAGGATGCCACCGCGCACGGCGAACTCACCACGACGGGTGACGAGGTCGACCCGGGCGTACGCGAGGTCGACGAGCTGGGAGGCGATCGCACCGAGGTCGTTGCCGCGGGACTCGGTCCGCAACACGACCGGGGCGAGCGCGGTGAGGTTGCCGGCGATCGGCTGCAGCGCGGCACGGACGCTCGCGACGACCACGGTCGTCCGACGCTCGGCTGCCAGGGCGTCCTGCCACGCGGCGAGCTTCCGGAGCGTCGCGATCCGGGTGCCGACGGTCTGCGCGCTCGGGCTGAGCCGCTCGTGCGGCAGGGTCTCCCACGCGGGGAACTCGAGGACGTCAGCGTCGGGGACGTAGCTGCCGACCGCCTCGCGCACGGCTTCGGCTTCACGCCCGGTGGCGGTGATGACGAAGACGCACTGGGGGCCGTTCCGCTCGGCCAGCAGGGCGGCCAGGAGGGGGACGCGCAGGCCGTCGACGACCGAGAAGTCGGCGTCACGAGGTGCGGCGCGCAGCACGCGATCGAACGCGGAGGCGCGCGAGAGCGCAGGGATGATGCCCGAGATCGTCACTCAGGACATGGTACCGGCGGCCTCCGACAGACGGGCGGACGTGCGCGGGCGGCGAACGTGACCTCGAGACGCGGCACGCCTGGCGAGCGGCCGAGCGGCCGAGCGGGCGAGCGGGCACCCGGGCGCCCGGCTCCCGTCAGCGCTGGCGTCCGCTCGGCCGCGTGGATCGGCGGACCAGGACTCCGGCCGTGATCGCGAGCACCGCGGCCAGTGCCAGGAGACCGACCGGCCCGGCGCCGGTGGTCGCGAGCACGCGGCGGGACGAGGTGGCCGGTGCCGCGGGGTCCCCGGCTGCGGCGTCGGCGCCGCTGCCGGTTCCGGCTCCCGGGTGAGCACCGGTCGCGGATCCACCGCCGGTGTCGGCGTCGGCGTCGTCGCCGGCGTCCGCGGGCGGGTTCGACCCCGCGGGCACCGCCGACGGCTCCGGGGCAGGGGTGGTCGGAGCGGAGGGCTCTGGCGTCGAGGCGGGACCGGTCGATGCCGTCGGCTCCGGAGCGGGGTCGCCCGGTGCCGGTGTGGGCCGCCCGGATGCGGGTGCGGACGGGCTCGCCGTCGGTGAGTTCGAGGGCGTCGACCCGGTCGTGGGCTCGACCGTCGGAGCGGACGTCGGCACGCTCGTCGCCGCAGCGGACGGCTCGCCCGTCGGCCCTGCGGTGGCCTCCGCTCCAAGCGACTCGCTCGCCCCGGGCACCGGCTCCGCTCCCCCGACCCGCGCGGCCTCCACGACCCGACGCTGGTTGTAGTCCGCGACCGCGATCCGGCCGCCCGGTCCGACGGAGACACCCGTGGGGTTCACCAACGGTGAGCCGTCCGGAGCGCCCGAGAACGCCACGCTCCAGACGCCGTCCTGCCGGACGAACACCCGGCCTCCACCGTTGTCCGCCACCACGACCGACCCGTCCTCGAGCACCGCCACACCACGCAGCCGCACCCGGGCGGGATCGTCACCGGGGCTGCCGAGCGACGAGACGGCTCCCGTTGCACGATCGACCTGCCACACGGTGTCGGTCGACTGGTCCGACACGGTCAGTGTGCTGCCGTCGGGCGACACCGCGACACCTGACGGGTCGCCCCAGGGACCGGCGACGGACGACCACCGTCCCGCGTCCGTGTCCGTGTCCGTGGCCCACAGCGAGCCGCTCCCCGGGGCGGCGGCGAAGAGCGTCGTCCCGGCCGACGCGAGTTCGCTGACCGCGCGGTCGCCGGGCGCCGGGAAGCGCCGCACGACGTTCTGCCCGTCGAGCTCCGCCACGGTCCGACGTCCGGCCTCGGCCACGAGGACCGTGCCCCGGTCGGTCTCCGTCAGCGCCGACGGGTTCCACATCGCGCGGTCGTCGGTCCCGAACGGCGCGACGACCGACCACGTTCCGTCGGGGTCGCGTCGCAGCACCCCGTTCCCGGCGAAGTCGGCGACGAGGAGCGCGCCCGAGTGCGTGTACCGGACGTCGTTCGGCGCCTCGAACGACGACGCCGCTCCGGGTGCGTCCGTCGTGACGGCGTCCGGTCTCCAGGTCGCACCGGCCGCGGTCGCCGGCCCCACCGCGACGGCGATGCCCCCCGCCGCCGCGAGCAGGATCGCCGATGCGACCACGGCCGGGAGCAGGGCTCGTCGGGCGGACGGCCGGGATCGGTGCAGCGCCACGGGAGGACCCCCTCGTTCGTCGGGGGTCGGGCACCCCCGGGCAGAACCTACCGACCGTGGGGGACGTCACAGTCCCCCAGTTCGGGGACCGCCGTGATCGCGGAGCGATCACCGACTGGATCAGGAGGGGGCGTGGATCCGCTGCTGGGCGGCGAGCAGGCCGAGGTCGGCGATCGCCTCGACGGCGTCGGCGCCGTCCGCGACGAGGTTCGGCAGGGTCTTCTTCTCCGTCGGCGAGAAGTCGCGCAGCACGTAGTCGGCGGGGTCCTGTCGCCCAGGGGGACGGCCGATGCCGATGCGCACGCGGGCGAACTCGTTGGTCCCGGTCGCCTTGATGATGTCGCGGAGCCCGTTGTGGCCGCCGTGCCCGCCGTTGCCCTTCAACTTCACCGTGTCGAAGGGCAGGTCGAGCTCGTCGTGGACCACGACGAGCGACCGGGCGTCGAGTCCGTAGAACCCGAGGACCGACGACACGGGGCCGCCGGAGGTGTTCATGAACGAAGCGGGCTTCGCGAGCACCAGCTTCGGGCCGCCGGGCACCAGGCGCCCCTCGGCGACCTGGTTCGGCGTCTTGTGCTTCTTGAACGTCGCGCCCATCCGGGCGGCGAGTTCGTCGAGGACCATCTGGCCGACGTTGTGGCGGTTGCCCGCGTAGCCGGGCCCGGGGTTCCCGAGCCCGACCACGACGAGCACGTTGTCTGCCATCAGCGTCGGCGAGATGTCCGCGACGGAGTGCTTACTCGGAGTCCGACTCGGACTCGTCGGACGCGGCTGCCTCGCCCTCGGCGCCGGCCTCGGCACCGGCCTCGGCGGCCTCCTCGTCGGCGGCGATGTCGTCGGCGGTCGCACGCGGGGTGACGATCTGGACGACGAGCGCCTCGGCGTCGGTCTCGAGCTCGGCGCCTGCCGGGAGTTCGAGCTCGGAGGCGAGGACCTGCTTGCCGTCCTCGAGACCCTCGACGCTCACCACGACGTGCTCGGGGATCTTCGTCGCCTCGACGAGGAGCGAGACCGAGGCGAGGTCCTGGACGTGGATGGTGCCGGAGAAGGACTCGCCCTCGACGACGACCGGGACGTCGACGGTGACCTTCTCACCACGGCGCACGACGACGAGGTCGATGTGCTCGATGATCTGGCGCACCGGGTCGCGCTGGACGTCCTTCACGAGGGCGAGCTGCGCGGTGCCCTCGATGTCGAGGTCGATGATCGCGTTGGCGGTACGGACGATGAGCATCGTCTCGTGGCCCGGGAGGGTGATGTGCTTCGGCTCGGTGCCGTGGCCGTAGACGACCGCGGGGATCTTGTCGTTCGCACGGATCTTGCGGGCCGCGCCCTTGCCGAACTTGGTGCGGACTTCCGCCGCGAGCTTGGTGTTGTCGGCCATGGTTGCCTCCTGGTGTCGTGGTCGACGCCGGGGTGCCGGCATCGGGGGGTCTGTGGTGTTGCAACTCGAACGCGTGCACGCGTGAGGAACGCTCCCAGGACTGGGCCGGGTCTCCCACTGCGTCGATCACGGCCGCGCGTACGCGGCCCTCGCCGAAGTCAGTCGCCAAGCCTACCAGGCGCCGACCGGGCGTGTCGCACGATCAGGTCCGCCGACGCCCGCGCGCGGCGTCGAGCTCGGCGCGCGCCCGTTCGCTCGCGGCCTCGGCGTCGTCGCGGGTGCCACGGAGCCGCGCGGTCTCGTCGTCGAGGTCGGCGAGGTCGCGGTCCAGGTGCTCCAGCTCGGCCGCGAGCGCCGCACGCCGCTCGTCGAGTCCCCGCCGCCGCGTGTCCGCTGCGTCGAGCGCCTCCTCGGC
>NZ_JBPUGH010000035.1:0-23795 GCF_051548005.1 Curtobacterium flaccumfaciens | reverse complement strand
GCGCGGTGCCAGCCGGCACCGCGCCTCCCGTCCGCTCCGGGTCGCGTCCGCGACCCCCGCCACGTCAGCGACGCAGGGTCGTGTCGGCGCCCCCCATCGCGTCAGCGACGCAGGGTCGCGCGCGCCAGGCGGTTCCCGAGGAACTGCCCGAGCTGGACGATGACCACGATCGCCGCGACCGACACGTAGACGACCCACCAGTCGTACCGCTGCGAGCCGTAGTTGATCGCGTACTCGCCGAGACCGCCACCGCCGACGATCGCGCCCTGCGCCGTCATGTCGACGATGCCCACGTAGATGAACGTGTAGCCGAGGATGAGCGGCCCGAGCCCCTCCGGGATGAGGACCGTGAGGAGGATCGACAGCGGGTGCGCACCCGAGGCCCGAGCGGCCTCCACCACGCCGGGGTCGACCGCGAGCAGGTTCTGCTCCACGATCCGGGCGACGGCGAACGACGCCGCGAACGAGATCGCGAACGTCACCGCGGGGACGCCGATGGTCGTGCCGACGACCTCGCGCTGGAGCGGGCCGATCGCGGCGAGGAGGATCACGAACGGGATCGGCCGGACGATGTTCACGACCACGTTGACGACGGTGTGGACGGTCCGGTTGCCGAGCAGGTTGCCCGGTCGGGTCGCGTAGAGCGCGAGCCCGAGGGCGAGCCCGATCACACCGGCGACGACGAGCGAGATGATCGTCATCACGAGGGTGTCGCGCACCGAGGCGAGGAAGACGTCGAACGTGTCGATCACGCTCTGGAAGGTGTTGTTCACGCTGCGGCCTCCTCGTCCACCGTGATGCCGCTCGCACGCAGGCCGCGGACCGCCTCGTCGACCGCGTGCGGGTCATCGCTCGTCAGTTCGTAGGTGAGCGAGCCGATCCGGCGCTCCCGGATCTCCCCGACCCCGCCGAAGACGAGTTCCGCCGTCACCCCGTGCGACCGCCACGCGGCGTCGATCCGGTTCTGCAGGCCGACCTCGTCGGAGATCTGCACGGTGACGAGCCGACCGGTGTGGTGCTCGCGGAGTCGCCCGAGCTGCTCCGCCGAGGGACGGTCGTGCAGCGCGGTCCGGACGAAGCGCTGCGCCGCCGGGGTCTGCGGCTTCGAGAACACGTCGTACACGTCGCCGACCTCGACCACGCGGCCGTGCTCCATGACGGCGACACGGTCCGCGATCTGACGGACGGCGTCCATCTCGTGCGTGATCACGATGATCGTGACGCCGAGCTCCCGGTTCACCCGCCGGAGCAGTCCGAGGACCTCGGACGTGGTGTCCGGGTCGAGGGCGCTCGTGGCCTCGTCGGCGAGCAGGAGCTCGGGGTTCGACGCGAGCGCCCGCGCGATGCCGACGCGCTGCTTCTGCCCTCCGGAGAGCTGCTCCGGGTAGGCGTAGGCGCGGTCGAGCAGCCCGACGAAGTCGAGCAGCTCCGCCACCCGACGGTCGCGCTCCTGCTTGCCGACACCGGCGACCTTGAGCGGGTACGCGACGTTGCCCGCGATCGTGCGGGAGCGGAACAGGTTGAACTGCTGGAAGATCATCCCGATGCGCCGACGCGCCTGACGGCGATCCCGCTCGGGGATCGCCGTCAGGTCCTGTCCGGCGACCGTCACCGTCCCGGAGCTGGGCAGCTCCAAGGCGTTGACGAGCCGGACGAGCGTCGACTTGCCGGCGCCGGAGTAGCCGATCACCCCGAGGACCTCGCCCTGGTGCACGTCCAGGGAGACGTCCTCGACCGCGGTGACGGTCTCGCCGGTGTCGGCGCGGCGGTAGTGCTTCGAGACGCCGCGGAGTTCGACGAGCGCGGGCACTACTGCTTGGCCGCCTTCGCGTCCTGCTCGACGCTCGCGAGCTCGCTCTGCAGCTTCGACGCGCTCACGTTGCGCGCGACGGCCTGGGGGTAGTCCTCCTTGAACGCCTTCTGCACCGCGCTGTCCTGGAACAGCTTCGCGAGGGCCAGGTAGGTCGTGTCGTCCTTGTCGGCCTTCCGAACGGCGAACACGTTGACGTACGGGGCTGCGCTGGCGCTCGACGGGTCGTCCTTCGAGATGACGTCCTTGACCGGGAGGCCGGCGGCGGTCGCGAAGTTGTTGTTCACGACGGCCGCGGCGACGGAGCCCTGCTGCAGCGCGTTCGCGGTCTGCGAGGCGTCGAGGGTCTGCACGTCGACCTTGTGGGTCTCGATGTCAGCGGTCGTCGAGAAGGGGGTGCCGCCGTTCTTCAGCGTCAGGAGCTTCGCGTCCTGCAGCACGAGGAGCGCACGCGCCTGGTTGATCGCGTCGTTCGGGATCGCGACCTCCGCGTCCGCCGGGAGGGCCGAGGCGCTGTCGTACTTCGTCGCGTAGAGCGGCAGCGGGTAGACGGCCGTCGAGCCGATGGGCTGGAGGTCGTCGTTCGAGGTGGTGTTGTAGTCCGCGAGGTACTGGATGTGCTGGAACTGGTTGATGTCGACCTGGCCGTCCTTGAGCGCCGGGTTCGGCAGCGAGTAGTCGGCGAAGTTCACGAGCTGCACGGTGACGTTCAGCTGGTCCTTCGCGAGCTTCGTGTAGGTCTTCCAGTACGGCAGGGCCTTGTCAGCGACACCGATCTTCACGGTCTTCGCGGCACCCTCGCCAGCAGCACCGGCTCCTCCGTCGCCGCCGGCGCGGACCGCACCGACGATCACGGCGACGACGATCGCCACGACGACGACGGCCGCAGCGATGATCCAGCCGATCGGACGCTTGCCCTTCGGCTTCTGGGGCAGTGCAGGTGCGGACATGGTGCTCCTCGTGGGGTGAGCGGTGCGGTGGTCGGTGCAGCGGTGGTCCGCGGCGTCCGTCGAGTGTGGCCGGTGACCCGCGGGGCTCGCGAGTTGCGTTCCGCCGTGTTACAGGCGTCGGACAGCGCGGTCCGGTTCACTCGGACGGGTGCGGAGCATCGAACTCGTCCTGTCCCAGGCCGCGGACGTGGCGGTGCGTGCCGTCTGGGACGAGCTGATCGCGGAGGACCTGCCGAGCCTCGGGCGGCACCTGTCGGACTCGAACGCGCCGCACGTCACGCTCGCCGCCGGACCCGACCTGCCCGTGCCGTCCGGGTTCGGGGCGACGCTGCCGACCGGCCTCCGGCTCGGCGGGGTCCTGCTCTTCCCGGCCGGCCCCGAGCGGTCCGTCCTCGTCCGTGCCGTCGTCGTCGACCGCGAGCTCGCCGCCTTCCACGAGGCCGTCCACCGGGCGGCTCCCGGTGGGGTCGACACCTCGTTGCCGGGCGCGTGGTCCCCGCACGTGTCGTTCGCCCGGCGCGTGCGTGACGTCGACCTGCCGCGGGCGCTCGCGGCACTGCGACGGGTTCCGCTGCCCGAGGTGCTCGAGGTGGGCGGCGTGCGCTTCTGGGACGGGGAGACGAAGACGGTCACGCCGTTGGCGTGAGGAGCGGATCGGCGCCGGGACGGGCCGCCCGGCTGCGCCGGCCCGTCGGCGTCCGGCCCGCCGTCGGCGTGCCGTCGTCAGACCCCGAGGACGCGCTCGGCGAAGGCGGAGCCGAAGACACGGTCCGGGTCCGCTGCGCGGACCAGGTCGCGGACGGCCGGGAGGCGCGGGTACAGCCCGGCGATCGCCGCACCGTCCAGGGAGCTCATCTTCCCCCAGTGCGGCCGTCCGTCGAAGGGGGCGAGCAGGCCCTCGAGGTCCGGCAGGAGGGCAGCGACCTCCGCCGGGTGCTTCTTCCAGGTGAAGGCGATGCAGAGCACGTCCTCGCCCTGGGTCGGGCTCGACCAGAACGGGTCCGCGGCCATCGTGCGGAGCTCGCAGACGTGCAGGTGCGGCTGGATGCGGTCCGCCATCGTGCGGACCGCGTCGAGCGCGGCCGCCGCGTGCCGCAGTGGGACGAAGTGTTCGCTCTGGACCTCGGACCCGACGCTCGGGACGGACTCGATGGGGAAGTGCGGGAGCCGGTCCCACCACGGGCCGACCGAGCCGTCCCGCGCGGTGTGGTGGCCGTCGCCGGGCGTCCCGGGGCGCTTCGGCGCACCGAGCAGGTGCTCCGGGACCTCGAGGTCCGTCGCGCCGTCGGGCACGCGGGACTTCACGAGCACGTCGCTGATCTCGTCGCCGAACACCGTGTACGAGCACACCGAGTAGCCGGCGGCGTGCACCTCGGCGACGTGCGCGGTGAACACGTCCCACGGGATCGGTCCGTACGAGTCCTGCCGCATGCGGTACGTCGGCTGGAGGTCGAGCGTCACCCGGGTCACGATGCCGAACAGGCCGAGGTGGAGGACCGTGCCCGCGAACTCCGGGTCGTCACGGTGCACGGTGCGCAAGGTGCCGTCCGGGCCGATCAGCTCGAGGGCGCGGACGGCCGTGCTGAGCGAGCCCAGCGTCGTGCCGGAGCCGTGCGTGCCGGTCGCGACCGCCCCGCCGATCGAGATGTGCGGGAGGGACCCCATGTTGTGCAGCGCGAACCCGGCGCGGTCGATCTCCGGAGCGACGAGTCCGTAGCGGGTGCCGGCGCCCATCGTCGCCGTACGGGCATCAGCATCGACGACGAGCTCGGTCGGGACGCCCGTGAGGTCGAGCAGCACTCCCGTGGTGTCCGCGACGTCGTTGAACGAGTGCCGCGTGCCGAGTCCGTGCACCCGGGGGGAACGGGCCACGACCTCGGCGGCCTCGGCGACGGAGGTCGGTCGGACGACGCGTTCCGCCGTGTAGGTGACCGTGCCGGACCAGTTCAGCTCGCTCGTCGTCGACCGCATGCGTTCACGATGCCACGCGCGGCCGACACCCGCCGGGGTGCGCGAACGACCATCCGCTCGCGGCGATCCGCGCCCGGGGCGGTCGCACCCCCGGACGGACATCGCGCCCCGTGGTGGCGGGGCGCGATGTCCACGAGGGGGTGCGATCGGGGTCGGTCGCCGGTGACGGATGCGCCGGACCCGTGGTCGCGGGGAGCGTCAGTGCATCGACGGCGCCGGTGCACCTTCCGGCGTCGCCGGGCGACGGACGAGCGACGCGGTCACGATGCCCGCGAGGGAGATCACCGCCCCGACGAGGAATGCCGTCCGGACGCCCGTCGCGGTGGCTGCGGCGACGTCTGCCGCGCCCGTGCTCGCCGCACCCGCTGCCCCGATGGTGAGCAGGGTCACGAAGAGCGCCGTACCGGCTGCACCCGCGAGCTGCTGCGCCGTGCCGAGCACCGCGCTGCCGTGCGAGTACAGCTTCGGCGGCAGCCCGCCGAGTGCCGAGGTGAAGAGCGGCGTGAAGGTCAGCGCCAGGCCGATGCTCAGGACGACGTGCGCGCCGAGGACGAACCACACGCTCGTGCCGGTGCCGACGGTCGAGAGCGCCCAGAGCACGGCACTGACGATGATCGAGCCGGGGACGAGCAGCACCCGCGGGCCGCGGCGGTCGTAGACGCGACCGACGACCGGCGACAGCAGCCCCATGATCAGCCCGCCGGGGAGCAGCAGGAGGCCGACCTGCAGGACCTCGAGCCCGAGCACGCGCTCGAGGTAGATGGGCAGCAGGATGAGCGTGCCGAACATCGCCATGAAACTGACGACCATCGCGACGATCGGGACGGTGAACCCCGCGGTGCGGAAGGTCCGGAGGTCGAGCAGCGCCGAGTCGGTGCGCTGCAGGCGGGTCTGCCGGAGCACGAACACCGCGAGGGCGACCACGCCGACCGCCAGCGACACGATCGGCACGAGCGGGCCGGTCGACCCGGCCTCGCCGATGCTCGACAGCCCGTAGACGAGCCCGCCGAACGCGAAGGCCGACAGCACGACGGAGAGCACGTCGATCGGGGCCTTCCGCGGCGTGGAGACGTTGCGGACCTTGACCATGCCGAGGACGAGCGCGGCGATCGCGATCGGGAGCACGAAGCCGAACAGCCAGCGCCACGAGAACGCGTTGAGGATGAGCCCGGAGATCGTCGGGCCGACCGCCGGGGCGACGGAGATGACGATCGAGATGTTGCCCATCACGCGCCCGCGGTGTGCCGGCTCGACGAGGGTGAGCACCGTCGTCATGAGGAGCGGCATCATGATCGCCGTCCCGCTCGCCTGCACGATCCGGCCGACGAGCAGCATCGAGAAGCCCGGGGCGAGGAGCGCGATGAGCGTGCCCGCGGAGAACAGGCTCATCGCCCAGACGAACACCGGCCGCGTGTTGAACCGCTGCAGCAGGAACCCGGTGATCGGGATGACGACCGCCATCGTGAGGAGGAAGCCCGTCGTCAGCCACTGACCGGTGGCCGCGCTGATGCCGAGGTCGTCCATGAGCCGGGGGAGGGCGACGCCCATGATCGTCTCGTTGAGGATGACCACGAACGCGGAGACGAGCAGGAGCCCGATCACGAGCCGGGTCTCGCCCGCGGACGGCTGCGTCACGCTCCCGGTGCGGGGTGCGGAATCGACGGCCTGGGTCATGCGGGGCTCCTGGTGGATCGCGACGTACGGGACGAGGGGGCGCCGGAGCGCAGACAGGGCAACCGCCTGAACGGATTCGATTATTCCGCTTCGGACCGACACCGGCGAGTCGCACACCGCGCGCCGTGCCGGCGCCGCGCTCAGTGCAGGATCGCGAAGCCCTCGGTGTCACCGTGCGGGATGACCGGGCGGAGCGACACCTCGGTCACCTCGGCCGAGGGCGGTCCGCTGTGCAGCAGGTCCATGAGCCGGTCGACCGCGGCCGACGGTCCCTCCGCCTCGACCTCGACCGTCCCGTCGAACAGGTTCCGCGCGTACCCGACGAGGTCGAGCCCGTCGGCCTTCCGTGCCGTCCAGTACCGGAAACCGACCCCCTGCACCGTGCCCGAAACCACCGCGTGCATCCTCGTCACCGTCGTCATGGACTCACCGTAGGCGTGCGCTCCCCGGACGAGTTTTCGGCGGTGTTACCGACTCGTGAAACCCGGTGATAGAGTCATCCCAACCCGAACACTTCGAGTCAAGATGACACTATCTCCTGAGCCCTCCATCCGCGTCGCGGTCTCGACCGTGATCGTGGCACTGCGCTCGCACCCCGACACCGGTGCGCCGGCGCTCTGGATGCCGCTCGTGCGCCGCGTCGCCGAGCCGTACGAGGGCTCGTGGGCGCTCCCGGGCGGGTGGGTGCGACCGGACGAGGGGCTCGAGGACTCCGCCGCCGCCCGCCTCCGCGAGACCACGAAGGTGCAGCCGCGCTACCTCGAGCAGCTCTACGCCTTCGGGGACGTCGACCGTTCCCCGAGTCGGGTCGTGTCGATCGTGTACTGGGCCCTCGTCCACCCGGACGAGGCGAGCGTCGTCCCCGACGACTGGAACGTCCGGTGGTTCCTCGCAGACGAGCACCCGCCGCTGGCGTTCGACCACGACCGCATCGTCGAGTACGCGCTGTGGCGGCTCCGGAACAAGATGTCGTACTCCCGGATCGCGCAGGCGTTCCTCGGCGACCGCTTCACCCTCGCCGAGCTCCGTGGCGTGTACGAGGCCGTGCTCGGGCGTGCGCTCGACCCCGCGAACTTCCGGCGGCAGGTGGAGAAGACCGACGCCGTCCTGCCCACCGACGAGACCACGAGCGGGGGGCGGCACCGTCCGGCCCGGCTCTACCGTTCCAACCCCGATCTCGCCTACGCGGACAACGGTCCACTGCAGCGGGCCGAGCAGCCAACGAACCGATAGGAACCACCGTGTCCATCGCGACCACGATCGAGCTCATCTCCAACGGCGGCGCCGCCGGCAGCACGTGCACGCCGGACCTCGCGATGCCGACGTGGGACTTCGACTCCCGGCCCGGCTACGGTCCGGGGTCGTCGATGTCCGACGTCATCCCGACCGGGGCTCCCCGGCAGGGCGGCATCCCCGACGAGTACAAGACCGCGAGCGACGAGGAACTGCACGAGCGGATCGAGCGGGCGAAGGCCACCCTCGGCGACCGCGTCGTGGTCCTCGGCCACTTCTACCAGCGGGACGAGGTCGTCCGGCACGCGGACTTCCTCGGTGACTCGTTCCAGCTCGCCAACGCCGCGCTGACGAAGCCCGACGCCGAGGCGATCGTGTTCTGCGGCGTCCACTTCATGGCGGAGACGGCGGACATCCTCGCGCGCGACGACCAGCGGGTCATCCTGCCGAACCTCGCCGCGGGCTGCTCGATGGCCGACATGGCGGACATCGACAGTGTCGAGCAGGCCTGGGCCGAGCTCACGGCGGTCTACGGCACCGAGCCGGACGCCGACGGTCGCGTGCCGGTCATCCCCGTCACCTACATGAACTCCGCGGCGGACCTCAAGGCGTTCTGCGGACGGAACGGCGGCATCGTGTGCACGAGCTCCAACGCCGCGACCGTCCTCGAGTGGGCGTTCGAGCGCGGGCAGCGCGTCCTGTTCTTCCCCGACCAGCACCTCGGCCGCAACACGGCGAAGGCGATGGGCATCAGCACCGACCTCATGCCGATGTGGAACCCGAGGAAGGCCCTCGGGGGCAACGACGTCGAGACGCTGCTCGACGCACGGGTGGTCCTCTGGCACGGGTTCTGCTCGGTGCACCGGCGCTTCACGGTCGACCAGATCGAGCAAGCCCGCCGCGAGCACCCCGGTGTCCAGGTCATCGTCCACCCGGAGTGCCCGATGGCGGTCGTCGACGCGGCGGACCACGCCGGCAGCACCGACCTCATCCGGAAGACCGTGGCGGCAGCGACCGAGCCGACGACCTTCGCGATCGGCACCGAAATCAACATGGTGAACCGGCTCGCAGCGGAGTACCCGCAGCACACGATCTTCTGCCTCGACCCGGTGGTCTGCCCGTGCTCGACGATGTACCGGATCCACCCCGGCTACCTGGCCTGGGTGCTCGAAGCGCTCGTGCGCGGCGAGGTCCTCAACGAGATCGTCGTGCCCGCGGACGTGCAGGCCGACGCGAAGGTCGCCCTCGAGCGCATGCTCGCGGCCAGGCCCCGCGGCTGACCACCGAGCCGTCGGACGGAAGGAGCACGTCGTGCACGTCGTCATCGTGGGGTCCGGGATCGCCGGGCTCACCGCCGCGATCCGCGCGAGCAGCCGTCACGACGTCACCCTCGTGACGAAGGGCACGCTGACCGACGGCGCCACACGGTACGCCCAGGGCGGGGTGGCCGTGGCGCTCGGCGCGGACGACTCCGCCGCCCTGCACCAGGCCGACACCCACGTCGCCGCGGCCGGCAGCGCGGACGCCCGTGCCGTCGAGGTGCTCTGCACCGACGGACCCGCCCGTGTCCGCGACCTGCTCGCGCTCGGCGTGCCCTTCGACCGCACCACCGACCCCGCGAGCCTCGACCGGCACGGCGACGACCTCGCCCGTGGTCGCGAGGCCGCGCACGGTCGCTGGCGGGTCGTCCACGCCGACGGCGACGCGACCGGTGCGGCGATCGAACGGACCCTCGTGGACGCCCTGCACCGTCGCCACGTCACGATCCTCGAGCGCACCTGCCTCGTCGACCTCGTGGTCCGGGACGGCGCGGTCGTCGGCCTGGACGTGCTCGACCTCCTCGGTGAGCCACGACGGCTCGACGCCGACGCGGTCGTCCTCGCCTCGGGCGGCGCGGGACACCTGTACCGCGAGACGACCAACCCGCTCGTCGCGACGGGGGACGGGCAGGCGGCGGCCTGGCGCGCCGGCGCGGTCATGGCCGACCTCGAGTTCGTCCAGTTCCACCCGACGCGCCTGGCCGTGCCGGACGGCGGGCTCGTGTCCGAGGCGGTCCGCGGCGAGGGCGCCGTGCTCCGCGACGCCCGCGGGGACCGCTTCATGCTCCGGGTCCACCCGGACGCCGAGCTCGCGCCGCGCGACGTCGTGGCGCGGGGCATCGCCGCCGCCGTCCGTGACCAGGACGGCGAGCCGGTGCTCCTCGACGCGACCTCCCTCGACCCGGACTTCCTGGTCCGACGGTTCCCCGGCCTCACCTCCGCCACGCGCGCTGCCGGCTTCGACTGGACCCGCGAGGGCGTTCCGGTCGCCCCTGCCGCGCACTACGCGATGGGCGGTGTCGCCACCGACGCCGAGGGGCGCACGAGCCTGCCCGGGCTCCTCGCCATCGGGGAGGTCGCCTGCACCGGGGTCCACGGCGCGAACCGGCTGGCCTCGAACTCCCTGCTGGAGGGCCTGGTCTTCGCGGTCCGCGCAGCGGACGCGCTCGGCGCGCCCCGACCCGACCGGGTCCGCCTGCGCGGCGACGCGACCCTGGACGTCGTGACCGTCGCCGACGCGGCGGACGCGACCCGTGCCTCCCGGCAGGACCGGACGGGAGGCCCGGATCACCGCACCGACGCGGCGGACGTCCGTCGGGCGGTGCAGTCCGCCATGACGGACCGGGTCGGGCTCCTCCGCGACGCGACCGGCCTCGCGAGCGCCCGACGCGACCTCGACCGCCTCGGCGTGCCGTCGCCCGTCGGCGTGCGCGAGCACGAGGACCGCGCCCTCCTCGACCTGGCACGGCTGACCGCCCGCGCCGCCGAGGCCCGCACCGAGTCCCGCGGCGCGCACGCCCGGACCGACCACCCCGACACCGACCCCCGAGCCGCACGACCGAACGGCTGGGTCCTCCGACCCGCAGCCGTCCCGCAGGAGGTACCCGCATGACCGTCACCACCGCCGTCCCCGACCGCACCGGCGTCCCGGACCCGGGCACGATCCCGGCGCACGCGCTCCGTCGCGTGATCGACACCGCGCTCGAGGAGGACGCGCCCTGGGGCGACGTCACCAGCGAGGCCTTCATCCCGCTCGCCGCCACGGCGACCGCCACCCTCGCAGCGCGCGAGCCGGGCGTGCTGAGCGGCGGCGGCGTCTTCATCGCCGTCATGCACGCGGTCGACCCGACGATCGGGGCCGAGGTGCACGTGGCCGACGGCACCCGGTTCGTCGCCGGGGACGCCCTCGTGACGGTGTCCGGACCGGCGCGTTCGGTGCTCCGCGCGGAGCGGGTCGCGCTCAACCTCGTGCAGCGGATGTCCGGCGTCGCGACGCTCACCGCCGAGTACGTCGCGGCCGTCGCGGGCACCTCGGCGCGGATCGTCGACACCCGGAAGACGACGCCCGGGCTCCGCGCCCTCGAGCGCTACGCGGTGCGGTGCGGCGGCGGACGCAACCACCGGACCTCGCTGTCGGACGCCGTGATGGCGAAGGACAACCACCTCGCGGTGCTCCTCGCGGACGGCATCGACATCGGGGACGCGGTGCGGGCCGCCCGGCAGCGGCTCGGTCACACGGTGCACCTCGAGGTCGAGGTGGACCGCGTCGACCAGATCGAACCGGTCGTCACGGCCGGTGTCGACACGATCATGCTCGACAACTTCGGCCCGGACGAGCTCGTCGAGGGCATCGCGGTCGTCGCCGGCCGTGCGCTGGTCGAGGCGTCGGGCGGCGTGAACCTCGACACCGTCGCCGCGATCGCCGCCACCGGGGTCGACGTCATCTCGGTGGGGGCCCTCACGCACTCGGCGCGCGCCCTCGACCTCGGGCTCGACGTCGCCGTCTCGGCTTGACGTGTTCTACCTGGACCGCGCTGCCACCACGCCCGTCCGCCGCGAGGTGCTCGAGGCGATGTGGCCCTACCTGACCGGCACGTTCGGCAACCCGTCCTCGACGCACGGGGTGGGTGACGCCGCCGCGCGTGGCCTCGCCGACGCCCGGTCGGCTGCGGCCCGGGTGCTCGGATGCCGGCCGGCCGAGGTCGTCTTCACCACCGGGGGCACCGAGGGGGCGAACACGGCCGTCAAGGGCGTCGCGCTCGCGTCGCCGCGGGGCCGGCACGTCGTCACGAGCGCGATCGAGCACGAGGCGGTGCTCGAGAGCTGCCACTACCTGGAGCGGCACCACGGCTTCGAGGTGAGCGTGCTGCCGGTGGACCGCGACGGCGTCGTGGACCCGGACGTGCTCGCGGACGCGCTGCGTCCGGACACCACGCTCGTCTCGATCGCGCACGCGTCGAACGAGGTCGGCACCGTGCAGGACGTGCGCGCGCTCGCCGAGGTGTCGCACCGGGTCGGCGCGCGGTTCCACACCGACGCCGTGCAGTCGGCGCCGTGGTTGCCGATCGGGCCGGGGGACACCGGGGCCGACGCGGTCTCCCTCTCCGGTCACAAGCTCGGCGCGCCGAAGGGCACCGGCGTCCTCGTGGTGCGGTCCGGGACCCCGCTCGAACCGCTCCTGCACGGCGGCGGACAGGAGCGCGGACGGCGGTCGGGGACCGAGGACGTCGCCGGCGCCGTCGCCGTGGCCACCGCGCTGACGCTGCACGCGAGGGAGCGGTCGGACGCCGCGGTCCGGGCGACCGCGACGCGGGACGCCGTGCTGGACGGGGTGCTCGCGACCGTGCCCGGGGCGGTCGTGACCGGTTCGCGGACGTCGCGGCTCCCGGGGCACGCGTCGTTCTGCTTCCCCGGGGTGCACGGGGAGACGGTGCTGCTCGAGCTGGAGCAGCGGGACGTGGTGTCCTCGTCGGGCAGTGCGTGCGCCGCGGGGAGCACGGAGGCGTCGCACGTCCTCACAGCGCTCGGACTGGACGAGGACACGGCGCGGTCCGCGGTGCGGCTGACGTTCGACGAGTCCCTCGCGCCGTCGGACGTGCCTGCCGTCGTCGGTGCCGTACGGGACGCCGTCGCCGCGGTGCGCGCCCTGGCCTGACCCGACCGCCGCGGGCAACGCGCGGGTGTACTAGACGTTCTACTCCATGAGTGGGGTCGTGTCCCCCCTTTTGCGGACCGGAGAAGTGCGTCAGGCTGTCTGCATGGCAAACGCGATCACGACTCGGGTCCGGCGGGAGGACCGCTTCCGGGCAGTCCAGCTCCTCCCCGCACCCGCGACGGTGCTCGCGCTCGTCGTGGCCGCCCAGCACGACCTCGGAGCCGGACCCCTCGCGGTCGTCGCCGTGGTCGGTGCCCTCGCGACCGTCGGGAGCGCCCTGCTCCCGATGATCCGGCCGGCCGTCGACCGAGCAGCCGTGACCACCCGTGAACGACGGTCGATGCCCGCACCGACCGAATCGGACCGGTACCGAGAGGACACCGAACACCCCCTCTGAAGTACGGCTCCACCGGACCAGCACCGCCGGACCCGTCCCCCTGTGGGCCGGTGGTGCACCCAGCCGGACGCGGCACCCCTGATCTGCGTCCGGCGCGGGGCACGACATCCCCCTGTCGTCGTGCCCCGCCGCACACCGCGACCCGCCGTGGGCGTGGCGTCGACCCTGCGACGCCGTCCCCCCTAACGCCCACGGCGGGCCCGGTGTCGCACCTGCCCGACCACTCCGCGCGGGCCCGCGTCCGGGCCTCGCGGCGTCAGTCGTGCGCGGGGGCCACGACCGTGCCCGGCCAGACGTACGCCAGGTCGTCAGGATCGTCGGGGAACAGCGGTCGGTAGAACTCGGGTGCCTTCTGCAGCAGCTTCGACCGGTGCGACCGGTGCAGAGCCTCGTCCTCGTTCCACGGCGGCACCGCGAAGTCGCCCGAGGCGTATGCCTCGAGGTCCTCGGGGACGAGCGCCAGGTCCGCCACGGTCTTGTCGCGGCAGGTGTCGGGGTGGCCGCGTTCGACCCACACCGCGCACGTCGCGTCCTGGTAGGCCATGAGCGCCGGCCGGTACCCGCGCCACATCGCCGTCACCGGGTGGTTCTGCCAGCCGTACCCCGGCAGGGTCAGGGCGCGCATCACCTGCAGGGTCTCGACCCGCTGCTTGCCGAGCCGACGGTCGTCGAGCACCTCGGCCGAGGCGCGGAAGTCGGCGTACGGCAGGAACGTCTGCATCGACCGGACGCTACCCGTCGCGCGCTGGCAGGGCACCCCGACACATGCCGTCACACGCGCACCGCGGGGGAGCGGTGCGTGTGAGCATCGAGGGCATGAGCGCAGCACTCGTCGTCGGCGTCAGCGGCAGTCCGTCGGACCCGTCACGGACCTCGACCCTGGTCGCGGCCACGGTCGCGCGCCTCGGGCAGGAGTTCGAGGACGCCCGGACCGAGACCGTGGAGATCGGGCCGCTCCTCGCGGACCTCGGTGCGGCGGGCTCCCGTGAGGCGATGGGCCCCGAGACGACCCGTGCCCTCGAGCTCGTCGAGTCGGCCGACGTCCTCGTGGTCGGCAGCCCGGCGTTCCGGGCCGCGTACTCCGGCGCCTTCAAGCTCTTCTTCGACTGGATCGGGCAGTACGACCTCGTCGACACCCCGGTGCTCCTGACCGCCACGGGCGGCAGCGACCGGCACGCCCTGCTCGTCGAACACCAGATGCGGCCGCTGTTCGGCTTCTTCCAGTCGACGACCCTGCCGCTCGGCGTGTTCGGCAACGAGCGCGACTTCACCAAGCGCGAGGGCGGCTACGACATCGCGAGCGTCGACCTCGAGCTGCGCATCGACCAGGCCGTCCGACGCGCACTGCCGATCATCCGCGGGGGCTTCGCCACCGCGGGCGTCGCCGACGTTCGTCGCCCCGCCGAGTTCTAGCGCTCGCGACCCGACGCGACCAGCGGCTGAGGTTCCACGACACCCCGCTCGCGTTCGCCGAGGTTCCGTACATCGGCCGTGGGGGCGGTGAGATGCCAGAATCCTGGAACCTCGCGACGCGATGATGGTCAGGGTCGGACGGGAGGCGCGGGGCGGGCCCGCACCGTGCCTCCAGGCCGTCAGTCGGTCGGGTCCGC
This sequence comes from Curtobacterium flaccumfaciens, assembly GCF_051548005.1. Lineage (GTDB taxonomy): Bacteria > Actinomycetota > Actinomycetes > Actinomycetales > Microbacteriaceae > Curtobacterium. Next base: position 9,176 of record NZ_JBPUGH010000035.1, on the reverse strand, counting down.
GACCAGGGACGCGACGTGCGCGACGGCCAGCCGGTACCCGTCGGCGCCCGCGCCGGCGATGACCGCGGTCGCCGCGGTCGCGACGTGGTCCACGTGCCGGAACGGCTCGCGCTTCCACGTGTTCGAGAGGTGCACCTCGACGACCGGGACGGTCAGGGCCTCGACCGCATCGTGCAGCGCGACCGAGGTGTGCGCGTAGGCAGCGGGGTTGATCACCACGCCGACGAAGTCGTCGAGCGCCTCGTGCAGCCACTCGACCAGCTCGCCCTCGCGGTTGGTCTGTCGGAAGTCGGCCTCGAGCTCGTGGACCGCCGCCTCGGTGTGCACGATGGCCTCGATCTCGGCGAGCGTCGTCGTGCCGTACTGCGCGGGGTCACGACGGCCGAGGATGTCGAGGTTCGGGCCGTTGAGCACGAGGATGCGCGGTGCGGTCATGCGCCGAGCCTAGCGAGGAGGCGGATCCGGCGGTGCTCCGGCAGGAACATGCGCTGGCTATGTGAACGGTCACAAACGGGTGTAGCGTCTCCGTCCGGGCCGGCGGAGTTGTCGGCTGCAACACATCGACGTGGAGTGTGAATGGTTCTCGCGGCAGCGAACAGCGGGATCCGGCTCGACTTGGGCTGGGTCGACTACTTGATGATCATCCTGTACTTCGGGGTGGTGATCGGCATCGGGTTCACCGCCCGGCGGCAGGTCCGCACGAGCATGGACTTCTTCCTGTCCGGCCGGTCGATGCCGGCGTGGATCACGGGCCTGGCGTTCGTGTCCGCGAACCTCGGCGCGACCGAGATCCTCGGCATGGCGGCGAACGGTGCCCAGATCGGCATGGCGACCCTGCACTACTACCTCGTGGGGGCCGTGCCCGCGATGGTGTTCCTCGGGCTCGTGATGATGCCGTTCTACTACGGCTCGAAGGTCCGCAGTGTGCCGGAGTTCATGCTCCGCCGGTTCGGCAAGGCACCGCACCTGGTGAACTCGATCGCCTTCGCGGTGTCGAACGTCCTCATCGCCGGCATCAACCTCTACGCCATGGCCATCGTCATCGAGGCGATGCTCGGCTGGCCGGAGTGGCTCGCGATCCTCGTGTCCGCGGCCTTCGTGCTCGCCTACATCACCCTCGGTGGGCTCTCGAGCGCGATCTACAACGAGGTCATGCAGTTCTTCGTGATCATCGCCGGTCTCGTGCCGCTGACGATCGTCGGCCTCCACCGCGTCGGTGGGTGGGGCGGCCTCACCGAGGCGATCAAGCAGACCCAGGGCGTGCAGCACCTGCAGACCTGGGCCGGAACCGGCATCGGCGACGTCACGAACCCGATCGGCGCGAACTGGCTCGCGATCGTGCTCGGCCTCGGCTTCGTGCTCTCGTTCGGCTACTGGACGACGAACTTCACCGAGGTCCAGCGGGCGTTCTCCGCGAAGAACATGTCGGCCGCGCGCCGCACCCCGCTCATCGCCGCGATCCCGAAGCTCTTCATCCCGTTCATCGTCGTGATCCCCGGCCTCATCGCCGCGGCCGTCGTCGGCAACCAGTTCGCCTCGGGTGCGCTCACCTACAACGACGCGATCCCGAAGCTCATCCAGATGTACCTGCCGACCGGTGTGCTCGGCATCGCCGTCACGGGTCTGCTCGCCTCGTTCATGGCCGGTATGGCTGCCAACGTCTCGTCGTTCAACACGGTCTTCACGTACGACATCTGGCAGCGCTACATCAAGCCGAACATGCCCGACCTGCACTACCTGAAGACCGGCCGCTGGGTCACGGTCGTCGGCGTCCTCGTCGGGATCGGCACCGCGTTCCTCGCCGCGCAGGCCGGCAACATCATGACCTACATGCAGACGCTGTTCTCGTTCTTCAACGCACCGCTGTTCGGCGTCTTCATCCTCGGCCTGCTCTGGAAGCGGATGACCACCGCCGGAGCGCTCTGGGGCTACATCCTCGGCATCATCGCGCCGACGATCACCTGGATCGCGTACCTGGTGAACCCGCAGCTGTTCGCCACCGCCACCGCGGAGACCCTCTACGGCGCGATCATCTCGTTCGTCACCGTGCTCGTCGTCGCCGTGGCCGTGTCGTTCGCCACGAAGCCGAAGGACGTGTCGGAGCTCGGCGGGCTGGTCTACGGCGTCGGCAAGATCGACATGACCGCGGGGGCCGTCGCGACCGACACCGCCTGGTACCGCTCGCCGGCCCTCCTCGGAACCGTCGCGCTCGTGCTGTGCGTCGCCCTCTACCTCCCGTTCCTCTGATCCGCTCGAAGGAGATCGCTCATGCGTGACGACACCACCACGATGACCGAGGAGCAGCGGGCCCTCGTCCGTTCCACCCGCCGACTCGACCTGCGCCGCATCCTCGGAGGCCTGTTCGTGGTCTACGGCGTGATCACGACGATCGTCGGCATCGTCAACTGGAACACCGACCCCGAGAAGACCGGCGGCATCCACATCAACCTGTGGGTCGGGCTCTCCCTGCTCGTCGGCGGTCTGCTGTTCTTCCTGTGGGACCGGCTGAACCCGGTGCCCGCCGCGGACATCATCGGCCAGGCCGAGGCCGAGGAGCACCAGAAGGCGGCCGGCGAGGGCCGCGAGCTCGCCTGACGCACCCCGCATCGGTCCGACGGCCGTCCGCTCCGGCGGGCGGCCGTCGGCAGTTCCGCTCGGGTGTCGGCCTGGAGGCACGGCTCGCCTCCGTCTCGCCGCTCGCGGAATCGAGTGGTCGCGTTGACACGTTCGCACCTTTCGGCCTAGTATTGACATGTCGGTTGGGTGCTGCTCGGCCGAAAGTGAGCCCCGGAGTTTCCTGCAGCCAGCGCGGGACCGGGGTTTTGCGCTGTCAGGGCCACTACTGCACCAACACGAGCGCATCGCTCGACCGCGGTTGCAGCAGCCCACGGGCATGAGCGCCGCATGCGATGTCGGCGAGCGCGAGCAGCGGTTCGTCCGATCCGCGTACGTGCTCGTACCGGATCCTCCGTCCGATGCCTCGGTCCCGGAGCGATTCGAGCATCGACACGTCGCTCGCGTCGCGGATTCGGCTTCGCGATTCGACGACGAGTGCGTGCACGTCTCGCTGTTCGAGTTCCCACACCAAGCGCTCGATGCAGCGCCGTCGCCGCCGTTCGGAGCGTGCGGGCGTGCCGTCGTAGCGCACGACCACGACACTGACCGCACGAGTGAGGAGACCGAGCCAGGTCAGCCGCTGGCCACCGAGTGCTTCGTACCAGTGCAGCTTCCGCATGCGTTTCGGTGTGGCACGCAAGACCGCCGCACGAACGTCGTCGGAGTCGGACGCGTCGATGAGCACCGCGGCCATGACGTACACAGTGTGGTCGAGCCCGCCGCCCGGCTCGGATTCGTCGACGTACGCAGTCCGCATCACGCCAGCATATTGTGTATCAGAACCGCCCTGTGTCGAGTCCGTGCTTGCGGAAGGGCGGGGAGGTGCGAGAGGTTCTGGGGGAGCGAAGGAGCCCCCATGCCCACGATGGTGTTCATCAACCTGCCGGTCGCCGACCTCGACCGGTCGAAGTCCTTCTACGAGGCGCTCGGCTACACGATCAACCCCGACTTCACCGATGAGACCGCGGCGTGCGCCGTGGTGAGCGACACCGTGTACGTGATGCTCCTGACGCACGCGAAGTTCGCTGAGTTCACCGACAAGACGATCGCCGGGCCGGACACGATCGAGGTGATCAACTCCCTCAGCGCGGACTCTAAGGACGACGTGCACCGGGTCGTCGACGCCGCGGTCATGGCCGGAGGACACGAGGACCGTCCCGAGATGGACCTCGGCTTCATGTACCAGCGGAGCTTCACGGACCCCGACGGTCATCGCTGGGAGCACGTCTGGATGGACCAGGCCGCGATGCAGGACGGGCCGCCGAGCGAGTAGCAGCATGTCGGCGGCCGCGGCCAGGATGGGGCCGTGAGCAACACGACGCCCGAGTCCCCGCCGCCGCCCGCACCGCCGTCACTGGTGGTGGGCGAGGACGGACTCGCCCGTCCGGTGTGGGCCGCGACCGACGAACTGCTGCGCGGCTACTACGACACCGAGTGGGGGATGCCCGTCCGTGACGAGCGGGGGGTGTTCGAACGCCTGTCGCTCGAGGCGTTCCAGTCCGGGCTGTCCTGGCGGACGATCCTCGCGAAGCGTCCGGCGTTCCGGAGTGCGTTCGCGGACTTCGACCCGGACGTGGTCGCCGGGTTCGGGGAGGACGACATCGCGCGGCTCATGGCCGACGCGGGCATCGTCCGGAACCGGGCGAAGATCCTCGCGACGATCACGAACGCGAACGCCACGATCGCCCTGCGTCAGGACGGCGGGCTGGCCGACTTCGTGTGGTCCTTCCGGCCGGAGCGGACGCCGGAGCCCGTCACGTTCGCCGACGTCCCCACGAAGTCCGACGAGTCCGTGGCGCTCTCGAAGGCGCTCCGGAAGCGCGGGTTCGCCTTCGTCGGGCCGACCACGATGTACGCGCTGATGGAGGCCGTCGGCATCGTCGACACGCACCTGCTCGGCAGTCACCGGCGGGGGAGCTCCGGCGTCTGGAGCTGAGCGGCCCCCGGAGCGTGGCCAGGGCTACGGTCGGGGCATGACCCCGGAACCGGACCCCGCCCCGAACCGCTCACGGACGGTGCCGGTGCAGCCGATCGGCGCCGAACACGTCGACGTGCCGGTCGACGCCGCGGTCCCCGCACCGGAGGCTCCGGGCAACGTGCGTCCGGAGCACGACCCGGCCGAGGTCCGGATCGCGTTCCTGCTCTTCCCCGACCTGACGCAGCTCGACCTCACGGGGCCGGCTCAGGTCCTCGCACGGGTGCCCGGCGCAGCGGTCGAGTACGTCGCGGCGACCCTCGACCCGGTACCGAGCGACTGCGGTCTGGCGCTCGTGCCGACCGCGACCTTCGCGACTGCCCGGGCGGCGGACGTCCTCGTCGTCCCCGGCGGCGACGGAGCCTTCGACGCGATGCTCGACCCGGACGTCGTGGCGTTCGTCCGGCGGATCGCCGAGCACGCCACCTGGGTGACGTCGGTGTGCACCGGCTCGTTCGTGCTCGGCGCTGCGGGCCTCCTCGCCGGCAAGCGGGCGACGACCCACTGGGCCTCGAAGCCGATGCTCGCCGCGTTCGGCGCGGACCCGGTGGAGCGACGCATCGTCGACGACGGCGCGGTCGTCACCGCGGCCGGGGTGAGCGCGGGCATCGACATGGCCCTGTGGCTGGCCGGTGAGCTCGCCGGACAGCCGGCGGCCGAGCGCATCCAGCTGCAGATCGAGTACGACCCGCAGCCGCCGTTCGACGCCGGGTCGGCCGAGCGGGCGGACGCGAGGGTCGTCACCGAGGCACGTGCCGCGGCCGAGGCGGCACGGGGCGACCGGGTCGCGCGGGCCGCGGCAGCGGTGATCCGCTGACGTCGGGGCTGCCGCCTACCGGTTGCCCTTCGAGCCGCGCTTCGGCTTGCCCTTCATCCCGCGCTGGACCTTGCCGCGTCCGGCCTTGCCGCCGCCGGTCTTCCCGCTGGTGCCCTTCGTGGCACCCCGCTTGGCGGTGGTGCGGCTGTTCGCGGCGGTCGCCTTGCCGCCGCGGGTGCTGGAGCCGGATGACGAGCCCGAGCCGGAGCCGGCTGTCGCCGGGCGCGAGCCGGTCCCGTCGGCGCGATCCGTGCCTCCCGGCTGGTCCTGACCACCCCGGGAACTGTTCGCGGTCCGACCGCGCACCACGCCGATGAACTCCTCCGTGGTCTCGGAGGCGTCCTCCGTGCGCCAGGCGAGCAGGATCCGGGTACCCGGTGCGCCCGCGAGTGTCCGGGCGACGAGGTCCTTCCGACTGGCCGCACGGAACAGCGACTGCGGCAGCACCGCGACGCCGACGTTCGCCTCGACCAGGTCCAGCGTCGCGTCGACGTCGGCGGGCACGGGGCCGGCGTCGACCACGTGGACGTCGGTCGTCGTGAGGTCGACCTCGGCGAGGTCGGCGAGCGGGGAGTCCTTCGGCATCGCGACGACAGCGGTCTCGGTCCACAGCGGGATCGCGTTGTGGACGTCGGCGACGGGTTCGCGGGCGAAGACCATGTCGGCCTCGCCGGCGAGCGTGTCGTCCACCTCGTCCGCGCCGATCGGGCGCAGCCGGAGCTCGATGTCTGGGAAGCGTTCGCGCCAGACGCGGGCCCACTTCGCGGGGGAGACCCCGGGCACGAAGGCGATGGTGAGGGCCTCGGTCATGCAACCGAGCATAGGGGCCGTACCCTGGTGTGCATGGCGCAGGAACAGACCATGAAGCCCGAGACGGCCGCGAAGAAGCTCGGCATCCTGCTGTCGGCCGCCCCGGAGTCCTTCCGCGGTGCGCCGATCAGCAGGACCGCGTTCGACGAACTCCGGACCGAGCCGCCGGCGTGGCTCGAGGACCTCCGTCGCGACGGCCCGCACCCGCGGCCGGTCGTGGCGCAGAAGCTCGGCGTGTCGATCTCCGGGCTCGCGCGGGCCGGTGTCGACGAGCCGCTCACCACGGCCGAGATCAAGACGCTGCTGCAGGAGATGCCCGAGTGGCTCGTGCAGGAGCGCGCGACCCAGGCAGCGGTGCACGCCGAGAACGCCCGGGTGAAGCAGGACCGCGCGGCGAAGGCTGCCGCTCGCTCCGAGGACTGACGAGCCCTCCCGTCCACCGATGACCGCCGTGCACGAGACCGTCGCCGACGCGATGCTCGTCGTGCCGCAGTTCGCCTCGGTGTGCTGCATCGTCGGCGACCGCTACCGCCCGCGCGTTGCGGTGATCGTCCCGGCGGCGGTGATGCTCGTCGCGATGCTGCTGCCCGTCGTGCACGCCGGTGCGGCGTGGACGCTCCTCGCCGCGACCGGCCTCCTGCTGCTCGCGCCGCTCCCGGTCGTGCGGCGTCGACGAGCGGACGGCCGTCGCGCCGAGCCGATGGACGTGCACCGGGCGCTGTCGGCGGTGGTGATGGCCGGGATGCTCCTGATGGGCCACGCCACGGGTGCCGTGGACGGGCACGCCGGTCACGGCGTCGCGCTCACGGCGGTGCTCGGCGCCGGGGTCATCGGCTACTGCGCGTTCAGCGGGTGGCTCCTGCGGTACGAGTGGGGCCGGGAGGACCGCCGGGCGGTCCGGAGCGGCGAGGTCTTCGCGATGACCGTCGCCGTGGTCGGCATGACGCTCGCGATGTAGCGGTCAGTCGCGCGCTGCCTCGTCGGACGTGCGCGCGACGCGGTCCTTCGCTGCGCGGAGGGTGTCCTTCGGCACCGGCGGGACACCGCGGCGGATGCCCCGGACCCCGACGGCCGCGAGGACGCCCGTGACGACCGCGAACACGACGAGCGTGATCCCCGTCGCCGCCCAGACCGGGAGCGCGAGGGCGAGGAGCGCCACCACGAAGCCCGCGAGCAGGACGAGGGTGGTCAGTGCGAACGCGACCGCCGCCCCCGTGAGCACCAGGCCCGTCCTCGCCCCCTTCGCTCGGGCACCGACTTCACGGCGGGCGGCTGCGACCTCCTCGCGGACCGCACGGAGGAGCGGCTCGAGGGCCTTCTGCACGAGCCCGGCGGTGACGGAGTCGCGGAAGGACGGCTTGGTGGCGTCCTGGTCATCGGGATCGGTGGTGCTCACGGGACTCCTGTTCGTCGGGACAGCGGGGTGGCCCGCCAGGCTACGCGTCGGTCTCGCGCGCAGTGCCGTCGGCGCGGAGACGGGCCAGCGTCGTCGGATCGTGCCGTCACCGCACGGAGCGGTAGCGTCGTGGCATGTCCGAACGCGCCGCCCGCCGTCCCGACCCCACACCGCGGTTCGACGAGGTCGACGAGCGCATCCTCTGGACCCTCGCGGAGGACGCCCGGATCCCGAACAACCGCCTCGCGGCCGCCGTCGGCATCGCCCCGTCGACGTGCCTCGCACGGGTCCGTGCCCTGGAGGACGCCGGGGTCATCCGCGGGTACCGGGCTGACGTCGACGTCGCGCGGCTCGGGTTCTCGATCGAGGCGATGGTGTCGGTCCGGGTCCACGCGGCCGCTCGGCACGAGCTCCGGGACTTCGCGAAGCGGCTGCTGCGGGTGCCCGTCGTGCAGGACGTGTCGTTCCTCGCGGGTGACAAGGACTTCCTCGTGCACATCGCGTGCACGTCCACCGAGCAGCTCCGGGACTTCGTGGCCGACGAACTGAGCGGCGACCCCTCCGTGGCGACCACGCAGACGAACATCGTGTTCGAGCGACTCGTCGCCGACCGGACGCACCAGGGCCGGTCGTTCGACGAGCTCCGTCGCTGGCGGGCGTCGCGGCCGAGCGCGTGAGGCTCAGACCGAGCGTGTGAGGGTCATCGGGATGTGCGGGATGCGGTCCTCGGAGTAGGGCGCGCCGGAGCGGACGAAACCGAACCGGCCGTAGAAGTCCTCGAGGTGCTCCTGCGCACCGAGGTGGATCTGCGTGGCACGGGCCTCCGCGATCGCCGCCTCGAGGAGCCGTCCCGCGAGCCCCTGCCCCCGCGCTCGCCGAGCCGTCGCGACGCGGCCGATCCGCTCGCTCCCGTCGGGTTCGCGGAGCAGCCGTACCGTCGCGTCGACCGAGCCGCGTCCCGCCCAGAACTGCACCGTCCCCGGCTCGAGGTCACGGCCGTCGATGTCGTCGTACGCGGCACCCTGCTCAACCACGAAGACGTCCTGCCGGAGCCAGAGGATCTCGTGCAGCGTCACGGGGTCGAGGTTGCGGGTCGGAGCGCTGAAGATCGGGACCAATTCCGGCCTTTCCTGACATTCCCCCACGAAAAGGGGTGCGAATTCGGGCGGACGGGCGTACCGTACCGGCCAACCACTCTACGTGCGCGGCCGAGATCAGGAGGTGAGCGCATGGATCAGGCGATGCGTGCACCCCTGAGCACGCTGGTCCGCTACGCGCTGTTGGGCGTCGGACTCGCTGCTGCCCTCGTGCTGCTCACGCTCGTCTTCGGTGTGCGGTCCGCTTCGGCGTCGACCGCTGCCCCGACGTCCAGTACGTCCTCCGCGGACCGCACGGGTCTGCTCGGCTCGACCGTGCAGGGTGTCACGCGCGGCGTCGGATCCGTGGTCGGTGAGGTCATCGACCCCGTCCGGACCGCCGTGGCGCCGAAGCCCGCGGCGCCGCAGCCCGCTCCGGCTCCCGCGCCGCAGCCCGCTCCGGCTCCGGCTCCCGCAGCCCAGCCC
>NZ_JBPUGH010000034.1:0-23992 GCF_051548005.1 Curtobacterium flaccumfaciens | reverse complement strand
GTCCCGGGCCGGCGACGCTGCGCCGGCGGTACCAGCGGCACCGGAGGGCCCGCCCCACGCAGGGGTCGGCGACGGAGCGGAGGGTGCGGCGGCAGCCCAGGCGGCCTCGTCGGAGAGGTCGTACACCGGCGACGCAGCGGGCGGTTGCACGGCCGCTCCCGTGACGTCCGGAGAGGTCGGGTGGGACGCCGCCGCGGCAGCAGCGGCGGCGAGGCGCGCTGCTCGGCGGCCACCGCCCACCTCGTTGCCGGGCGCTCCGGGGTGCCAGCCGTGGACGGGGTCGTCCGCGGGGGTGATGTCGTACACGGAATCGGTCATCGGTGTGCTCCCGGGCCTACGCGACCACGCGCAGGATCTCGTCGACGCTCGTCATGCCGAGCTTGACCTTCTCCCACCCGTCCTGTCGGAGGGTGAGCATGCCCTGTTCCTGGGCGACGCGGCTGATCTCGGCACTCGAGGCACGGGCGACGGCGAGCCGCTCGATCTCCTCGGTCACGGTCATGACCTCGTGCAGGGCGATGCGGCCGCGGTAGCCGGTGTTCGAGCACACCGAGCAGCCGATCGGCGCCGAGAACTCCGGCACGGGCGCGTCCGGGCTCGGCAGGAACCCGAGGGCGTGCAGCTGCTCGGCCTCGTAGACCGCCGGCGCCTTGCAGCGGTCGCAGAGTCGGCGCGCGAGGCGCTGCGCGACCACCGAGTCGAGCGCGGACCCGACGAGGAACGGCTCGATGTCCATCTCGGTCAGACGGGTGACGGCGGAGGGGGCGTCGTTGGTGTGCAGCGTGGAGAGCACGAGGTGTCCGGTCAGCGACGCCTCGATGGCGATCTGGGCGGTCTCGTGGTCGCGGATCTCGCCGAGCAGGACGACGTCGGGGTCCGAGCGGAGGATCGAGCGCAGGGCCGACGCGAACGTCAGTCCCGCCTTCGGGTTGACCTGCACCTGGTTGATGCCGGCCATCCGGTACTCGACCGGGTCCTCGACGGTGATGACGTTGATCTCCGGCCGCGCCACGGCGTTGAGCGTCGTGTACAGCGTGGTCGACTTGCCGGACCCGGTCGGCCCGGTGACGAGGATCATCCCGTACGGCTTCGAGTAGGAGCGCTGGTACGCCTGGAAGTTCTGCTCCAGGAGGTTGAGGTCCTTGAGGGACATCGACGTGTTCGTGTTGTCGAGGATCCGCATGACGACCTTCTCGCCCCACACGGTCGGCAGCGTCGCCACGCGGAGGTCGATCTGGCGCCCGCCGTGCCGCACGGACATGCGGCCGTCCTGCGGCTTGCGGCGCTCGGCGATGTCGATGTCGCTCATGATCTTCAGGCGGCTGATGACGCCGTTCTGGATGTTCTTCGGCGCCGGGCTCATCTCGTGCAGCACGCCGTCGATGCGGTACCGGACCCGGACCTCGTGCTCGCCGGGCTCGATGTGGATGTCCGACGCGTGGTCCTGGATCGCCTGCGACACCAGGAGGTTCACGAACCGGACGATCGGGACGTCGTCGAGCGAGCCGTCCGTCAGGTCGGCCTGCTGCTGGGCCTGCTGCGATGCCTCTTCCTCGAGGGAGGACGTCAGGTCGTTGAGCTCGTCGTCGGCACGGAGGTAGCGGTCGAGCGCAGCGGCGAGGTCGCGCTCCTCGACCTGGAGCGGCTTGACGCTCCGGCCCGAGGCGGCGCGGGCGTCGTCGATCGCGAGGACGTTCGTCGGGTTCACCATCGCGAGGACGAGCACGTCGCCCTCGAAGCCGATGCCGAGCACGCCGTGGCGCCGACAGAGGGCAGCCGGGAGCATCGACACCGCCGTGCCGTCGACCGGGTAGTCGGTCAGCGGCACCGTGCGGGAGTTGTTCGACGCGGCACGGGCGGTGATGTACTGTGCCTCGCTCACGATGCCCTGGTCGACGAGCGCTCGGATGGACCGGTCGTCGACGTCTTCGTCGCCGGTCATCGCGTCGAGGTGCTCGATCGGCAGGGCTCCGTTGAGGATGAGGATCTCGGACAGCGTGGCCATGTGTCCCGAGCCTCCTTCGGTTCGCGCGCGGATCGGGTGTGGCGCCGTGCGGGGGACGACGCTCGACCACGCTACGGTCGCGCCCGCGGGGTGCCGCAGTCCCAGAAAGAGGGGGCGAAGGGGCTCCGGGTGCCCCCAGTGCGAGGGTGCCGGCCTCCCCCGGACCGCCGGTCGGCCCGCGTCAGAGGGACACGGACGCGGTGACGTGCGCGTCGCCCGCGACGAACCCGAGGCGCTCGTAGATCCGGCCTGCTCCGCTCGGGTTCTCGGCGTCGACGTCCAGCACCGCGGCCGAGAGTCCGTCGGACCGGATCGCGTCGAGGGCAGCCCCCAGCACGACCGGCGCGAGACCACGACCCCGCGCGGCTCGGACGACACCGACCCAGTGCACGTACCCGAAGCTGCGGCCCCGGGCCTCGAAGCCGGACCGCTCGACCTCGACGATCGCGAACGCGAGCACGGCTCCGGACCCGTCCACGACCACGCGGGACAGGTCGAGACGGCTCTTGGCCGAGGTGAGGAACCCGCGCCAGTCGGACGCCACCATCGGTTGTGAGCCCCAGTGGTCGCGGAAGGCGTCGTTCTTGGCCGCACGGAGCGGCTCGATGTCGTCGTCGGTCGCCGCGCGCACGACGAGCCCCTCGGGGAGCGCTGGGAGCGGCACCGCGGGGCCGTCGTCGAACACGAGCTGCATGTCGACCCACGTGCGCACCGGCTCGAAGCCGAACCGCGCCGCCAGCCGCAGGGTCCCAGAGCCCTCCGGTCCGCCCACGTCGAGCGTCGCGGGCAGGTCGACGTCGAGCTGCACCAGCCGCTGCCGAGCCCGACCGACCTGCCAGGCGAGGACCCTCCGGCCGATGCCGCGACCGCGGAGCGCAGGGTGGACCGCACCCTCGAGCACTGCCCGGGCCGCGGTGACCCGGGACGGGATGTCGATGACGATGCCGTACGCCTGCACATGCCCCTCAGCATCGATGCCCACGAGGGTGTCCAGAGCGATGTCGAGCCCCTCCGTGGACAACGTCCGCTCGATGTCCGCTGTGGAGGGACGGCTGCGCGGATCGTCCACCGCCGCCGCCGCGACCGCCACGGCGAGCACCTCCTCGACGTCGTCCGGGGTCGCCGGCCGGAAGGTCAGCCCCGCTGTCGGAGCCGGCGGCTCGAGGTGGGCCGGAGCGGTGATCCGTTCGCGCAGTGTCGCCATGTCCCCAGCCTGCCAGCACGGCAGGAAACCCTCGACGCGCGAGGCCCCGTCGGGACATGATGAGTCATGGACATCACGAGCGTGACCGTGGGGCTGCCCGTCACCGACATCGAGGCGTCCTGCCTCTGGTACGGAGCGGTCTTCGAGCGCACCGAGCCGGACCTCGAACCCGAGGACGGCGTCGCCGAGTACGAGGTCGGCGGCATCTGGATCCAGCTCTACGAGGACGAGCACGCCGAGGAGAACCCGGTCACAGTCCGCTTCGGCGTGGACGACGTCACCGCGCAGCACAGCCGCATCGGTGCCCTCGGCATCGACATCGGCCCCGTCGAATGCATCGACGGCGCCACGAACTGGTTCGACGTCCGCGACCCCGACGGCAACGTCCTCAGCCTGTACTCACTCGTCGACGAGAAGGGCCGCACCGCCTGACCGCCGCCAGTGCCAGCGGCCCCCGGTCAGCACCAGGACCAGCGACGTCACCGCCAGTCCCAGCGAGGCACCTCCGACCGCCAGGGCGGCGCGTCGCCGCCGCGGGCTCAACTGCTCTTCTGCGGATTCCACGCAACCAACATATCGGGTACCAGTGACGAGCCGGACGGGAGGCCCGTGGCGACCCCGCCCCGCGCCTCCAGGCCGATACGCGGTCGCGAACGCGACCCGCAACGGCGAAGGGCCCCGCATCCTGACGGATGCGGGGCCCTTCGTGGATCACTTCAGACTCAGTTGTACGTACCCGGCGTGAAGTCGTCCGACGAGAAGCTGTCGAAGTCGACGAAGCTCAGGTCGGCGTCCGAGAACGACGAGTCGTCCGCGAAGATGCGGTTGGGGTACCGCTCGGCCTTCGCTTCCTCGGTCGCGTTCACGTCCACGTCGCGGTACCGGCTGAGGCCCATCCCGGCGGGGATGAGCTTACCGATGATGACGTTCTCCTTGAGGCCGACGAGGTGGTCCTGCTTGCCCTCCATGGCCGCCTGCGTGAGGACGCGGGTGGTCTCCTGGAAGGACGCGGCGGACAGCCACGACTCGGTCGCGAGGGACGCCTTGGTGATGCCCATGACCTCCTGGCGAGCGGAAGCGGTCTTGCGACCCTCCTGCAGCGCCGCGCGGTTGAGCTCGTTGTACCGCGAACGGTCGACGAGCTCGCCCGGGAGCAGGTCGGTGTCGCCGTGGTCGACGACGGTGACCTTGCGGAGCATCTGGCGCACGATGACCTCGATGTGCTTGTCGTGGATCGGCACGCCCTGCGAGCCGTACACGTCCTGCACACCGTTGACGAGGTGCTTCTGGACCTCACGAACACCCTTGACCCGGAGGACCTCCTTCGGGTCCACGGTGCCGGCGATGAACTGCTCGCCGAGCTCGACGTGCTGGCCGTCCTCGATGAGGAGGGTCGCACGCTTGAGCACCGGGTAGATGAACGGCTCGTCGCCGTTGTCCGGCGTGAGGATGATCCGACGACCCTTGTCCGTGTCCTCGATCGTGACGCGGCCGGGGGCCTCGGCGATCGGGGACGCGCCCTTCGGGGTGCGGGCCTCGAAGAGCTCGGTCACGCGGGGCAGACCCTGCGTGATGTCGTCGGCCGAGGCCGAACCACCCGTGTGGAAGGTGCGCATCGTCAGCTGGGTACCGGGCTCACCGATGGACTGGGCGGCGATGATGCCGACCGCCTCACCGATGTCGACCAGGTTGCCCGTGGCGAGCGAACGGCCGTAGCACTTCGCACAGACACCGATGGCCGACTCGCAGGTCAGGACCGAGCGCACCTTGATGCTCTCGACACCGGCCGCGATGAGCTTGTCGATCAGGACGTCACCGACGTCCTCACCGGCCTCGGCGACGACCGTGCCCTGCGCGTCCACGGCCGGGGTGGCCAGGGTGCGCGAGTACACGGTGTTCTCGACGCGCGGGTCGCGGACCAGGGAGCCGTCGGCACCCTTCGTCGCGATCGGCAGCTCGAGGCCGCGGGTCGTGCCGCAGTCGTCCTCGCGGATGATGACGTCCTGGGAGACGTCCACGAGACGACGGGTCAGGTAGCCCGAGTCGGCGGTACGGAGAGCCGTGTCCGCCAGACCCTTGCGGGCACCGTGCGTGGCGATGAAGTACTCCGCCACGGTCAGGCCCTCGCGGTACGAGTTGATGATCGGGCGGGCGATGATCTCACCCTTCGGGTTGTTCACCAGACCACGCATACCGGCGATGTTGCGCACCTGCAGCCAGTTACCACGAGCACCCGACGAGACCATGCGGTTGATGGTGTTGTCGACCGGGAAGTTGTCGCGCATCTCCTGCGCGATCTCGTTCGTGGCCTCGGTCCAGATCTTGATCAGGTCGGCGCGGCGCTCCGCGTCGGTGATCAGACCCTTGTCGAACTCGCCCTGGACCTTGGCGGCCTGGACCTCGTAGCCCGCGATGATCTCCTTCTTGCGAGGAGGCGTCACGACGTCCGAGAGCGCCACGGTCACACCGGACCGGGTGCCCCAGTAGAAGCCGGCGTCCTTGATCCGGTCCAGCGCGGCGGCCGTCTCGGTCTTGGAGTAGCGCTCTGCGAGGTCGTTGACGATCGCGGAGAGCACGCCCTTGTCGGTGACCTTCTGGACGAACGGGTAGTTCGCCGGGAGGGTCTCGTTGAAGAGCGCACGGCCGAGGGTCGTCTCGAGCAGCACCGGCTCGCCCTGCACGTAGCCCTCCGGCGCCTCGCCCTCGGCGAAGTACACGTCGGACATGCGGATCTTGACGAGCGCGTTGAGGTGCAGCGTGCCCTGGTCCTTCGCGAGGATCGCCTCGGCGACGGAGGAGAACGCACGACCCTCGCCCACGGCGCCCTCGCGGACGGTCGTGAGGTGGTGCAGACCGATGATCATGTCCTGAGCGGGCAGGGTCACCGGGCGGCCGTCGGACGGCTTCAGGATGTTGTTCGAGGCGAGCATGAGGATGCGGGCCTCGGCCTGGGCCTCCACCGAGAGCGGCAGGTGCACGGCCATCTGGTCACCGTCGAAGTCCGCGTTGAACGCAGCACACACGAGCGGGTGGAGCTGGATGGCCTTGCCCTCGACGAGCTGCGGCTCGAACGCCTGGATGCCCAGACGGTGCAGCGTCGGCGCACGGTTCAGCAGGACGGGGCGCTCGCGGATGATCTCCTCGAGCACGTCCCACACCTGCGGACGCGAACGCTCGACCATGCGCTTGGCCGACTTGATGTTCTGCGCGTGCGACAGGTCGATGAGGCGCTTGATGACGAACGGCTTGAACAGCTCGAGCGCCATCTGCTTCGGCAGACCGCACTGGTGGAGCTTGAGCTGCGGGCCGACGATGATGACCGAACGGCCCGAGTAGTCGACGCGCTTGCCGAGCAGGTTCTGGCGGAAGCGACCCTGCTTGCCCTTGAGCATGTCGCTCAGGGACTTGAGGGCGCGGTTGCCGGTACCCGTGACCGGACGACCACGACGACCGTTGTCGAACAGCGCGTCGACCGCTTCCTGCAGCATGCGCTTCTCGTTGTTCACGATGATCTCGGGGGCACCGAGGTCGAGCAGGCGGCGGAGACGGTTGTTGCGGTTGATCACACGACGGTAGAGGTCGTTGAGGTCCGACGTGGCGAAGCGGCCACCGTCGAGCTGCACCATCGGGCGGAGCTCCGGCGGGATGACCGGGACGACGTCGAGCACCATCGCGGCCGGCGAGTTGCCGGTTGCGAGGAAGGAGGAGACCACGCGCAGACGCTTGATCGCGCGGATCTTCTTCTGGCCCTTGCCCTCGGCGATCTGCAGGCGCAGCGACTCGGCCTCGGCGGCCAGGTCGAAGGCCTCGAGACGGAGCTTGATCGCCTCGGCGCCCATGTAGGCGTCGAAGTAGATGCCGAAGCGGTCCTGGAGCTCGTGGAAGACGGCGTCCTCGGGCTTGAGGTCGCCCACCTTGAGGTTGCGGAAGTCCTCCCACACGCGCTCGAGGCGGGTGATGTCCTCGTCGAACGACTTGCGGACCTGGGACATCTCCTTCTCGGCGGTGTCCTTGGTGCGGCGCTTGACGTCGGCCTTGGCGCCCTCTTCCTCGAGCGCTGCGAGGTCGTCCTCGAGCTTCTTGAGGCGGTCGGCGATGATCGAGTCGCGCTGGCCCTCGAGGGTCTTGATCTCGAGACGCATCTCGTTCTCGAGACCCGGGAGGTCGGCGTGACGGCCCTCTTCATCGATGTCGATGATCATGTACGCCGCGAAGTAGATGACCTTCTCGAGGTCCTTCGGCGCCATGTCGAGGAGGTACCCGAGGCGCGACGGGACGCCCTTGAAGTACCAGATGTGCGTGACGGGCGCGGCGAGCTCGATGTGGCCCATGCGCTCACGGCGGACCGAGGACTTGGTGACCTCGACGCCGCAGCGCTCGCAGACGATGCCCTTGAAGCGGACACGCTTGTACTTGCCGCAGGCGCACTCCCAGTCACGGGACGGTCCGAAGATCTGCTCGCCGAACAGACCGTCCTTCTCGGGCTTGAGGGTGCGGTAGTTGATGGTCTCCGGCTTCTTGACCTCGCCGTACGACCACTGACGGATGTCATCCGCGGTCGCGAGACCGATCCGGATGGCGTCAAAGGAAGTTGCTTCGAGCAATGTTCTTCTCTCTTGCTGGTTCAGGCTTCGATGTACGGGCGGGATCAGATGTCGTCGACGGAGGACGACTCGAACCGCGAGGAGATGTTGATGCCGAGCTCTTCAGCGGCACGGAAGACCTCGTCGTCCGTGTCGCGGAGGCTGACCGCCTGACCGTCGGCCGAGAGGACCTCGACGTTCAGGCAGAGCGACTGCATCTCCTTCATGAGGACCTTGAACGACTCCGGGATGCCGGGCTCCTGGATGTTCTCGCCCTTGACGATCGCCTCGTAGACCTTCACGCGGCCGAGGATGTCGTCGGACTTGATCGTCAGGAGCTCCTGGAGGGCGTAGGCGGCGCCGTACGCCTCGAGCGCCCACACCTCCATCTCACCGAAGCGCTGTCCACCGAACTGCGCCTTACCACCCAGCGGCTGCTGCGTGATCATCGAGTACGGACCGGTCGAACGGGCGTGGATCTTGTCGTCGACCAGGTGGTGCAGCTTGAGGATGTACATGTAGCCGACCGAGACGGGCTCCGGGAACGGCTCGCCGGAGCGACCGTCGAAGAGCTGCGCCTTGCCGGAGGAACCGATCAGACGCTCGCCGTCGCGGTTCGGGAGGGTGCTGTCGAGGAGGCCCTCGATCTCACGCTCGTACGCACCGTCGAACACCGGGGTGGCGACCTTCGTGCCGGGCTCCGCGGTGCGGGCGGCCTCGGGGAGGGCCTCGGCCCACTCCTGGATGCCCTCGACGTTCCAGCCCTGCTTCGCGAGCCACCCGAGGTGGATCTCGAGGACCTGGCCGAAGTTCATGCGGCCGGGGACGCCGAGCGGGTTCAGCACGATGTCGACCGGGGTGCCGTCCGCGAGGAACGGCATGTCCTCGACCGGCAGGATCGTCGAGATGACGCCCTTGTTGCCGTGACGACCGGCGAGCTTGTCACCCGCGGTGATCTTGCGCTTCTGGGCGATGTAGACGACCACGCGCTGGTTGACGCCCGAGCCGAGCTCGTCGTCGCCGTCCTGCGCGTCGAACACCTTGACGCCGATGATCGTGCCCTCTTCACCGTGGGGCACCTTCAGCGAGGTGTCGCGCACCTCGCGCGACTTCTCGTTGAAGATCGCGCGGAGGAGGCGCTCCTCGGCGGAGAGCTCGGTCTCGCCCTTCGGCGTGACCTTGCCGACCAGGATGTCGCCGGGGCGGACCTCGGCGCCGATGCGGATGATGCCGCGCTCGTCGAGGTCGGCGAGGAGGTCCGGGCTGACGTTCGGGAGGTCGCGGGTGATCTCCTCCTTGCCGAGCTTCGTGTCGCGGGCGTCGACCTCGTACTCCTCGATGTGGATCGAGGAGAGCGTGTCGTCCTTCACGAGGTTCTGCGACAGGATCATCGCGTCCTCGTAGTTGTAGCCCTCCCACGGCATGAACGCGACGAGGAGGTTCTTGCCGAGCGCGAGCTCGCCGTTCTCCGTCGCGGGGCCGTCGGCGATGACCTCGCCCTGCTCCACGCGCTCGCCGGCGGAGACGATGACGCGGTGGTTGTAGCTCGTGCCCTGGTTCGAGCGGTCGAACTTGCGCAGGTAGTAGGTCTGCGTGCCGCCCTCGTCGAGCTGCAGGGTCACGGCGTCGGCCGAGACCTCGGAGACCACACCGGCCTTGTCGGCGGTGACGACGTCACCGGCGTCGATCGCGGTGTAGCCCTCCATGCCGGTGCCGACGAGCGGCGACTCGGAACGGAGCAGCGGGACGGCCTGACGCTGCATGTTCGCACCCATGAGGGCGCGGTTCGCGTCGTCGTGCTCGAGGAACGGGATGAGCGACGTCGCGACCGACACCATCTGGCGCGGGGAGACGTCCATGTAGTCGACCTCGTCCTTGCCGACGAGCTCGACCTCGCCGCCCTTCTTCCGGACGAGCACCTTGTCGTCCTGGAAGTGGAAGGAGTCGGTGAGCGGCGCGTTGGCCTGGGCGACGACGAAGTCGTCCTCTTCCGACGCGGTCAGGTAGTCGATCTGCGTCGTGACCTGGCCGTCGACGACGCGGCGGTACGGGGTCTCGATGAAGCCGAAGGAGTTGATCCGACCGAAGGACGCGAGCGAACCGATCAGACCGATGTTCGGGCCTTCCGGGGTCTCGATCGGGCACATGCGGCCGTAGTGCGACGGGTGGACGTCACGGACCTCGACGCCGGCACGCTCACGGGACAGACCACCCGGGCCGAGGGCCGAGAGGCGACGCTTGTGCGTCAGGCCCGCGAGCGGGTTGTTCTGGTCCATGAACTGCGACAGCTGGGACGTCCCGAAGAACTCCTTGATCGCGGCGACGACGGGGCGCACGTTGATCAGGGTCTGCGGCGTGATCGCCTCGATGTCCTGCGTGGTCATGCGCTCGCGGACGACGCGCTCCATGCGGGACAGACCGGTGCGGACCTGGTTCTGGATGAGCTCGCCGACGGCGCGGATGCGACGGTTGCCGAAGTGGTCGATGTCGTCCACGTCGAGGCGGAGCTGCACCGGCTCGCCGTCGCGGACACCGTCGATGGTGGTGCGCTCGGCGTGCAGCGAGACGAGGTACTTGATCGTCGCGACGATGTCCTTGACGGTCAGCACCGAGTCGCTGAGCGGCGCGTCGATGCCGAGCTTGCGGTTGAGCTTGTAACGGCCCACCTTCGCCAGGTCGTAGCGCTTCGGGTTGAAGTAGAAGTTGTCGAGGAGCGCACGCGCTGCCTCGGCCGCCACCTGCTCGCCCGGACGGAGCTTGCGGTAGATGTCCTTGAGCGCCTCTTCCTTGGTGAGGATGGCGTCCTTCTCGAGGGTCGACTCGATCGAGGCGAAGCCCTGGAACTCGTCGAGGATCTCCTCGCTCGTCAGGCCGAGGGCCTTGAGGAAGACCGTGACGGACTGCTTGCGCTTGCGGTCGATGCGCACGCCCACCTGGTCGCGCTTGTCGATCTCGAACTCGAGCCAGGCACCGCGCGACGGGATGACGCGGGCGGAGTAGATGTCCTTGTCGGAGGTCTTCTCCTGCGCGCGCTCGAAGTAGACGCCCGGCGAGCGGACGAGCTGCGAGACGACGACGCGCTCGGTGCCGTTGATGATGAACGTGCCGCGCTCGGTCATGAGCGGGAAGTCGCCCATGAACACGGTCTGCGTCTTGATCTCACCCGTCATGTGGTTCATGAACTCGGCGTTGACGTAGAGGGGCGCGGCGTAGGTCTTGCCACGTTCCTTGCACTCGTCGATCGAGTACTTCGGGTCCTCGAGCTCGGGCGACGTGAAGCCGAGCTGCATGGTCTCGCCGAGGTCCTCGATCGGGGAGATCTCCTCGAAGATCTCCTCGAGCCCGGAGTGCAGCGCGAGGTCGGTGCGACCCTGCTCCTGCCCCTCTGCGAGTCGGGCCTTCCACACGTCGTTGCCGACGAGCCAGTCGAAGCTCTCCGTCTGGAGGGCGAGCAGATCAGGAACCGTGAGGGTGTCCGTGATCTTGGCGAACGAGAGTCGCGAGTGGTTGCGACCGTTCTTGGGGTTGGTGGATGCGTTGGGCGCAGCAGCCAAGGGTGTGACCTCCGGTAGGCCCCGTCGGGCCGGTACTGACGAGCAGCACGTAGGTGGGTGGATTGACGCTTCAGCGCGACCTGGTGACCAACACACGGGGAACGGCGCGCATCCGTCGGATGCGACCTGTGCGATGATCGGAGTGAGCGGGACCCGCCGCCATATACGGGTCCGGCGTCACCAGGCGGGTTCGGTGTGAACCGACGGTCGACCGCAATATGACGACACGACGAGCCAGGGAGCGCGAACTGTCATCATAAGTCGGCTTGTCCCCCGATGTCCAGTCCTGGCTTGACCTTCTTCAACCGTGACGTGTATAAGCCCGTGGACCGGTCGGTCATTCCCCCGCGGTCAGGCCGCCAGGGCGCGGTACGTCGCCTCGGGGCGCGCCGTCCGGACGAACGTCACGCGCCCGCGGTCGTCGGTGATCTCCACGCCCAGCCCGGGCGTCAGGAGCAGTGCGCGCACGCCGTGCGAGCGACGCAGTCCGATGCCGCCGAACGTCGACGCGTCCGCTTCGACCAGGCGCACGTCGACGATCCGGGAGCGGTCGATCCGCCGTGCGGGCAGCGGCCGGAAGCGCAGGACCACGTGGTCGTCCGTCACGGTGACGCCGGTGCGGGCGAGCACGAGCAGGAAGCCGGTGACGACCGCCACGACACCCGGCACGAGGAGCGCTGCCTCGGGTGCGTCACCCGGCCAGGCCAGCACCGCGCTCGTCAGCGCGAGGCCGCCGAGCAGCAGGACCGCTCCGGTCACGCGCATCCACGCGGGTGCGACGTCGTGGTCGCCGTGGACCGGCCGGGAGGCACGGGTCGGCGCGAGCGGTCGGCTCGCGGTGGTCAGTCCCAGGGTCGGGACGCTCAGGGTGTCGGTCATGCGGGGCTCCTGCTGGCACGTGGGGGCGTGCTCGGCGCACGCGACGGGGCGGCCCGGCACGCTCCGCACGCCGGGCGGCGGCGCAGCGACGCGCCGGCGACGGGCGGGCACCGGTCGGTGGGGGTCGACCGGGCGGGCTCGTCGCGGTCACGGCGGAGGGTGGACGCGGGCGGTGTGGGGCCGCGGGCATCGACACGGTCCGGGTGACGACCGGGTGAACGGTACGTGACGTCCCTTGGCGCGGGCTGGGCGGGGTGCGGCGGCTGGCCCCGGGGGGGGGGGGGGGAAGAGAGCGCGGGCGCCGTGCGGTGGTGGGCCGGGCGCGGTCGGTCCGGTCGGGTCCGGACTCAGCGCAGGACGAGGGCGACGGCCTCCGCGCGGCTCCGGACCCCGAGCTTCGCGAACACCTGGTTCACGTAGGACTTCACGGTCGGGACCGTCAGGAACAGCTCGGCGGCGATCTCCGGGTTCGACCGACCCGCGGCGATCCGGTCGAGCACGTCCGCCTCGCGCGGGGTGAGGTCCGGGAAGCGCTCGCGGACGCCCGGCGACGAGGACGGGGACACCGACGGAGGCCCCGCGAGCTGTGCCACGAGCCGCGCCCCGACCGAGGCGTCGAACGTGGCCTGCCCGGATGCGACGGCGCGGATCGCGGTCGCGATCTCGGTCCGGCCGGCGTCCTTCGTGAGGTACCCGCGGGCACCGGCCCGGAGCGCGGTCACGATCGACTCGTCGTCCGCGAAGGTCGTGAGCACGAGCACGCCGACCTCCGGGTGCGCTGCGGCGATCCGTGCGGTGGCGGTGGGCCCGTCGACACCCGGCATCCGGAGGTCCATCAGGACGACGTCCGGACGGTCCCGATCGACCGCGGCCACGGCCTCGGCACCGTCGGCGGCCTCGCCCACGACCTCGAGGTCGGGCACGAGCGACAGCACCGTCACCAGGCCGTCACGGACGATCGCCTGGTCGTCGACGACGAGCACCCGGATGGTCACGACGACTCCCTCGCCCGGTCGGCGACGGGCAGGCGCATCGCCACGACGAAGGCGCCGTCACGGATCCCGGCGTCGACCGTCGACCCGTCGCACAGCTCCGCGAAGCGCTCCCGCATGCCGGTGATCCCGTGACCGTCGGAGCCGAGCGGGTTCGTCACCGTGACGGACACGGCGGAGCCGTCCCGGACCACCGACACGGCCACGGGGCGGCCGGGGGCGTGCCGGCGGGCGTTGGCGAGGGCCTCCCGGCAGACCCGCACCACGGCGGCGCGGTGCGCCGCGTCGAGGTCGGCGAGCACCTCGTCACCCTGCGCGTGCACGGTGCCGCCGAAGGACCGGTGGTCGTCCAGCAGCGTCCCCAGCCGGGAGGCACGGCTCGGCTCCTCGACGTCGTCCTCCGGCCCGGTGGCGGTGTCGTCACGAAGGGCGTGGACGGCCCGGCGGGCCTCCGCCAGTCCGTCGGCGGCGAGCGTCCGCGCCTCCCCCGCCCGGCGGGTCGCCTCGTCGACGCGGCCGGCCTCGAGGAGCGCCTCGACCGCGTCGAGCTGGAGCACGAGGCCGCCCAGGGAGTGTGCGAGCACGTCGTGGATGTCCCGTGCGGCTCGGGAGCGGTCGGCGAGGAGGGCGGCGCGCTGCTGCTCCGCGAGGGCCTCGCGGGAGCGTTGCTCGGCCACCCGGAACTGCCGGCGGCTGAAGCCGATGAGGACACCGAGCAGCAGCCCGGCGCTCGTGCCGAGGACGAACTGGACCGAGGCGTGCAGGACCGTCGCCGAGAGGGCGATGACGACGAGGGACACCACGGCCGCGACGGCACCGACCCAGACCGGCAGTGCGAGGGTGGCGCCGAGCAGGACGATGCCGACGATGACCGGCACGATCATGAGCGAGTCCGTCGGCACGACGATCGACGACCCCGCGAGGACCATCAGTGCGCCGGCGCCGAGGACCACCCTGGTCGACCGGCCGAACTCGCGGAGGACCCAGGCGGCGAGCGCTACGGCCCCGAGGACCCACACCCACGTGGGGTGGTGGAGGCCGATGCCGTTCCGGACGAACCAGAAGCCGACGACGACGACCCCGAGCGCGTTGAGCCCCCACGCGACGCCGGAGCGGGGCCGGCCGCTCCCGGCACCGCGGGGGAGGTCGGCCCGCTCGGGCTCGGCGGGCATGGTCACCGGACCATCATGCCGCTCGTGCGACGGGCGCTGCCGCCGGGGATGCGCTGGTCGACAACGACGGCGCGGGCCGCACGGTTCAGGGCGAGGACGAGGAGGATCGTGCCGGTCGAGGTGAGCAGGTGGGCGCCGAGGTGGCCGCCGAGGACGTCGAGGCCGATGCGCACGACGATGAGGACGACCCAGAGCACGGCACCCGTCCACCCGGTGCGGGACTGCAGCGTGCGGCCCTTGCTGTCCGGGGTCGACACGGTACGGAAACGGGTGATGCTGCCCATGGTCAGCCCGACGCCGATCGTGACGAGGGCCTCGATCGCGAGGAAGACCAGGTCGGTGGTGGTGATCGTCAGCCCTGAGTTCGCGAGGACCACGACCCCGACGACGCCCATCACGAGCGGGGTGCGCCAGATGCGGGTCGGGTCGAGGTACTGCCAGGTGGCCTGCCGGTAGGCGAGGAACCCGACGAGGGCGAGACCGAGGAGGACGTTGACGGCGAGCTGGGCGGACATCGGTGGACCTTTCCGTTCGGGAGTCCGACGGGCGTTCCCGTCGGGGGCCGGCGGGGTTCCCGTCGGGGTGTCCCCAGCCTCGTTCGCGGGCGTCGGCGGGCACACCAACCAGGGGTGGGGGTGCGGGTGGTGATCCGAGGTGGTGTTCCATTGGGGGCATGGCTGATGCGTTCGACGGGTTCCGGATCGGTGCTGGCTTCGCGGTGGTCGAGCCCGACAAGCACCGGCCGGGGTCCTACACGCTCGTGGTCGACGGGACGCCGCAGTCGCACGTCGACCTCGAGGACCCGACGCACCTCGCGTTCGAGTACATCCGGCGGATCGGGCACGCGATCGACCTGCTGCCCGACGGGCCGATCACGGCACTGCACCTCGGGGCGGGGGCACTCACGCTGCCGCGCTACGTCGCGGTGACCCGGCCGGGGTCGCGCCAGCAGGTGATCGAGCTGGAGCGTGACCTCGTGGACCAGGTGCGCTCGGTGCTGCCGTTCCCCCGCGGCGCTTCGATCCGGGTGCGGTACGGCGACGCGCGCGAGGTGCTGTCGAAGCTGCCCGCGGGGCTGCGGGGCTCGGTCGACCTCGTGGTCGTGGACGTGTTCGGCGGGTCGCAGATCCCGGCGCACGTGACGAGCGTCGAGTTCTACCGCGAGGTCGCGGCGTTCCTCTCGCCCACCGGGATCGTCGCGGTGAACGTGGCGGACGGCGCGGGGCTCGCGTTCGCACGGGGGCAGGCGTCGACGCTGCAGTCCGTGCTGCCGTCGGTGGCTGCGGTCGCGGACACCGGGATGCTCAAGGGCCGTCGGTTCGGGAACATCGTGCTGCTCGGCTCCCCGACCGACCTGCCCGTGGCGGACATGCCGCGCCGGTACTCCTCGGACCCGATGCCGGCGAAGGTCGTGCACGGGGCCGAGCTGCGGGCGTTCGTCGCCGGGGCGCCGATCGTGACCGACCAGACCGCGGTGGCGTCGCCGGAGCCGAACCGGAGCGTGTTCGGCGGCTGACGTGCCGGTCGGATTGCCGCTGCGGAACGACACGGCCGTCGTCGTACGACAGCGGCGCGGTCGTTGCTTGCGCGTGCAACGAACGACACCGCCGGGGAACGGCGTCGTCGTGGTCGTACGACAGCGGGGCGGTCGTCGCTTGCGCGTGCAACGACCGGTACGAGACCAGCCCCGTGGCGTTGTCGGGCGTTCGGCGGACCGGACGGGCAGGATGGGCTGAACGACCGTGCAGGGCACGACCGAGCGAAGGGACCGCACGCCATGACGAACGACGACCGGAGCAACGAGGACCGGCCGGCCGACGGCCAGGCGCCGAACTGGGGATCCGCGCCGGGTGCTTCCTCGGCGGACGCCCCGCGGTACGGCGAGCAGGGCGATGCGCCGCGGTACGGCGAGCGCGCCGAACCCGGCAACGCGCCGCGGTACGGCGAGCAGGGCGACGCGCCACGGTACGGCGAGCAGGGCGACGCGCCGCGGTACGGCGAGCAGACGGCCGCGCCGCAGTACGTCGGCGAGCAGCAGGGGCAGTACGGCCAGTCGCAGTACGGGCAGGGTCAGCACGACGATCGGTCGACCGCACCGGCCTGGAGCCAGGACCACCACCAGCAGCCCTACGCTGCCGCCGCCGCGACGAACCACGGCGGACCGTCGTGGCAGCAGTACGACGAGCCGAAGCCCAAGAAGAAGACCGTGGGCGTGGTCGCGTTCGTCCTCGGCCTCGTCTCGCTCATCGTGGGCGTGATCGGCGGGTACCTGATCGGCGCGGCGCTCGCGGGCAGTGACGCGATCAAGGACCTCGTGCCGACCGACGGGTCGACCCCGGACCAGTCGCAGCTGCAGCAGCAACTCCTGAGCGACCCCAGCGTGACCGGTCAGTTCGCCGTCGGCGGGATCGTGATCGGCATCGCGGCGATCCTCGGTCTCTGGGCACTCGTGCAGGGCATCATCGCGATCGTCACGAAGCGCGGTCGCGGGTGGGGTGTCTTCGCGGTGATCCTCGCGATCGTCGCCACGATCGCGACCTTCGGCACCTACATCGGCGTCGCCGCTGCGGCCGCGGTCGGCGGGAACTGACCGGGCAGGTCACCCGAACGACGGCCCGTCGTGCTCCGGCACGGCGGGCCGTTCCGCGTCCGGGTGCCCCCCGTTCGCGTGGCACCGCTCGCTCTCGGCGGAGCGCGGTTACCCTCGAACCGATGTCCCTCCCGCCCGAGAACCCGCAGCCGCACGACCGGACCGACCGCGCCCGTGACGGCCGCCACGCGGCGCCCGTCACCGCCGGGGTGAGCCCGGGTTCAACCTTCGCGCCGATCAGCCTGCGCCCCGCGGTCGACGCCGAGGCCGTGCAGCAGCGCCTCCGTGACCTCGGGCAGAGCCGCAGCACCGAGGCCCTCGCGGAGCGCGCCGAACTCCTCCGGCTGCTCGGCCGGCTGGACGAGTCGCTCGTCGTCTCGGAAGAGGTATTCCGTCTGACGATGTTCACCGGGGAGCGGCAGGACAAGGTCGCCGCCCGCATCCGTCGCGCGCACGTGCTGCACGACCTCGGTCGCCACGAGCGTGCCGCCACCGAGGCCGCCCTCGCCCGCGACACCGCCCGCACCGAGGAGTGGCCGGAACTCGAGGGCGCGGCCGCCGAGCTCGAGGGCTGGTCGCTGTTCGAGAGCGGCCGCTTCGAGGAGGCCCGCTCGGCCCTGTCCCGCGCGTACCAGGCCTTCCGCCAGGCCGGGGCGCCGTCGGAGCGCACCGACGCCCTGCGAACCGCGGTCGAGGCCGCGATGCGCGCCGCCATCTCGACCACCGACGACCCGCCGGAGAAGCCGCGCACTGCCCGTGACGTCGCCGCCCGCCGGGCGGAGGACGACGTCGAGGCGGCGCCACGGGCCTCCCGGCCGGAACCGCAGGTCGCGGACCAGGAGCCGCCGGTCCGACGCCGCGTGCTCGGCGCTCCGGACGCGGCGCGCACCGAGGCCGACGACATCTGGGGACGCATCGCGGCCCGTGCCGCACGCAAGGGTCAGGCGGACCCGCGTCCCGAGCGATGACGTTCCGGCTCGACGCCGTCCGCGACCGCGCCGCCGAGCTGATGGCGGCACACCTCGACCCGACCTGGACGTTCGCCTTCGACCACGCGAAGACGCGTGCCGGACAGTGCGACTTCACGAAGCGTCGCATCACGGTGAGTCGCCACCTGGCGGCACGGTTCTCGGACGAGGACGCCGACCAGGTCCTGCTGCACGAGATCGCGCACGCGCTCGCCGGTGCACGAGCCGCCCACGGACCGGTGTGGCGGCGGACGGCCGCGGGGATCGGGTACTCGGGCTCCCGGCTCTACGACGGACCCGTCGCGACCGAGCTCGCGCCGTGGGTGGGGACGTGTCCGGCCGGGCACGAGCACGTCCGCTACCGCACGCCGACCCGGCCCCTGGCGTGCGCGAAGTGCTCGCGGCGGTTCGATGCCCGCAACGTCATCTCCTGGCAGCGGCGGGCGACGGCTCCCGCTGGTGCGGAGGCGGTAACCCGTTAGCCTGGGCGGATGCACACGGGGCAGCACATCCGCACGGACGCCGGATCGTCCTGGTTCTTCGACGCCGGACGGATCGCCCTCGACTTCGCGCACACCGGGGGCTTCGCGGACGACCCGGACGGACGCCGTCCCCGGTCGCAGCTCGGTGAGCTCCTCGCGACGCCGGCCGACCTCGACGAGTGGCTGGGCGACCACACCGAACCGATCGACGTCGGTGCGACGGCGCGCGAGCTGCAGGACGCCCGAGCACTGCGGGCCGCGATCGCCCGGCTCGCTGTGGCCGCTGCCCCGGCTCCCGCGTCGACGGCTGCCGAGCGGACCGCGGTGGCCGCGGGGCTGCGTGCGGGGACCGGTCGGACGCGCCCGGCGCCCGACGACATCGACACGGTGAACCTGTTCGCGGCACTGCCGGACGTGCCGCCGAGCCTCCCGGGTGGTCGCCGTCGTGCCGGGGCGAACCGGGTGCGGCTGGCGCAGGCGCTGTCGAGCGTCGCGCGGGACGCCGTCGCGCTCTTCACCGAGGTCGGGTTCGACGACGCCGAGGCCGACGGACGGCCGACGAGGCTGAGCCGGTGCTCGGCCGAGGACTGCGGCCTGGTGTTCTACGACTCGTCCCGTGGCGGCACCCGGCGGTGGTGCTCGATGCAGCGGTGCGGCAACCGGGCGAAGGTCCGGGCGCACCGGGCGCGGCGCGCGGCGGGCTGACCGACCCCTGTCGTCGTCCACGGGCCCGGTCCCAGGACTGCTCCGTGGTGCGCGAGCCCTGAGCGGCGTCCCGCGCCGACCTGCCCACCGGGCGCGAGCCGCGCCTCCAGGCGGTCGTCTCACCGCGCGGTGACGCGGACCTCCACGCGATCCGTACATCCGCCGAAAACGAGGATTCGGTGTACCGAATCCTCTGGCACACTGATCGGCATGACCGACACCGCGACCCGCCCCGCCGAGGCGACCACCCCACGGAAGCGCGCCGCCGGTCTGACGCTCCTCGGTCCGGCGTTCGTCGCCGCCATCGCCTACGTCGACCCCGGCAACGTCGCCGCGAACCTCACCGCGGGGGCGAAGTACGGCTACCTGCTGCTCTGGGTCCTCGTCGCCGCCAACGCGAGTGCCGTGGTGGTGCAGTACCTCTCGGCGAAGCTCGGGGTCGTCACGGGCAAGTCCCTCCCGGAGCACCTCGGACTCCGGATGCGGCGCACACCCCGACTGCTGTTCTGGGCGCAGGCCGAGGTCGTCGCGGCCGCCACCGACATCGCCGAGGTCATCGGCGGGGCACTCGCCTTGCACCTGCTCTTCGGACTGCCGCTCGTCGCGGGCGGCGTCATCACCGGCGTGGTGTCGATGGCGATCCTGCTGCTGCAGAACCGACGGGGCACCCGGGCCTTCGAGGCGGTCGTCACCGCGATGCTCGCGATCCTGACGGTCGGGTTCTGCGCGGGACTGCTGTTCGCCCAGGTGTCACCGGGTGAGCTCGTCGCCGGGTTGGTGCCGCGCTTCGAGGGGTCCGGCTCGGTGCTGCTCGCGGCGTCGATGCTCGGTGCGACGGTGATGCCGCACGCGGTGTACCTGCACTCAGCACTCGCGCGGGACCGGCACGGCGACGTCCCCGCGGGACCGGAGCGCCGACGGGTCCTCGTCGCGACGCGGTGGGACGTGGCCCTCGCGCTCGTGGTCGCCGGCGGCGTGAACATCTGCATGCTCGTGCTCGCCGCGGCGACGCTGCCGGGGGTCGAGGGGACCGACACGATCCCGGGAGCGCAGGCCGCGATCGAGGCGAACGTCGGACCGGTGGTCGGCGTGCTGTTCGCGGTGGGGCTGCTCGCGTCCGGACTGGCGTCGACCTCGGTGGGCTGCATGGCCGGCGCCGAGATCATGAGGGGGCTGCTGCACGTGCGGATCCCCGTGGTCGTGCGGCGGCTCGTGACCCTCGTGCCGGCGATCGTGCTGCTCGCGGTGAACGCGGACGCGACGATGCTGCTCGTGGTCAGCCAGGTGGTGCTGAGCTTCGGGATCGCGTTCGCGATCGTGCCACTGGTGGTCTACACCTCGCGGCGGAGCGTGATGGGCGACGACGTCAACGCGATGACCACCCGCGTGGTCGCGGGGGTCATCGCGCTGGTGATCGTGGCGCTCAACGTCACGCTGGTCTGGCTGACGCTGGCGGGTTGACGCGCGGGGCTCGGCCCCGCACCGTGCGAGGCCCTGCCCCGCACGGTGCGAGGACCGGGCCACGCCCCGCACGGTGCGAGGGCCGGGCCACGCCTCGCACGGTGCGAGGCCCTGCCCCGCACGGTGCGAGGGCCGGGCCACCGGGTGCGAGCTTCCGCACACGGTGCGGGGGCCGGATGCTCTCACGCCGTGCGCTTCCTCGCACCGAGCGCTGCGCGGCACGTGCGCCGAGCACCGCGCACCGCGCACCGCGCGGCGCTACTCGACGACCTTGACGTCCTTCCAGAACGCGACGTAGCCCGAGTAGTCCTTGCCCACCCGGTCGAACGAGGACGGGATCGGCGTCGGGTACGACCAGGCGCGGTCCTGCAGCTGCTGCCCGTCGACGTGCACGGTGTAGTACTGCGTGTCGCCCTTCCACGGGCAGTGGTACTGGGTCGGGCTCTCGGTGAGGAGCTCGGTCTTCACGCTCGACGGCGGGAAGTACCAGTTGCCCTCGATCTGGATGAGGTCGTCCTTGTCGCTCTCCGCGATCACGGTGTCGCCGACGACTGCCTTCATGACGTGCTCCTTCTCGGGTCCGTTGACCCTCCGGACGCTACGCCCGCAGGGTGACGAGTTCCCCACCGCGGGCCAGCGCCGTCTGCACGTCGGCCCGGTCGAGCTCTCGCGCCCCCTCGGACGCCGAGACGAGGTGCTTCGTGGCGCGCCGGAGGCCCGTGTACGCCGCGCACGCGGCAGCGGCCTCGGGTGACGTGTGGTCGATCCCGACCGCGGCGAGCGCGTCGAGCACGGCACCGGCGGCGAGGAGGTCCTCGACCGCGAAGTCCGGCGATCCGGGGACGTCCCACGCCTCGCCGGCGGCGTCCGCCGCGTCCGAGCGGGCAGCGTGGTCGGCTCCGGCGGCGACGATCGCGACGACGCACCGGTCACCGCGTTCGGCCTGGAGGCGCGTCACGCGTTCCGCGACCGCGCTCGCGTTGCCGAGGTGGCCGAGCACGACCTCCGGGCCGTCCGGCAGGGCCGCGACGGTGCGGCGGAGCGCGTCGTCGTGGTCCCGCGGGGCGGGGAGGACGTCGACCCACACGAGCAGGTGGGTGTCGTGCGCGATCCGTCCGGCGCCGGCGACGCCCCACGCGAAGCGGACCTGGTACTGCTGCTGCGTGCGTGCTGCCACGAGCACAGGGTAGTCGTCCACAGGGGCCTGTCCGTCTCCACAGGTCGGTCCAGCTCGGAGGTCCGGTGACGGTCGGTGACCGTAGGATCCCGTGTCATGGAGATCGCCCCCGTTCCCACCCTGACCGGCGACCGCGTGACGCTCGAACCCCTCGGGGCGGAGCACGCGGACGACCTGCGGGCGGCGGTCACGGACGGCGATCTGTGGCGGACCTGGTACACCTCGATCCCGGCGCCGGCGCAGGTCGACGCCGAGATCGAACGGCGGCTCGCCGAGCACGAGGCCGGTCGGATGGTGCCCTTCGCGGTACGCGACCGTCCGACGGGCCGTGTGGTGGGTTCGACCACGTTCATGAACGTCGACCAGGCGAACCGCCGCGTCGAGGTCGGGTCGACGTTCCTCGCCCGCTCGGCGCAGCGCACCGGCATCAACACCGAGGCGAAGCTCCTGCAGCTCTCGCACGCGTTCGAGTCGTGGCAGTGCATCGCGGTCGAGTTCCGCACGCACTTCCACAACATGCAGTCCCGTGCGGCGATCGCCGCGCTCGGTGCGAAGCAGGACGGCGTGCTCCGGAACCACCAGATCGGACGCGACGGCACGCTCCGCGACACCGTCGTCTTCTCGATCACCGCGTCCGAGTGGCCGACCGTCCGGATGTCCCTGGCCGAGCGACTCCGCCGGCACGACCGGGCCGAGGGTTCGCGCCGCCGGTCGGCCCGGCACGCCTGAGCACAGCGGCCCGCACGCACGCCTGAGCACAGCGGTCCGTCCGGCAGCGCTCCCGTCACAGTCCGTCCGCGTAGCGTCGAGCGCATGCACGTGGGTCTCCGCACCGTCCTCGACGCCCCGGTGGACACGGTCCGCGACGCGCTCCTGTCACCGTCGGTGATGGTCGCCGTCACGAAGCCGTTCCTCCGGTACCGGTCACGCTCGCCCGAAGGCTTCCCGGCCCGCTGGACGCCCGGCGAGCCGCACCCGATCGCCGCTGACGCCTTCGGGCTGTTCCCGAGCGGCGACACCCACGTGGACATCGACCGGTACGAGGTCGAGGGCGTCCCCGTGCAGCGCGACAACGGCGGTGGGGTGTCGGGGCTGTTCGGCCGCATGACGATGGCGCACCGGATGGCCACGGTCGACCTCGGCGACGGCACGACCCTGCTGCTCGACCGGCTGACCTACCGGATGCGTCCGCCGCTCCTCGGGGTCCTGCTCTGGCCGGGCATGTGGGTCATCTGGCAGTGGCGTGGTCTGCGGATGCGGCAACTCGCCCCGACCTGGCGGCGACAGGGGTGACACCCACGGACCCGCGGTGCGGTGTTCGCACCCGCGAGCGCCCCGGGCGTAGCCTGGTCGGGTGAGCGACCTGCGAGCAGGAACCGAGCCCTGGACCGACGACGCGACCACCGACGGCACGGTGGCGAGCACGCTCGCGACCGTCGACTGGCGGCGGATGACGTTCGACCTGTACCGCCGGGTGCGGGCGACCCCCGACCCGGAGACCGCGCACGCGTTCTGGCGGGAGACCCGCGACGCGATGTTCGCGGACCACCCGGCGTCGCCGCTGCTGCCCGAGGACGCGGCCGACTTCGAGTCGCTGCCCGTCCCGACGTACGACCCGGACTGGCGGTTCCGTGCCCGGATCGAGCCCGCGGAGCCGCAGGCGATGGACGTGGAGACCGGTACGGACGGCATCGTGCACTTCGACCGGCTCGGCGTCGTGCAGCTGCCGGGGATCGGGACGCTCGACGTGTGGTCGCACGGCGGCTACGCGGGCGGGGTCTTCGTGCCGGTGAAGGACGCCAGTGCCGGCAAGGCCCGCGGCACCTACGGCGGCGGCCGCTACCTGCTCGACACGATCAAGGGCGCGGACCTGGGCGGCGAGGACGACGAGCTCGTGCTCGACTTCAACTTCGCGTACAACCCCTCGTGCGCGTACGACCCCGCGTGGGCGTGCCCGCTCGCGCCGCCGGGCAACACGGTCCCCGTCCCCATCCCCGTCGGCGAGCAGTACGACTTCTAGCGAGGTGCAGATGAACGGTCTGGTGGCACTCGACCGCGGCGGCAGCGTCCCGCCGTTCGAGCAGGTCCGCGCGCAGATCGCGGCGCAGATCCAGGCGGGGTACCTCGTGGACGGCGAGCGACTCCCGAGCGTCCGCGGGCTCGCGGACGAGCTCGGACTGGCCGCCGGCACGGTCGCGAAGGCCTACCAGCTGCTCGAGG
>NZ_JBPUGH010000033.1:0-24995 GCF_051548005.1 Curtobacterium flaccumfaciens | reverse complement strand
GGCTGGCACCGCGCCTCCCGTCCGTCGCGCGGCCGTGTCGCACCCGCGTCGGTCGCAGGACGTGCCGCCCACCTTCCGGCGAGCCGACGAGTCGTGCGACCAGCGCGCGACGCTGACGGCAGGTCGTGCGACCAACGCGACACCCGTTCGGCGCGCTGGTCGCGCGCGCGCCGGTCGCGCGTGCGCCGGTCGCGCACAGGGGGTACGTCAGGCGGCGGGGGCGTCGATCGTGGGGTACCCCGCGGTGTCGCCCGGGTGCTCGTAGTGCGCCCGGACCAGGATCGGTCGGTGGTCGGAGACGCCGGCGGGCAGGGTCTCGACCCCGGCGATGTGCAGGCCGACGCTCGTCGCGAAGTCGAAGTGCCCCGTGAACTTCCGGTAGCGGAGGTACGTCGGCTGGTCCGAGAGCGACAGCGCGAAGCCGTGCTGCTCGATCTTCCGCCGCAGGTTCGTCTGGAACCAGGGGTAGTTGAAGTCACCGACCATGATCGCCGGCGCCTCGCTCGAGAGATCGCGGACGAACTGGTGCGCGGCCTCGATCTGCTTGCGGCGCAGGGAGTTCGTGGCGGTCAGCGGCGACGCGTGGAAGGAGGCCACGATGACCTCGGCGTCCGCCTCACGGTCGCGCAGGTGCATGGCGATGAGCCGCTCGTGGGCCGGGGCGAGGACGCGGTCGTGCAGGGACTTCTGCAGCGAGTGGATGCTGAAGTCCTGCAGGTCGAAGCGGTCGTCACGCTTGTAGATCGCGAGGCCGAGGCGGTTCGCCTTCGTCGACGCCGCGAGCGAGAGCCCGCCGACGGTCGGCGCGAGGTCGTTGGAGTCGCACTCCTGCACGCACAGCACGTCCGCCTGGGAGGCCTCGGCCAGGGACGCGAGTTCGCCGTTCGCGGTGTGCTCTCGCAGGTTGTAGCTGACGACGCGGAGTGCGGTCGGCTGCACGTCGGCGTCGGGGTCGAGCGTCCCGTGCTGCTGTGGAGCGGCCATGCTGCCTTCCTGTTCCGGGTGGCGTCCTGTCCGGGGGTACCGGGTCACCCTGCCGGAGCGAAACTACTCGGCCTCAGCGGCAGGTTGCTGAGACTGTAGCGCGGGACGGGTTTCGTGCGTGTGACCGGGTCGCGAACGGACAGCGGCCGGGCCGGTCGCGGGGCGGCACGGTCGCGGGGCGGCACGATCGCGGGGCGGCACGGTCGCGGCCGCACGGTCAGGCGCGCACCCGCACCCGGCGGGCGGGTCGGACCGTCTCCCCCGCCGTCCGGCTCATGAGCACGCCCTCGACGCACGCGACGACGAGCAGCGCCGCGATCACCCAGAACGTCACGACGTACGGCCCCGACCCGTCGAGGCCGGCCGCGGCGCGGATGACCACGGCGGCGACCGCGACGCCGAACCCCGCCGCGGTCTGCTGCAGCGTCGAGGAGAGCGTGTTCGCCGGGGTCATGTCCGCCTGCTCCACGTCGGCGAACGCGATCGTGTTGTACGCGGTGAAGCCGACCGACCGTGCGGCTCCGCTCACCACGAGCAGCACCGCCAGGAGCCAGAACGGGGTGTCCGGGGTCATGAACGCCATCGCGACGACGCTGAGCGCGGCGACGGCGGACGACACGACGATGACCGGCCGGTACCCGAACCACCGGAGGAACGGCGTGGTCATGGGCTTGATGCCGAGGTTGCCGACGAAGACCCACAGCACCGCCGATCCGGCGAGCACCGCGCTCCACCCCCAGGCGTCCTGGAAGAGCAGCGGCAGCACGAACGGCACGGCCGAGACGGCCAGGCGGAAGAGGCTGCCGCCGGCGTGCGACACGCGGAAGGTCTCGAGCCGGAACGACTCGAGCCCCATGATCGGGTGCGGCGCCCGTCGGAAGTGCCGGATCGCGAGCCAGCAGCAGACCGCTCCGACGACCCCGGAGACGACGACCGCGACGACCGGGACGGCGTCGAGCGCGAGCAACGAGGCCATCACGACGAGCGCCCCGAGCCCGAAGCACGCGAGCAGGGACCCGAGCCAGTCGAACGGCACCCGCTCGGGCGCCCGCTCCTGGGGGACGAGCACGAGCGCGGCGACGAAGGCGACGACCCCGAGCGGGATGTTGATGAGGAAGATCCAGTGCCACGACAGGGTGTCGACGAGCACCCCGCCGACGAACGGCGCGATGATCGGGGCCGCGAGTGCCGGCCAGGTCAGGATCGCGATCGCCGTGACGAGCTGGTCGCGTCCGGCACTCCGGAGCACGACGAGTCGGCCGACCGGCACCATCATCGCGCCGCCGAGGCCCTGCAGGATGCGCCAGAGCGTCAGGTCGACGAGCCCCGTCGACGCGGCGCACAGCGCGGACGCGACGGTGAAGAGCGCGATCGCCGCGGCGAACACCGTCCGGGACCCGACGCGGTCGGTGATCCACCCGCTCACCGGGATGAACACGGCGAGGGTCACGAGGTACGCCGTGATGGCGACACCGACCGCCGCCGAATCGACCCCGAGGTCGCGGCCCATCGCGGGCGCCGCGGTCGCGAGGATCGTGCCGTCGAGCAGCTCCATGAAGAAGGTGCCGGCCACGAGCACGGCCACCGCCGTGCTGCGGGTCCGCCGAGGGGCGGGCGTCGATGTCGTCGTCGTCATGTCGAACGAAATGCTATGCCTGCTCGGGTTCTCGACCGCCCCTCGCGTCAGACGTTCTGCGCTGCACAATGGAGCGGGCGGCATCGTTGTCCGGACCGCGCCGGACGGACGAACGTGGCAGCAGTGCGGCACCGCAGCACCGCAGGAGCCGCACGCACCCGCTCCGTACTCGACGAGGAGGCCCGATGACCACGCACGTGCTCGACGACGTCCTGCTGCCGGCGATGACGCTCCGCGAGTCCGCCCTCGCGTCGAACGCCGCCGTGATGCAGGCCTACGTCGACCGCCACGGGTTGCTCTTCGCGCCGCACATGAAGACCCACATGGCACCCGCGCTCGCCCGACGGCAACTCGACCTCGGCGCGTGGGGCGTGACCGTCGCCTCGGTCCAGCAGGCGGTCGTCGCCTGGCGGCACGGCATCCACCAGATCCTCATCGCGAACGAGGTGCTCGACCCGGCCGGCCTCACGTGGATCGCGGGTCGTCGCGCCGAGGACGCGGACGCCGACGTCCTCTTCCAGGTCGACTCCCCCGCCGGCGTCCAGGCCGCGGCCGCGCACGGCCCGCTCCCGGTGCTCGTCGAGGTCGGGTTCCCGGGTGGTCGGACGGGCGTCCGGTCGCCCGAGGACGGGATCGCCCTCGCCCGGACCGCGCACGACGCCGGGCTGGAGCTCCGCGGGGTCACCGGCTACGAGGGCGGGTTACCCGGCCCCGACGAGGCTCGCGAGTACGTGAGCGGGGTGCTCGCGGCCACCGAAGCGGTCCGCCAGCTCGTCGCGATGCCCCGGACGCTGCTGAGCATGGGCGGGAGCGCCTGGTTCGACGCCGTCGTCGAGGCCGTCGAGGCCCGGCCCGGCGACGTCGACGTCCTGCTGCGCTCGGGAGCGTCGCTGACGCACGACGACGGCTTCTACGCCGAGCGGACGCCCTTCGGTCGCCACCCCGAGGAAGGGCGGCTCGAGGCCGCCATCCGGGTGTGGGGTCGGGTCACCTCGACCCCGGAACCCGGCCTGGTCCTCGTGGCCGTCGGCAAGCGGGACATCAGCTTCGACGAGGGCCTGCCGGTCGTGCGCGAGGTCCGGCCTGGAGGCACGGCTGACGCCCGCCCCGTCGCTCCCGCTCCGGGGTCGGTCACCGTCACCCGCCTGGACGACCAGCACTGCTACCTGCGGAGCACCGCCGAGGCGCCCGCCCTCGCCCCGGGAGACGTCGTGGTGTTCGGCATCTCCCACCCCTGCACGGTGTTCGACAAGTGGCGCCGGGTCCTCGTGCTCGCCGACGACGACACCGTGCTCGACACGATCGAGACGGAGTTCCGGTGACCACCCCGCCCGACATCCCCGCCCGCAACGCCGCGCTGTCGCTCCGACGCGGACTCCGGCTGCTCGACCACGTCGCCGAACGCACCCGGAACGGTGCGGTGTCGGTCAGCCTCGGCACCCTGGCCGCGGAACTCGGGACGTCGAAGTCGACCGTCCTCCGCCTGACGGCCCCGATGGTCGAGACCGACCTACTCCGCCGGACCGCCGATGCCGGGTTCACACTCGGGCTCGGGGCGCTGCTCCTCGGCCAGAGCTACCTCGAGGGCATCGACCTCCGGGCGGCCGCGGCGCCGTTCCTCCGCCGGACCGCCGAACGCACCGGGCTCACCTGCCACCTCGTCGTGCCGGACGGCACCGACATCGTCTACGTCGACAAGGTCGAGACGCGCGGGACGGTCCGGATGGGCTCACGCATCGGCAACCGCCTCCCGATGCGCAACACCGCCTCCGGCAAGGCGATCGTGGCGTTCGGGGAGCCGGACCTGCTCGCCCGGGTGCTCGCCGAACCGGTCCGCGCGATGACCGACCACACGATCACGGACGACGTGCGCTGGCGTCGCGAGGTCGACCGGACGCACCAGCGCGGCTACGGCATCGACGACCGCGAGAACGAGCCGGACATCCGGTGCGTGGCCGCGCCGGTGTTCGACCACGCGAACCAGGTCGTCGGGGCGATGAGCATCTCCGGACTCGCGTCCCGGTTCCCGGCGGCCGCGGTCCGCGACCTCGGGTCCGGGGTGGTCCGGACGGCACAGGAGATCTCGGTCGCGCTCGGGTCGTCCTCCGCACAGCTGGCCCTGAACCGGACCGCAGCGAACCGGAGCGCGTGGTGACCCGGCGGGTGGTCACCGTCGGCGAGACGATGCTCCTGCTCAGCGGCCGGTCGGTCGGAGCAGTCCCCGACCTGGACACCATGCACGTCGACACCGGCGGAGCCGAGAGCAACGTCGCGATCGGGCTCGTCCGGGCCGGGGTGCCGGCGACGTGGGTCGGCCGCGTCGGCACCGACCCGGCGGGCGACCGCGTCGTGGCGGATGTCCGCGGCGCAGGCGTGGACGTGGTGGCGGTCCCCGATCCCGACCGCTCGACCGGACTCATGATGAAGGAGCGGCTGGCTGACGGTCGGACCCGCGTGACCTACCACCGTCGGGGGTCCGCCGGCTCGGCGGTCGGACCCGAGGACGTGCCGGCCGGACTCGTCGAGCAGGCCGCGCTCGTGCACCTCAGCGGGATCTCCCTGGCGCTCTCCGACCGCTCCCGTTCGACCGTCGACGCGGTGCTCGACCGGGCCGAGGCCGCCGGGGTCCCGGTGTCCTTCGACGTGAACCACCGGCCGAAGCTCATCGATCCGGACACCGCGCGGCGGCACTACCGCGCGGTCGCCGAACGGTCGGCCGTGGTGTTCGCGAGCGACGACGAGGCCCGGCTCGTGCTCGGGCGCGAGGAACAGCGGGACGACGAGGACGACGTCGCCCGCGGTCTCGCGGAACTGGCCCACGGCACCGCGGTGGTGAAGCTCGGCTCGCGCGGCGCCGTGGCCTCGGTCGACGGTGTCCTGCACCGTCGTGCGGCGACACCCGTGCGGGTGGTCGACCCGGTCGGCGCCGGGGACGCCTTCGTCGCCGGGTGGCTCGCCGCGGTCCTCACCGGTGCCGCTCCCGCCGTGGCGCTCGACCGTGCGGCGGACGCCGGCGCGCTCGCCTGCACCGTGGCGGGCGACTGGCGGCTGCCCGACCCCGACGCGGTGGTCGCCGTGACGGACGCGTCGGAGGTCGACCACGCCGTGCACGACCGGGTCGACCGCTGATGGTCGCCCCACGACAGGAGACTCCCCCGATGACGGACACCACCGCACCGACCACTGCAGCAGACGGCACGGCAGGACCGGCCACTGCTGTACCGACCACCGCGACCCGGCACCGCCACGAGGCCGGACCCGCGATCGCCATCCTGCGCGGCGGCACCGGCGAGCACGTCGAGGACGTCATCCGGGTGCTCGTCGACTCCGGGGTCCGGGCGATCGAACTCACCACGAACACCCCGCGCTGGCAGGACGGCATCGCGTGGGCGGTCGACCGCTACGGCACGTCCGCCGCGGTCGGTGTCGGCACCGTCCTCGAACCCCGGCAGCTCGACGAGGCCGCCGCGCTCGGAGCGACCTTCGCGGTCAGCCCGCACACCGACCCCGCGATCGGCGAGCGCGCCCACGAGCGGGGGCTCGGCTGGTACCCGGGTGCGGCCACGCCGACGGAGATCGTCACGGCATGGCGTCACGGAGCGCGCGCGGTCAAGGTCTTCCCGGCCGCGCAGCTCGGCGGACCGGCGTTCCTCAAGCAGGTGCTCGCGCCGCTCGACTTCGTCGACGTGATCCCCACCGGTGGCATCGGCGTGGACGACGCGGCGGACTACCTCGCGGCGGGTGCGGTCGCGGTCGGCCTCGGTTCGCCGCTCGTCGGGGACGCCCTGCGGGACGGGGACCTCGAGGGCCTCCGCACGCGCGCGGAACGGCTCGTCGCGGCGCTCAGCCGATGACGACGCCGACGCAGCCGGTGCTCCTCGCCGGCGGGTCGATCGTCGGGGACGACGCCCGGTTCCACCGCCGGGACGTCCTCGTCGCGGACGGCCGCGTGACCGCAGTCGGCGAACAGCTCCGTGTCCCCGCCGAACCGGCGGTGATCGACTGCACCGACCGGATCGTCATGCCCGGTTTCGTCGACGCGCACTCGCACGCCGGGTCGCTCGTGTTCGACGAGGGCGTGCAGCTCGCACTCCTGCGTCAGGGTGTCACGACGATCGTCACGGGCCAGGACGGCGTCGGACCGGCACCCGGCGACGGCTCGTACGCCGCCCGGTACTTCGCGGCGATCGACGGCCCGCACCCGACGTACCGCGGCGGCGGGATCGCCGGACTGCTCGCGACGTACGACGGCACGACACCACTGAACGTCGCGACGCTCGTGCCCGCCGGCACCGTCCGGCACGAGGTGATGGGCGACGACGAGGGGCCGGCCGACGACGCCCAGCTCGACACCATGCGCGCGCTCGTGCGACAGGGCATGGCGGACGGGGCGGTCGGCCTCGCGACCGGGCTCGACTACGTGCCGGGGCTGCACGCGTCGACGGCGGAGATCGCTGCCCTCGCCGCCGAGTCGGCTGCTGCCCGGGGCCCGTACGTGACGCACATGCGCGGCGGGTACGAGTCGAACGTGGCCGCGGGCATCGACGAGATCGTCCGCATCTCCCGTGCGAGCGGCGCGTCCGCGCACGTCTCGCACCTCCACGCGCCCGTGCGGCTCGCCCTCGACGAACTCGCACGGGCGGTCGCCCAGGGCGTGCCGCTGTCGTTCGACGCCTACCCGTACTCGCGCGGGTGCACGATCCTGTCGATGCTGCTCCTGCCGGCGGACCTCGCCCGCCCGGGTACGGACGACCTCGCGGCGGCGCTGGCGGTCGACGGTGGTCGTGCTCGGGTCCGCGGTGCCGTGCTCGACCGGGTGCTCGGACGCGCGGACCTCGGGACGGACTGGGCGGAGCAGATCACGCTGTCGCACGTCCCGGCGGCGGAGTTCCACGCGCTGCAGGGCCGGACCCTCGCGGACGCGGCGGAGGCCACGGGCACCGACCCGGTCGACCTCGCGCTCGACGTGCTCGTCGACTCCGAGCTCCAGGTGACCGTCGTGATGCGGGTCCCCCGCCCGCGGACGTCGACGGAGCTGGCGGAGCTCTACCGGTTCGGCGGTCACACCGGCGGCTCGGACGGCATCTTCGTCGGGACGCACCCGCACCCTCGGGCGTACGGCACGTTCGCGCGCTACCTCGGCGAGTACGCACGGACCGGGCTGCTCTCGTGGTGGGAGGTCCAGGAGCACCTGTCGACGCTGCCTGCGGACCGCTTCCAGCTCGGCCACCGCGGTGCCGTCGCCCCGGGCTGGACCGCGGACCTCGTGGTCGTGGACCCCGAGCGGGTGGGCGCCCGGTCGACGTACGCCGAGCCGATGCTGCTGGCCGAGGGCATCGACGACGTCCTCGTCGCCGGCGTGCCCGTGCTCCGCGACGGCGCGCTCACCGGGGCGACGTCCGGGGCCGGTCTCCGCCGCACCCCGTTCCGCCACCCGGCCCGGACGACGGCGTCCTGACCGGGACCACCCGGCAGGGACGACCCTGCCGACCCGGCAGGTGGTGCGCAGTGCACCACGTGCCGGGTGAGGACCCGCTCAGGCGGAGGGCAGGACCGCGACGACGTCGATCTCGACGAGGATGCCCGCGAGGTGCGACTGCACCGTCGTGCGGACCGGGTACGGCTGCGAGAAGTGCTTCGCGTACTCCTCGTTGAACGCCGCGAAGTCACGGTCGGAGTGCTCGAGGTGCACGGTCGACTTCACGACGTCGTCGAGCGTGGCCCCGTGCTCGGCGAGGACCGCCGCGATGTTCGCCAACACCTGTGCGGTCTGCCCGGCCACGTCGTCGGCCATCGCCCCCGTGGCGGGGTCCTGCGGGCCGAAGCCGGCGGTGTAGAGGAAGCCGTTCGCGACGATGCCCTGGCTGTAGGGTCCGGCGGGCTTCGGCGCGTTGTCGGTGACGACGGCGGTCTTCGGCATGGTGCTCCTGTCGGTCGGGTCGTTCCGTCCACCGTAGGCGGGTGCGCAGTGCGCGGACCGGCCACCGGACGGCCGCTTTCCGTCCTGCACAACGTGGGGCGGGCCTCCCGGCTGGGTCTCCCAGGGAACGGACGACTACCCTCGACCCGTGCCGCCCGAATCGACGCTCTCCGGATCGCTCGCGACCGGCCGACGGCGGTTCACCGACCTGGCGACCAGCCTGCCGGCCTGGTCCGCCGTGCTCCTGGTGTGGTTCGGCGGACGCGTCGTGTCGACGTTCTGGCTGGCGCTCGCGTACCCCCTGATCGGCCGTGCGCTCCCGGCCAACGCGATCTGGGGCAACGACCACGGCTTCCTGACCTTCCTGACGGCGTGGGACGGGCAGTACTACCAGCAGATCTCGCTGCACGGCTACCCGATGACGCTGCCGACGGACGCAGCGGGGCACGTGACGCAGAACGCGTGGGCGTTCCTGCCGGCCTTCCCGTTCGCCATCCGCATGCTCACGGCGTCCACCGGCATCACCTTCGAGGTCGGAGCGCCGCTGATCGCCCTCGGTGCCGGACTCGTCGCCGCGTTCCTGCTGTACCGGCTCGTCAGCGACCACGCCGGGCACCGCGCGGGCATGTGGGCGGTGTTCTTCTTCACGTGCGGTCCGCTGTCGTTCCTGCTGCAGGTCGGGTACGCGGAGAGCACGTTCCTCGCGCTGACGTTCGGCGCCCTCCTCGCCCTCGAGCGTCGTCGCTACGGGCTCCTGACCCTGCTCGGCGTCGTCGCGGCGTTCACGCGTCCCGGTGCCCTCGCGATCCCCCTCGTGCTCGGCGTGGTCGTGCTCGTCCGCTGGGTCCGTGCCGGTCGCGCGGACCGCGCCCCCGCCACGGCCGACCGCACCCTCGACGGGTTCCCGGTGCGGGAGCGCCTCGCGGCCGTCGCGTCCGGGCTCGTGATGGCCGTCGCCGGGGTCTCCTGGCCGCTCATCGCGTCGCACGTGACCGGGACGCCGAACGCCTACCTCGAGACCGAGATGTCGTGGTGGGTCAACTTCATCGGTCGGGTCGACTTCGCGCCGATGACGCCGTGGTTCCTCATCGCGCTCCGGTGGCTCGGCGTCGGCGGGGTGTTCATCGTCGTGTTCCTGCTCGTGGCGTACCCCGTCTGGCTGCTGCGCCGGTCGACCCGGAAGCTCGGGCAGACGACCGTGCTGTACTCGGCCGCGTACGCGCTGTACATCTTCGCGGTGTCGCTCCCGATGGCGTCGACGCCCCGTCTGCTCATGCCGCTGGCGCCGCTGTTCGGCTCGCCGGAGCTCGTCGCGAAGCCCTGGATGCGGTGGACCTTCGTGACCTGCGCGCTCCTCGGGCAGCCCGTGCTCGTGGCAGTGCTGTGGCTCCTCGGCCCCCCGTGACCCGCTGACGCGGCGCCTGGCTCCGGCCCGCCCGGTGTCGCTGTGGAACGACGAAGCCGCTGTCGTGCGACAGCGGCTCCGTCGTTCCACAGCAGCCGCCCGGACACCGGGCCGCGCGGCCTCGACCCGCTAGAGCTCGACCGTCCCGTGGTCGCCCGTGTCCGGCTGGCTCTGCTTGCCGAGCGCGGCCTTGAGGGTCTGCACCAGGCTCCCCACGGGGC
The DNA here is from genome assembly GCF_051548005.1 of Curtobacterium flaccumfaciens. Taxonomy (GTDB): domain Bacteria; phylum Actinomycetota; class Actinomycetes; order Actinomycetales; family Microbacteriaceae; genus Curtobacterium. The sequence goes on along the minus strand of NZ_JBPUGH010000033.1, from coordinate 14,829 downwards.
CGGTGTCCTGGGTCCAGTACTCGACCGAGTCCCCCTCGACCGTGAGGAGCCGGATCGACGGGTCCTTCCGGCCCTCGGGGAACCAGGCCTCGGCGAACGGTGACCACAGCTCGTCGATGACGGTCTCGTCCCGGGTCACGGTGGCGGTACCGGCGATGGACAGGTACCCGCCCTGCGACTCGATCGCGACGTTCACGTGCGGGTTGCGGGCGATGTCCTCGACCTTTTCGCTGCCGTCCTGCACGAGGAACCGGAGCGTCCCGTTGAACGCCTTGTCCTGCACTGCGAGCGGCCGCGCGTGCAGCGCTCCGTCGGCGCTGACCGTGGTGAGGAGCGCCGTGCGGGCTCCGTGGACGATGTCCGAGATGGCTGCTCGCTGGTCGGCCTGGGTGTCGGTCATGGTTGGTCCTCCTCGTCGTGCGCCCCGTTGTGCCCGACGTGCGGCCGGGTCTCCCCGGGGCGCGTTCCGTTCGCACCAGTGTGCTCCGGGACGCTGGGACGCGTCTGCCTGGAGGCACGGTGCGGGTCCGCAGCGCCCGGCGATCGGTCACCTCGGCTCGCGCGGTCGGCCGTCCCGGCTCGCGCGGTCGGCCACCCCGGCGCACGTGGTCGCGGCGCGCCAGCTCACGCGGTCGGCCACCCCGGCTCACGCGGTCGCGGCGCGCCGACGCCGCGACTCAGACTGCGGGCTCGCGGATGGTGGTCTCGACGTCGACGACCTGCGGGATCCGCGGCATGGACGCGAAGCCGAACGCGACCGGCGGGTCCAGCGGGGCGATCGACCCGAGCGGAGCTCCCGCCCAGGTCCCCCGCACACCCGTCACGTCGTGCGCCCCGGTCACGCCGTAGTACTCGCGGCGGCCGTTCCCCGCCGTCCCCGCCGTCCCGGCCCCTGGTGCGAGGAGTCGGGCGACCGGGTCGATCACGGTGAGCCACCGCCAGTCCCGGGCGACCGGCTTCGGGACGATGCGGAGCACCCGGCCGAGCGGCGAGATCCCGCCCACGTCGATCGAGGCCTGCAGGGGTCCGGCGTCGAGCTCGAGGCCACGGGTGGTCCGGCGCGTCCGGACGTCGACGACCGAGACGGTGTCGAACCGGTAGGTGCCCGAGACGTACGCCGCGACGAGCTCGTCGGGCGCGAGGAGCACCGAGCTGCCGTCGGCCTGCTCGAGGAACACGTCCGTGAACGGCCCGAACGGCGACCGCTCCCACATCCCGACGACGATCCGGACGCCGGAGGTACTGCCGACGCCGAGGATCTTCCCGCGGAAGCGTCGTTCGGTGGGCTCGGGGTTCCGGGACATGCGCCGGACGCTACCCGCGCACGCCGAGAGCGGCGTGACGGGCGCGCGCCGTGCCTCCAGGCCGGACCGCGCGTGACGAACTCACGCGACCGGCCCGCACCGTGCGTCCGGGGCGGACCGGGCGTGACGAGGTCACGCGACCGGCCCGCACCGCCGTGCTCAGGGAACCGGCACCGGCTCCGCGAGGAGCTCCCGCACCCGGGGCGCGACCTGCGTGCCGTAGAGCTCGATCGACCGCATCATGTCGTCGTGCGGCAGGCGACCCGTCGCGTACCGCATGTCGAAGCGCGAGACGCCGAGGATCCGCATGTTCCGCGCGATCTTGCGCGCGACCGTCTCGGGCGAGCCGACGTACAGCGAGCCGCCGGCGGAGAGCCCGGCACGGTACCCGGCGACGTCGAGGGGCGGCCAGCCGCGCTCCCGGCCGAGCTGGTCGGTGACGGCCTTGTGGTACGGCCAGTAGCGCTCGGCGGCCTCTTCGTCGGTGGCGGCGACGAAACCGGGCGAGTGCATCGCGATCGGCTGCTGCGGCAGCTCGAGCTGGGTCAGCGCCTGGCGGTACAGGCGCGAGAACGGGGCGAACTGCGCGGGCTGGCCGCCGATGATCGCGAGGAACAGCGGCATGCCGTAGGAGGCGGCGCGGATGACGGACTGGGGCGACCCGCCGACGCCGATCCAGGTCGGGATGGGTCCGTGCTCGAGCTTCGGGAAGACGTCCTGGTCGACGAGCGAGGCGCGCTTCGTGCCGGACCAGGTGACCTTGTCGCCACCGCGGAGGGCGGCCCAGAGCTGCAGCTTCTCCTCGAAGAGGACCTCGTAGTCGCTCAGCTCGTACCCGAACAGCGGGAACGACTCGGTGAAGGACCCGCGACCGAGGATGACCTCGGCGCGCCCGTCCGAGATCGCGTCGACGGTGGCGAAGCGCTCGTAGACCCGGACCGGGTCGTCCGAGGACAGCACCGTGACGGCGGAGCCCAGACGGATCGACGAGGTCCGGGCGGCGATCGCGGCGAGGACGACCTCGGGCGCGCTCACGATGAAGTCCGCGCGGTGGTGCTCGCCGACACCGATGAAGTCGATGCCGATCTGGTCGGCGAGGACGGCCTGCTCGACGACGTCGCGGATGCTCTGAGCGTCGGACTTGACGGTGCCGTCCGCGAGTTCGGTGACGTCGCCGAACGTGTCGAGGCCGAGCTGCACCGGGCCGACGCGGTCGGGTGCGGGCGGCGGCACGTCCGAGGGGCGGTCGGTGCCGAATGCGTTGCTCATGGGTCCTCCTGCGACCTGCCAGTTCAATGCGTATGCATAAAAATAGCACGAGGCGACGCCGAGCGCAGCATGCGCCGAACCGGCCCGAGTACCGTCACGCCCATGCCGCAGATCCCCGACCAGACCGGCCGCCGCATCGTCGTCACCGGCGCGAACAGCGGAACGGGCAAGGAGACCGCGAAGCGCCTCGCCGCCGCCGGCGCGTCCGTGGTGCTCGCCGTCCGCACTCCGTCCAAGGGCGAGGACGCCGCCCGCGAGATCCGCGCGGCCCACCCCGCCGCCGACGTCGAGGTGCGCGAGCTCGACCTCGCCGACCTCGGGAGCGTCCGGCGGTTCGCCGTCGGCATCACCGCGGACGACCGCCCCCTCGACGTCCTCGTGAACAACGCCGGGGTGATGGCGCCGCCGAAGCGGTTCGAGACGGTCGACGGCTTCGAGCTCCAGTTCGGGACGAACTTCCTCGGCCCGTTCGCGCTGACGAACCTGCTGCTGCCGACACTGCTGCGCGCCGAGGCTCCGCGGGTCGCGACGATGTCGAGCCTCGCCGCGGTCTTCGGCAGCATCCGGTTCGCGGACCTGCAGTGGGAGCGCGGGTACAACGGCTGGCGGGCGTACGGCCAGTCGAAGCTCGCCGACCTGCTCCTCGCGCTGCACCTGCACCGGCTGACGGCCGAGCGCGACTGGGACCTGCAGAGCACCGCGGCCCACCCCGGCTACACCCGTACGAACCTGCAGTCCGCCGGACGGTCCCTCGGCCGCTCGAAGCCCGTGCGGTCGCATGACCGGGCGCTGCCCTTCACCCAGGGTGTCGAGCAGGGTTCGGAGCCGCTGCTCTACGCCGCCGTGGGTCCGCACGCCGCGGGCGGCGCGTACTACGGTCCGGCGGGCTTCGGCGGGCTGACCGGACCGACGACCCTGTCGACGATCCCCCGGTCGGCCAGGAGCACCGATCTCGCACGCTCCCTGTGGTCGGTCGCCGAGGACCTCACCGGCACGACCCCACCCGCCTGATCGGCTCGGCCGGTTCGGCCGGTTCGGCCGCTTCGGCCGGTGCGGCCGCTTCGGCCGGTTCGGCCCGCTCGTCCGGTCCGGCCCGCTCGTCCGGTCCGGCCCGCTCGTCCGGTCCGGCCCGCTCGTCCGGCCCGGCCGGCCTGGAGGCGCGGTGCGCTCCGCGTCGTCGGCTCACCACCGCAGGTGGTCGCGCTCCAGGGCAGCGGTCACCGAGGCGAGGAGTGCCCGCTGGCCACGGGCGGTGGGGTGCACGTCGTCGGACTGCATCCACGCCGGGTGCGCACGGAGCGGCTGCCCGAGGTCGAGCCAGGAACCGCCGACCGCGGCCACCGCGGTGTGCAGCGCCGCCGAGATCACGGCGAGCTGTGCGGGCGGGGCGTCCTGGTCCCACACGGCGCTGGCGCCGACGACCCGGGCCCGCGGCAGGAGCCGGTGCACCGCCTCGACGAGCTGCGCACTGGCACCGTCGAGCTCGTCGTCGTCCTGCCCGAGGTCGTTCGAGCTGGCCTGCAGCACGACCACGGCGGGGTGCAGCGCGGCGGCCTCCTCCGCGAGTTCCTCGTAGGTCGCCGAGCACTGGTCGTCCCCCTCGGCGAGCACCCCGGCACCGTCGCACCCGAGGTCGGTCAGCCGGAGGTGGTCGCGCGCGGCGAGCAGCTCCGGCCACGCCTGCGCAGGGCGGAGTCCGTGCCCGATCGTGATCGAGTCGCCGATGACGACCACGCGCGCCCCGGTCGGCACCGGTCCGAGCGGCAGCACCGCCGACACGTCCGACGAGCACCCGGTCAGCACACCGAAGACCGCCACGGCGACGGCGCCGACCAGGAGGGCTCGGGACGGCCGGCGCACGACGGCCCTCAGAACTGCACGTCGTCGCGCGTGAACGCCGCCGTCACCGCGGCCGCGATCGCCTGCTGACCCTGCACCGTCGGGTGCACGTCGTCGTGCTGCATCCAGTTCGCGTGCCCCCGCAACGGCTCACCGATGTCGACGTAGGTGCCGCCTTCGCGCTCGAGTGCCACGCGCATCGCCTTCGAGATCTTCGCGAGCTGCGCGGGCGGGGCGTCCTGGTTCCAGATCGCGCTGAGCCCGATCACCCGTGCGCGCGGCATACGCCGGTGCACGTCGTCGACGACCTGGTCGGTGGCGCTCCGGATCTCGGCGGTGTCGAGCCCGAGGTCGTTCGAGCTCGCCTGCAGCAGGACCACCTGCGGCCGGAGGTCCACCGCGCGCTTGACGAGCGTCGCGTACGCGCTCGCGCAGTCGTCGTCGTCCCCGAGCGCGGCCACCCCGGCACCGTCGCAGGAGAGGTTCGTGAGCGACCAGCCGTTCGTGTCCGCCATCAGCGCGGGCCAGGCCTCCGCGGTGGTCAGGCCGTGCCCGCCGGTGATCGAGTCGCCGATGGCCACCACGCGGACGTCGTCGGCCTGGTCCCAGGGGATCGCTGGGCCCGGCGTGGGTGTCGGGCGGGCGGTGGCGCTCGGCCGCGACTCCGCACCGACGGCGGCGGACGGCTGCTCGCTGCAGGCGCCGAGGGCGATCACGGCGAGCGCCGCGACACCGACGACGAGCACGCTCCGGATCCGGGTGGTCACGGAGCGCGAAGCTACGCCCGCACGACAAGACCCGCCCGTACGGGGCGCTGCGGGTGTGCTCAGGCGCGGGGACCGGCCAGGCGTGTCCGATCGGGGCTCAGGCGCGGTGCAGCTCGACCGAGCCGTCGAGGCGCCCGGGCTCGGTCAGGCGTGCGTGTTGCAGGACGGTCCGCTCCGGACCGACGGCCGCGGCGACGATGGACAGGGTCGTCATGTGTCCCTCGGCCTCGTGCGCGTCGCGGAGGATCGCGTCCGGGTGGTCCGTCGGCAGCTCGGCGGAGGCGGCGAGCACGCCGAACCAGCCGCTCCAGCCGTCGCCCGCGTCCTCGCCGGCGTCCGCGGTGCGGAGTTCGTCGAAGGGTCCGAGGACCGGGGGCGCGACCGGGGCGTCCGCCGTCCGGAAGGCCTCGAGCCACCGCCCGATGCGGGGCGCTGCGGGGTCGTCCGGCTCGCCGTGCGTGACCATGTGCACGCCGGGCGGGAGCACGGTCGTGCGGACCTCGGTGCCGTCCCACGTCACGACCTCGGCGCCCGCGGCCGTCGCCCGGACGAGGTTGAACGCCCGGGTGGTGGGCAGGGTGCCGTCGTGGCCGGGCAGGACGCCGGTGACCGCGTCGAGGGGCACGACGCCCCGGGTCGTCCACGTGCCGTCCTCGCTCGGGACCGGCTCGCCGCGGTTGAGCACGACCGCGAGCCCTGCCGCGTCGGAGGCGGCGAGCCAGGCCCCGCCTGCCGATCGGTCGCGGACGCCGCGGACGCCGGGGTCGCGGTCAGGCCACCAGGCCGCGGGCGGGTCCCACGGACGCTCGGGCGACTCGTCGCGGAGGGCGAGCACCGTGACCGGCCACTCGGAACCGGGCGCGACGCGGACGACGACGGTGCACATGGGTCCGATCCTCGCACGGGCGCCGGCCGGTAGCGTGACGGTCGTGAGCGCAGGAGCAGAGCACCCCCGCACGGTCGTCGTCGGCATCACCGGGGGCATCGCCGCGTACAAGGCCGTCGGGGTCGTCCGCGACCTCGTCAAGCGCGGCCACGAGGTCCACGTCGTCCCCACGGAGGGCGCCCTCCGGTTCGTCGGACTCCCGACCCTCGAGGCCCTCAGCCGCAACCCGGTGACGACGAGCGTCTGGGACGACGTCGCCGAGGTCCGTCACGTCGCGCTCGGCCGCCGCGCCGACCTCGTGGTCATCGCCCCGGCGACCGCGGACGCCCTCGCCCGGATGGCAGCCGGTCTCGCCGGCGACCTGCTCGGCACGACGCTCCTCGCGACGGAGGCGCCCGTCGTCGTGGCACCCGCGATGCACCCGCAGATGTGGGAGCACCCGGCCACCCGGGCGAACGTCGAGACCCTGCGGTCGCGGGGCGTCCGTTTCGTCGGGCCGGTCGTCGGCGCCCTGACCGGGGACGACGCCGGCATCGGCCGGATGTCCGAGCCCGAGGACATCGTCGAGGCCGCACTGGCGGTGCTCGACCAGACCAGCCACCCCGACCGGACCAGCCACACTGACCCGAACAGCCACCGCGGCCGGACCAGCCGCCCCGACCAGGCGGGCCGGTCCGCCGGGGCCGCACCGTCCCTCCCGGCCGGCGACCTCCGCGGGGTCCGCGTCCTCGTGACGGCGGGTGGCACCCGCGAACCCGTCGACCCCGTCCGGTTCGTCGGCAACCGGTCCAGCGGGCGGCAGGGCGTCGCGTTCGCGGCGGACGCCGCGGCGCGCGGGGCCACGGTCACCCTCGTCGCGGCGAACGTGGACGCCGGGCTCACCGCCGGTCTCGACGTCGAGGTGGTGCCCGTCGGGTCCGCGCTCGAGCTCGCCGACGCCGTCCGCGCGGCAGCCGTCGAGGCGGACGTGGTCGTGATGACGGCGGCGGTGGCGGACTACCGGCCCGCCGAGGTCCACGCGGAGAAGCTCAAGAAGGACGCGCAGGGCGAGACCCTCACGCTCGAGCTCGTCCGCAACCCCGACGTGCTCGCCGAGCTCGTGGCGAGCCGGCGGACGGGGCAGATCATCGTGGGGTTCGCCGCCGAGACGGAACCCGACCGCGCGGCGCGCATCGAGCTCGGACGGGCGAAGATCGCCCGGAAGCCGCCGGACCTCCTCGTCGTGAACCACGTCGGGTGGTCGTCGGGCTTCGAGCGCGAGGAGAACGCCATCGAGGTGCTCACCCCGGGCGGCGAGGTCGTCCGGGAGACCTCCGGGACGAAGGCCGAGGTGGCAGCGGCCGTCCTCGACCTGGTCGCCACCGCGCTGGCCTGACACTGACCCACCTCGCCGCCCGTTCCGAGGGAGCGACGAGCACGATGGAGCCATGCGACGACGTGAACGCACCAGACGCGCCAACCGCACCGCTGCCGCCCTCGCGGTCGTGCTCGGCGGCGCCGGTGTCACCCACTTCCTCCGTCCGCGCACGTACGACCGGATCGTCCCCGAGGCCCTGCCGCCACGCCTGACGACCCTGTTGTCCGGTGTCGCCGAGCTCGGCATCGCCGCGGGACTCGCGGTGCCCAGGACCCGTCGTGCCGCGGGATGGGCGGCCGGGGCCCTGTTCCTCGCGGTCTTCCCCGCCAACGTCAAGATGGCGCAGGACCTCCTCGACTCCCCGCGGTCCTCGCGGGCGATGCGCCTCGTGTCGGTGCTCCGGCTGCCGTTGCAGGCACCCCTGGTGTGGTGGGCGGCGCGCGTGGGCCGGCACGGCGGGTGAGCGAGGCACGTGCGGCGGTCCCGCTGCGTCACCGGCCGGTCACGGTGCACGCGTGGGAGGACCTGGTCTTCGCACACTGGCGGCACGACCCGGACGCCCTCGCGCGCATGCTCCCCCGCGGTGTCCGACCGGACGTCGTGGACGGCAGCTCCTGGGTCGGGCTCTCGGCGTACGTCTTCCGGGAGACGCAGGTGCCCCCGTTCCCGCCGTCCGGGCGGCTCGGTTCGATGACCGAGGTCACGATCGAGGTCCTCACGGTCGACGACCGCGGTCGACACGGCGTCGCCTACCGGACGGTCGACACCGACAACGTGCCGGCGATCGTCGCGGCGCACGCGCTGCTCGGTGTCCCGTACACCTTCGCGCACGCCGGCTCGCGACGACGCGGCGACACCGTCGCGCACCGTTCCGTACGGCGCCCGAACCGGGCCGTCCACCCCTTCCGTGCCGCGCGCGCGGCACGGCTGACGCCGACGAGCCAGCCGGGAGGCCCGTCCCGGCCCCGACACGCCGCCGCGGTCCGCGTCGTGGCCGGGCCCGTCACGACCGATCCGCTCGCGGTCGAGCTCACCACGCGCGCGGGCATCCACGCGCGGTACCTCGCGCAGACCGTCTTCTGGCAGCGCCAGCACCCGCCGCTGACGATCCGCTCCGCTCGCGTCGAGCAGCTCTCGGGCGACCTGCCGGCAGCCGTCGGACTGCCCGGACTCTTCGACCGGGCGCCCGACTCGGCGCTCGTCGTCGGCGCGACGACCGTCCGCTACGCGTGGGGGGAGGTGGTTCGGTGACCGATCGAGACCTCGTCCGGTTCGTCACCGCGCAGGAGGGCGTGCACGACACCGCGTTGGCCGAGCTCCGTGCCGGTCGCAAGCGATCGCACTGGATGTGGTTCGTGTTCCCGCAGCTCGCCGGGCTCGGCCGCAGTCCGACGGCGCAGCACTTCGCGATCACGGACGTCGACCAGGCGGCGCGGTACCTCGCCGATCCCGTGCTCGGGCCGCGGCTGCTCGAGGCCGTCGCGGTCCTCATCGACGCCCCGGCGGTGTCCGCCGAGGCGCTGCTCGGCGGCATCGACGCCGTGAAGGCACGGTCGTCCCTGACGCTCTTCGCCCGAGCCGCGGCCGACCCCGGACCCTTCCGCGCCGCGCTCGACCGCTGGTACGGCGGCGTGGAGGACCCTGTGACCCTCCGCCTCCTCGAGGACCTCGCCCAGGCACCCCGTCCGCGCTCGGACCGCTGACCGTATATCAGGTACGGTGAACCGTACGGCCGCACCCGGAGTGTCGGCCGCTCGACGAGCAGACCTCGAGGAGGGTCCCCGATGCCGGTCCCGACCAGCGCACCGACCGAGCACCAGCTGCTCCGCGACACCGTCCGCGCCAAGATCCACGACGCGATCATGGACGGGACGCTCGAGCCCGGTGAACGACTCAACGACGACGAACTCATCGCGTGGCTCGGCGTCTCACGCACGCCCATCCGCGAAGCCCTCAGCCAGCTCGCCCGCGCCGGCCTCATCGAGATGGCGCCCAACCGGTACACCCGGGTGACCACCCCGAACCCGGACGAGGTCGTCGAGGCACTGCAGACCCTCGGCGTGCTGTTCGGCGGGGTCGTCCGTCTCGCGGTCCCCCGGCTCGGGTCCGCCGCGCGGAAGAAGATCCTCGCCGCGCTCGACACGACGATCGCGGAGTTCGAGGCCCACGACGTCTCCGCTGTGAACCACGACGCCCTCGACGTGTTCGGTCTCTACGTCGCCGAGTGCGGGAACGCCGACCTCCAGCGGGTGTGCCGCGACACCACGGACGGGCTCGGGTTCCGCCTGCGCCTGCCGAACCTCGACGAGCTCGTGGACTGGGACCGGATGACGGAGGACTTCAAGCGACTCCGGGCCGCGACGGAGGCAGGCGACAACATCGCCGCCGAGCTCGCGACCGAGGCGATCCACCAGCTCCCCGGTGAGAAACGCTGACGTCCCTGTACGTACGGACAGGATCGTCCGTACCGGTGACTTCAGGGCGCCCGGTAGCATCTGGACGACCCCCTGAGAGCCGACCCCGGAGGCCAGACATGAGCGCTCGCGAGACCGACCGGACCGCCATCGCGGCCCGACTCGCGGCGGCGGTCGGACGCATCAACCGACGCGCCCGCACCGACTCCGCCTCGCTCGGGTACGGCATCGTGTCCGCGCTGGCCACGATCGAGCGTGAGGGCCCACTGCGCCCGGGCGATCTCTCCCGCCTCGAGGTGGTCACGAAGCCCACCATGACGCGGATCCTGACCGAGCTCGAGCAGCGCGGCTTCATCGAGCGCGAGGCCGATCCCCGCGACGGTCGCGCCTTCATGGTGAGCGCCACGCCTGCCGGTGTCGCGGCCGTCGAGGAAGCCCGCTCCCAGCGCACCGGGATCGTCGCGGAACTCATCCACGACCTGCCCGCCTCGGACGTCGACGCCATCGCGAACGCCCTCGACGCACTCGAGCGCATCGCGCAGGGCGAGCGCACCCAGGAACCTCCCACCTCCTGACCCCGATCCAGTCCGTTACCGAACCGTTACCAACGGGTGGACGGACGGTTCTGCCAGTGTTCCTGGACGCGCTGCCCAGCGTGACGCGTCATCGTGTCGGCTCCGCCTCGGCGCGACCCCCACGGTCGCCGGACGGCGGACGGACGGGCCCCACACCACCGTCCGGGCCTCACCCGACTCGCGGACCCCCGACGGTCACACCGTCCCCGGCACCCACGCCTCCCCCACCCCGGCGTGCCCGGAGCGGTCCGCACCCGAGTCGGCCGACCACCGGAACCGATGAAGCGACGCACCACCGAACTCCCCACGACCACGGCCTCCACCCGACGCGAGGCCCTCGACTCCCCCTCCCGCCGGGTCCGACGGGCGCTCCGCAACCGGACGACCGTCATCGCCGCCGGTGCCGCCGTCCTCGCGGTCGCCGGCAGCGGGGTCCTGGTCGGGACGCAGCCCGCGATCGGCGAGGCCCTCGGCGTCCCGACCGCGAGCCCGACGTCCGCTCCGGCGCTCGACGGCACCGCACTGGACCGCGCCCAGGCACAGGCGACGATCTCGAGCGCGCAGGTCGTGCTCGCCGACGCGAACCACAAGACCGACACCGCGACGCTCGAGCAGCGCGTCGACGCCCTCGACGACTACCGCATGCTCTCCGGCGCGGCGTTGACCAACCGGATCGCGTCCACCGTCGCCGCCACGCAGCAGGTCGCGGAGGCGAGCGCCGCGCAGGACAAGTCCGACGTCGACGCGAAGCGCGCCGCGGCCGAGCAGGCCGCTGCGGAGGAGGCCGCTGCGGAGAAGGCAGCCGCCGAGGCCGCCGAGCGGGCCCGGAAGCTCGCGGCGGGCAACACCGTCGCGGGTGCGAAGGCGACCGCCAGCTCGCTCGCGTCCTCGCAGTACGGCTGGGGATCCGACCAGTTCCAGTGCCTCGACAACCTCTGGACCAAGGAGTCCGGGTGGAACTACCGCGCCGTCAACAGCAACGGTGGCGCGACCGGCATCCCGCAGGCGCTCCCCGGCTCGAAGATGGCGACGATGGGATCGGACTGGCAGACCAACGCCACCACGCAGATCGAGTGGGGCCTCCAGTACATCGCGGACGCCTACGGCACGCCGTGCGCCGCATGGGGGCACTCGCAGGCGTCGAACTTCTACTGATCCTGCGCACCTGACGGCTGGGAGGCCCGTGGCGGGTCCGCCACAGGCCTCCCGTGTGTCCACTGGTCGCGACCGGAGTGCGGTAGGCATGCTCCGTGACCACCACCGGACTGCGCCGCATGGCGCCCCGCGACCCCGCCGAGCCGCACCGCGCCGCGAGCCCCCTCGAGCTGCTCTTCGACCTCGTCTTCGTCGTCGCCGTCGGGTTCGCCGCGGCGAACCTGCACGAGATCGAGACCGAGGGGCACGTCACCTCCGCGATCGTCTCCTACGCCTTCGTGTTCTTCGCGATCTGGTGGGCGTGGATCAACTTCACCTGGTTCGCCACGTCGTTCGACACGGACGACTGGCTCTACCGCGTCACGACGTTCGTGCAGATGGCCGGCGTGCTGGTCCTGGCCGCCGGGGTGCACGCCCTCATGGTCGAGGGCGACTTCTCCGTCGTCGTCGTCGGGTACGTCCTCATGCGGCTCGCCCTCGTCGCGCAGTGGCTCCGCGCCGCGGGGTCCTCGCCCGAGTACCGCCGCACGGCGCTCCGCTACGCCGTCGGCATCGTCGTCGTCCAGGTGCTCTGGGTGCTCGCCCTGGTCCTGCCCGAGGCCGCGCGTCCGTGGGTGGTGCCCGTGCTGATCCTGCTCGAGGTGCTCGTGCCCCCGTTCGCCGAGCAGGGGTCGCGGACCACACCCTGGCACACGCGGCACATCGCGGAGCGGTACTCGCTCTTCACGCTCATCGTCCTCGGCGAGGGGCTCGTCGCGTCCGCGAGCGCGGTCATCGACGGCATCGCCGACGCAGAGCACCTCGGGCCGCTGCTCGTGCTCGCCGCCACGGGCCTCGTGATCGTCGCCGGCATGTGGTGGATCTACTTCTCCCGAGAGCAGCACGCGCACATCCGGTCGCTCCCGACGGCCCTCGTGTTCGGGTACGGCCACTACGTCGTGTTCGCCGCGGCCGGCGCGCTCCCCGCCGGCATCGAGGTGGCGGTGAGCGCCGACGCCGGCGAGGCCGACCTCTCGCACGCGACGGTCGCCGCGACGGTCGCCGTCCCGGTGGCGCTCTTCGTCCTCGCGATCTGGGCGCTCGCGCTGCGCCCGTCGCTGTCGCGCGGGTGGAACGTCACGGTCGTCGTCCTCGCGCTGGCGATCGCGGCGTCGGTCGCCGTCCCGTCCGTGTCGCTCGTCGCCACGGCGGTCCTCGTCGCGGGGATCGTGTTGGTGCTCGAGGTGGCGGACCGGCGCTGACAGCCCGAGCGGTCAGCCGACGCGCGCCACCCGGACGTCCACGCGGCTGAGAGCAACACCGTGCTCGGTCGCGACGGCGAGCGCGGCGGCGTGCGCCTCGTGGGCGATCGTCGGTGCCGGGCGTGACCCGTCGGTCCCGATGACGACGCGGAGTACGTCGCCGTCGAGGACGACGCGACTCGGCGCCGTCCGGGAGGCGAGGTTCTTGACGACCGACACCGCGCTGCCGAGGGTCGGGCGGGCGCGGTAGAGGTCGGCGACGCCGGGGACGGACAGCACGGCCGTCTCGACCGCGGTCAGGGTGTCGTCCGTGGCGCTCATGCGTCCTCCTCGGCGATCGTGGCTCGGTGGCCGGCTGTGCCGTCGGCGGAGTCGGTGTCGTCGGTGTCGTCGGTCCGGGGCAGCAGGTCACGGACCACGACGTCGACTGAGTCCACGACGAGGTCGGTCTGGTCCGCGAGCACGGCGGCGACGGTCTCACGCACCTCGGACGCGACCGTGCGGATGGCGGCCCCGGAACGCACCGCGATCTCGACGACCACCCGGACCGGCGCGCCGAGCTCGGTGACGTCGCCCTGGAGCGTGCAGCGGGCGATGAGCGCGTCGGCGACCCCGTCCCCGGCACTCCGGACGAGGGACCGGATCGCGCCCTCGGTCATCACCGGCCGTTCGGTCGGAGCGGCGGGGCGGAGCGGGACGTCCCGGCCGGCGCGGGCCTCGAGCGAGATGTTCGCGAGCACCCCGCTCACCCAGGACTCGTCGGCCGGGGCCTCCTGCGCGGCGGCGGCCTCGAGGGACCCGAGGGACGTCTGCCGGAGCCGGACGAGGGCTGCGAGCGCGTTCTGGCAGGCCGGGGAGTCGTCGATGGACGGGTCGGCGGGTTGCATGCCTGCGTCGAGGTAGTCGGCCAACTCGTCGATCGAGTGGCCGTCGAGGTCGTCGGGTTCGAGGGACTCGAGCGGGACGTGCTCGGGGTCGGTCATCGCCATCCCTCCATGAGACGGATCATGTTCTTGCGGGCGCGGGAGAGCAGACCGCGGACGGTCGAGGCGGGGAGTTCGAGTTCCTCGGCGATCTGGTCGTACGAGTACTCGAGCACCTCCTTCATGAGCCAGCACCGTCGTTGCGGCTCGGGCAGTTCGCGGAGCGCTGCCTCGACGGCCTCCTCGCGTGAACGGGCCTCGGCCACGCGCTCCGGGGCGTCGTCGGACGGCGCCTCGACCTCGATCTCGGTGACGTCGTCGTGGAAGCGCCGTGCACGGATGCGGTCGATGCACTTCCGGCTGAGGATCCGCATGAGCCAGGACTTGACCCGGCTCGGGTCCTCGAGCCGGTCGAGCCGGTCCCAAGCGGTGATGAAGGTCTCCTGCACGACGTCGTCGAGCTCGTCGGTCGAGCCGAGGGTGCGCCGCGCGTAGGCCCGCAACAGCGGTGTGTACCGCCGGATGAGGACCTCGAACGCCCGGACGTCGCCGTCGGACGACCGGCCCGCGAGGACGGCGTCGTCGAGGTCGGTGAGGAGCTGGTGGGGCACGGGTTCCTTCTACCGGGGCCGGGTGGGGTCTTCCTGAGCACGAGCGGACGACCCGTTCACCGGGCTCCCGCGCGGAACGCGTGCGCCGAGGTCACGCGGAACGGTCCGACCGGCCGAGCGGCGAGGGCACGGACCCGTGCCTGCGCGAGCAGGTGCGTCCGCGCAGGGCGGTGGAGCGGGCCGGTGGGCGGCATCGGGGTCTCGGTCATGGTCGTTCCTCCTCGGGCCGTGGTGACGGCCTCCACCGGTGGGACGGAACGGAGCGGTCCTTCGTCACGCGCGGGTCCCGACTTCTCCGAGTGGGCTCCGGTGCGGCATGCTGGTGCCGTGCCCCTGGTGACCGCCGTCTGCCGCGTCGAGCGGCTCCTGCCCGACTCCGGCACGATCGGCGTCACCGCGATCGACAAGCGCCCGGTCGAGGGTCCGGTCCGCGTCCGCCCCCTCGGCCTGTTCGCCGACGTGCAGGCCGACCGCAAGCACCACGGCGG
>NZ_JBPUGH010000032.1:0-25008 GCF_051548005.1 Curtobacterium flaccumfaciens | reverse complement strand
GATGTCGGCTCGTCGCATCCTGGGGCTGGAGTAGGTCCCAAGGGTTGGGCTGTTCGCCCATTAAAGCGGTACGCGAGCTGGGTTTAGAACGTCGTGAGACAGTTCGGTCCCTATCCGCTGCGCGCGTTGGAAATTTGAGAAGATCTATCCCTAGTACGAGAGGACCGGGATGGACGAACCTCTGGTGTGTCAGTTGTTCTGCCAAGGGCACCGCTGATTAGCTACGTTCGGACCGGATAACCGCTGAAAGCATCTAAGCGGGAAGCCGTCTTCGAGATGAGATTTCCATGCACCTTGAGTGTGAGAGGCTCCCAGCAGACTACTGGGTTGATAGGCCGGATGTGGAAGCGGGGACTAACGACCCGTGGAGCTGACCGGTACTAATAAGCCGAAGACTTGACAACACAACTATTTCCGTGACCTTCGGGACACGGGCTCGCGTCCACTTTGTGGTTCCCGACAGACGATCGGGAACAAGAAACTGAACACCGCGCATGCGCGGAACAGCGTTCGAACTTCCAAGCGATTGGGTCGAAGGTGTTCCGGTGGTCATAGCGAGAGGGAAACGCCCGGTCACATTCCGAACCCGGAAGCTAAGCCTCTCAGCGCCGATGGTACTGCAAGGGGGACCTTGTGGGAGAGTAGGACGCCGCCGGACTTATTTTGCAAGAATGACGTGGCCACTGGCCCTCCGTCGAGAGCAGGGGAAACCCATCTCTCGCGAGGGCCGGTGGCCATTTCTGTTTGTGGCGTCCGCTCGTCTCGACGCGCGGCTCGGTTCGTGATGGACTGGGCGTGTGTCGTGCTCGTGGACGGCACACAACGACAACGACACAGTGGACGACAGCTCGGGAAACCGGGCGCGCAGACGAGGAGCGACGGTGGCGAACGACGACGAACAGCGACGAGACGGCGAAGGCCGATCGGATCGGCCGCGTCGAGACGGAGACCGTGGGCCTCGTCGTGACGGCGCCCAGGGCGGTCGCTGGTCGTCCGGCCCGCGGGACTTCGAACGCCGCGAGGGCGATCGCCGCGGCGGGGGTGAGCGCCGCGAGGGCGGTCGTCCGTTCCGTGACGGTCCGCAGCGTGGCGACCGGCCGGCGTGGCGGGGCGAACGGGGCGATGCGGGCCGTCCACCTCGGGGCGATGGTCCGCGTGGCGCCGGCGGTCCGCAGCGTGATGGTGACCGTGCCTACCGCGGTGGGTCTGATCGTCCGCAGCGTGATGGTGACCGTGCGCACCGCGGCGGCTCCGACCGCCCGTTCCGTGCTGATCGTCCGCAGCGTGATGGCGACCGTCCCTACCGTGGTGGGTCCGACCGTCCGTTCCGTGGTGGGTCGGACCGTCCGCAGCGTGACGGAGACCGTTCGTACCGGGGTGGGTCCGATCGTCCGCAGCGTGATGGGGATCGTCCGTACCGCGGCGGCTCCGACCGCCCCTACCGTGGTGGGTCGGATCGTCCGTTCCGTGGTGGTTCTGACCGCCCGCAGCGTGATGGGGACCGTCCGTACCGTGGTGGGTCGGATCGTCCGTTCCGTGGTGGGCCCGACCGCCCGCAGCGTGATGGGGACCGTCCCTACCGTGGTGGGTCGGCCCGCCCGGGTCGCGACGGGGATCGTCCGTTCCGTTCTGACCGCCCGGCTCGTGACGGCGACCGTCCCGAGCGCCGCGACGGCGGCCGCCCGTTCCGCGGGGATTCCGACCGTCCTCGCCGCGACGGAGGGGAAGAGCGCCGTCGTTTCGGGGACGGCTCGCGTCATGCCGGTGCTCGCTTCGGCGAGGCTGCCCGCGACGACTGGGAGGACCGCGACCCGTACGGAACGAAGTCGATCCGACCCCGCCACGACGACCCGGAGATCCCGGACGGTGTGCAGGCGCGTGACCTCGACCCCGCTGCGCGAGCAGAGCTCAAGACCCTCAGCAAGGACAACGCGGACTGGGTGGCGAAGCACCTCGTCTCGGCAGCGCTCCTCGTGGACACCGATCCCGAGACGGCGAACCAGCACGCGCTGAGCGCCGCGCGTCGCGCCGGCCGGGTGGCCGTGGTCCGGGAGACGGCCGCGATCACCGCGTACCGCCTCGGCGACTTCGCCACGGCGCTGCGCGAGCTCCGGACCTACCGGCGCATCGCGGGGAAGAACGACCAGCTGCCGATGATGGTCGACTGCGAGCGTGGCCTCGGTCGGCCGGAGCGTGCGCTCGAGCTCGGCCGGTCGGTGGACCGCGCGGCCCTCGACACACCGGTGCAGGTGGAGCTCGCCATCGCGATGTCCGGCGCGCGCCTCGACCTGGGCAATCCACAGGCCGCGCTCGGGGAGCTGGAGATTCCACAGCTCGACCCGTCCACGGCCTACAGCTGGTCCCCGGCGCTCTACAGTGCTTACGCGGCCACGCTCGAGGAGCTCGGTCGTCAGGACGAGGCCGACGAGTGGTGGGCCCGTGTCGATCACGCGACCGCGGCGTTGGCCGAGGCCGCTGACGAAGATGCTTGGGAGACGATTGATGTGGTCGAGGAAGCGATCGAGGACGAAGGACAGCGAGAGGACGACGCCGAGCAGCTCGACGAGCCCGCAGTCGAGCAGGACGCCGACGACGAGCTCGAGCCTGCCGACGAGCCCGCCCCCCTCGACGAGCCCGGCCCCGCAGACGAACCCGGAGAGATCGACGACGACAACCCCGTCGACGTCGACGGCTCCGCAGCCGACTGACACGGCTCCGCAGCCGACCGACACCCCGGTTCCGCCCACGCACGGCGTCGACCTGGTCCTGACCGACCTCGACGGCGTCGTGTACCGCGGGCGGAACGCGATCCCGTACGCGGTGGAGGAGCTCACCCGAGCCTCCCTCGCGGCGCGGGTCGGGTACATCACGAACAACGCGTCACGACGTCCGGTCGACGTCGCCGAGCACCTCGAGGCGTTCGGCCTCGAGGTCGTCGCGGACGACGTCGTGACCTCCTCGCAGGCCGGCGCCCGACTGCTCTCGACGCTCGTTCCGGCCGGATCCACGATCCTCGTGACCGGTGGACTCGGCCTCACGAGCATCGTCGAGGAGGCGGGGTTCACCGTCACGAACAGTGCCGAGGACCGACCGGCAGCGGTCATCCAGGGCTTCTCGCCCGACCTCGGGTGGAAGGAACTCGCCGAGGCGTCCTTCGCACTCGCGGATCCGGACGTGCCGTGGGTCGCGACGAACATGGACTGGTCGATCCCCGTCGAACGCGGGATCGCGCCGGGCAACGGCACGCTCGTGTCCGCCGTGCACCAGGCCGTCGGCCGGATGCCGGTCGTCGCCGGCAAGCCCGAGCGTCCGATCTTCGACGCGGCCCTCGCCCGGTTCGGCGGCGAGCACCCGCTCTTCATCGGCGATCGACTCGACACCGACATCAAGGGCGCGAACGACGCCGGGATCCCGAGTGTCCTCGTGCTGACCGGGATCGACCAGGCGAAGCAGGTCCTCGCGGCGGACCCGAAGTCGAGGCCGGACTACATCCTCGGTGACCTCCGCGGGCTCTCGGCCCCCTACCCGGTGACGATCCGGCGCGAGGACGAGGACGGCACCCGGTACGTCACGGTCGGCGAAGCGACGGTCGCGATGCGCGGTCACGTCGTCCGGGTGCTGGACGACGGGGACGACCTCGACCGGCTGCGTGCTGGTGCGACGATCATCTGGGAGTCGGGCCTGGCGATCTACGGTCTCGACGTGGACCCGAAGCTGTACGGCGGCGAGTAGCGTGACGGACGTGCCGAACGAGGACCGCCCGACGCCGTCGCTGCCCGGCGACGCCCCGGCACGGCCGAAGCCCGGTGGCGCCGCGGTCGCTCCCGTGTCCGACCAGGACCACGACGACTTCGCTGCGCGCACGGCGGCGGCGGAGGGCCTCGACCTCGCGGACCGAGCGGACGCCTTCGCGGCGCTCCACGACGAACTGCGCACCCGGCTCGAGAGCGGCGGCACGACGAGTGCCTGAGTCCGCCGGAGCACCCGAGGGCGCTCGCGGTGGTCCCGTCCGCCTCGACGCCCTCGTCGCCGAACGCGGACTCGCGCGGTCGCGCACGGCGGCGGCGAAGCTCATCCAGGACGGGCGCGTCACCGTCGCCGGGACGGCGGTCGTCAAGCCGTCGCACCCCACCCGAGCGGACGCCGCGATCGTCGTCGACGCCGGTGACGAGTGGGTCTCCCGTGCTGCGGTGAAGCTCGTCGGCGCCCTCGACGCCTTCGACATCGACCCTGCCGACCGAGTGGCGCTGGACGTCGGGGCGAGCACGGGCGGCTTCACGCAGGTTCTCCTCGCCCGTGGTGCGCGACGGGTCGTCGCCCTCGACGTCGGACACGGCCAGCTCGACCCCGTGGTCGCCCTCGACGACCGTGTCGCCGTGGTCGAGGGGTGCAATGCGCGCAACCTCACCGCCGAGTCCTACGCCGCCCTCGATCCCGCAGCGGCCGAGACGACGCTCGTGGTGGGCGATCTGTCGTTCATCTCGCTCCGGATCGTGCTGCCCGTGCTCGCTGCCGCGGTGCCGTCCGA
Organism: Curtobacterium flaccumfaciens; assembly: GCF_051548005.1. Lineage (GTDB taxonomy): Bacteria > Actinomycetota > Actinomycetes > Actinomycetales > Microbacteriaceae > Curtobacterium. Next base: position 20,480 of record NZ_JBPUGH010000032.1, on the reverse strand, counting down.
CGACTTCGTGCTCCTCGTGAAGCCGCAGTTCGAGGTCGGCCGCGGTGGTGTGCGGGAGGGCATCGTGCGTGACCCCGGGCTGCGCAACGACGCGCTGATGAACGTGCTCTGGTCGGCCTGGGACGCGGGCCTCGGGACGTCCGGGCTCGCGGCCTCGCCGATCGTCGGCACCCACGGGAACCACGAGTACCTCGCGCGCTTCCAGCGTGGTGTCGGTACCAATCCGACAGAATGGATCGACCGGGCGACGAGCCTGGCGGAAGGGGTGGCATGAGCGACGAACGGCACATCCTGCTCGTCTCGCACACGGGGCGGCAGGACTCCATCGACGCCGCGGTCGAGGTCTGTGACATCCTGCACGCCGCTGGCCTCAACCCGGTGATGCCGTTCGACGAGTACGCCGACGTCCGACGGGCCGAGGCATCGGTTGGGCAGGTCGACATCCTCGGAGTGGACGTGCAGGCGGACCAGCTCGAGATCGTCATCGTGCTCGGCGGCGACGGGACCATCCTCCGAGCAGCAGAACTCGTCCGCGGGACCCGCGCTGCGATCGTCGGGGTGAACCTGGGTCACGTCGGGTTCCTGGCCGAGAGCGAGCGGCCCGACCTCGAGGAGACGGTGCAGCGGACGCTCCGCGGGGACTACCACGTCGAGGAGCGTGTGGCGCTGCAGGTCGACGTCGTCGTCGGGCAGGAGACCGTCTACTCGTCCTGGGCGCTGAACGAGGCCACCATCGAGAAGGCGTCGCGCGAACGCATGCTCGAGGTCGTGACCGAGGTCGACGGTCGTCCGCTGTCCTCCTTCGGCTGCGACGGTGTGGTCATCTCGACGCCGACCGGCTCCACGGCGTACTCGTTCTCCGGCGGCGGCCCGATCGTCTGGCCGGACGTCGACGCGATCCTCATGGTGCCCCTCAGCGCGCACGCCCTGTTCTCCCGCCCCATCGTCGTGGGCCCGGACTGCACCCTCGCGGTCGAGGTGCTCCGTCGGACGAGCGGTGTCGGCGTGTTGTGGTGCGACGGCCGTCGGGCGCACGACCTGCCGCCGGGAGCCCGCGTCGAGGTGCACCGGTCGTCCGAGCCGGTCCGCGTCGCGCGGCTCAAGGACGCCCCGTTCACCGACCGCTTGGTGGCCAAGTTCCGCCTGCCCGTCACCGGCTGGCGCGGCCCACAGCGCGACGACGAGGTCGACCGGTGATCGAGGAGATCTCGATCACCGACCTCGGGGTGATCGGCGAGACCACGCTCGAACTCGGCCCCGGGTTCACCGTCGTGACCGGCGAGACCGGCGCCGGGAAGACGATGATCGTCACGGCGCTCGGTCTCCTGCTCGGGGCCCGCGCCGATGCGGGTGCCGTCCGTCGAGGCGCGTCGTCCGCGGTCGTCGAAGGACGCTGGCACGTGCCCGACCACGATGCGGTCGCCGAACGCGTCGAGGACGCCGGGGGCGCCGTCGAGGACGGCGAGCTGATCCTCACCCGCACCGTCTCGGCCGAGGGTCGCAGTCGCGCGACGGTGGGCGGTCGCAGTGCCCCGGTCGCGGTGCTCGGGGAACTCGCCGACCAGCTCGTCACCGTGCACGGCCAGTCCGACCAGATCCGGCTCACCTCGGCGGCCGCACAGCGCGCTGCTCTCGACGGCTTCGGCGGCCCGAAGCTGCAGAAGGCCTTCGACGCCTACGTCGCCGCGTACGACGCGTGGCAGCAGCACGCGGGCGAGCTCGAGACCCTGACCCGTGACCGCGACGACCGGGTCGCGGAGGCCGAACGGATCCGCGCAGCCTCCGACGAGATCGAGGCGGCCGACCCGCAGCCGGGCGAGGACGCCGAACTCGCCGAACGTGCCGAACGGTTGGGCAACCTCGAGGAACTCCGGCTGTCGGCCGGCCTCGCGCACGAAGCGCTGTCGAGCGAGTCGCTCGAGGGTGCTCCGGACGTCGTCGGTCTGGTGGAGTCGGCTCGCCGCGCGATCGAGCGCGTCGCGGCCTCGGACGCCGCGCTGCAGCCCGTGCTCGAGCAGCTGACGGAGCTCAGCATCCAGGCGACGGAGGCCTCGGCGAGCCTGTCGAGCTACCTCGGGTCGCTCGAACCCGACGCCGGGCACGACCTCGAACTCATCAACGAACGACGCGCACTGCTCGCCGGACTCACCCGCAAGTACGGCGAGACCGTCGACGACGTCATCGCGTACGGCCAGCGAGCGGGCGAACGACTCCTGGAACTCGACGGCGACGACGACCGGATCGCCGCGCTGCAGCAGGCGGTCGAGCAGGACGAACAACGCCTCGCGGACGCCGCCGCGGACCTGACGAGCGCGCGCACGAAGGCCGCGGTCGACCTCGCGAAGCGCGTGACCGCCGAACTGAAGTCGCTCGCGATGGCAGGCGCCACCCTCGTGGTCGAGGTCACCGACGCGGGCGAGTACCGCCGGCACGGTCGCGACCAGGTGGCGATCCTGCTGCAGCCGCACTCCGGCACCGATCCGCGACCGATCGGCAAGGGCGCGTCCGGCGGTGAGCTCTCGCGCGTGATGCTCGCGATCGAGGTCGTCATGGCCGGCAGCACCACGGTCCCGACGTTCGTCTTCGACGAGGTCGACGCCGGTGTCGGCGGGGCGGCGGCGATCGAGATCGGACGCCGACTGGCGCAGCTCGCGGAGCGGACGCAGGTGATCGTCGTGACGCACCTCGCGCAGGTCGCCGCGTTCGCGAACAACCACCTCAACGTCGTGAAGGACGCGAGCGGTGCGGTCACCTCGTCGAGCGTGCGGCGCCTCGACGGCGAGGAGCGACTGCAGGAGATGGCGCGGCTGCTCTCCGGTCTCGGGGACAGCGCGAGCGGCATGGAGCACGCCCGCGAGCTCCTCGAGGTCGCCGGCCAGTCCGCCTGACATCCGTCCACTCGGTAGGTGCGCGCGCGGTCAGTGCCCGCCTTCCGGAGGGAGGCGGGCACGAGGCGCGACCCCGCGACGCCGGGCGCGCCACCAGGCGGGCGGAGCACCGGGCACCCACCCGCGCAACGCCCGCGGCGAACGCGGGTCGCGCCTCCCGTCCGAACTGACGTAAGATGGAAGCCCGTGGCGGACACTTACAGCGGCGGAACACAATCTTCGAACCAGACCCCGAAGGTGACGAAGCAGATCTTCGTGACCGGCGGGGTCGTCTCGTCTCTCGGCAAGGGCCTGACGGCGGCCAGCCTCGGCAACCTGCTCACGGCGCGCGGCCTCAAGGTCGTCATGCAGAAGCTCGATCCGTACCTCAACGTGGACCCGGGCACGATGAACCCGTTCCAGCACGGCGAGGTCTTCGTGACCGACGACGGCGCCGAGACCGACCTCGACATCGGGCACTACGAGCGCTTCCTCGACATCAACCTCTCGCAGGCGGCGAACGTCACGACCGGGCAGGTCTACTCGAGCGTCATCGCCAAGGAGCGTCGGGGCGAGTACCTCGGCGACACGGTCCAGGTCATCCCGCACATCACCGACGAGATCAAGCGTCGTATGCGCGAGCAGGCCGAGAACGACCCGCAGCCCGACGTGATCATCACCGAGGTCGGTGGCACCGTCGGTGACATCGAGTCGCAGCCGTTCATCGAGTCGGCGCGTCAGGTGCGCCACGAGCTCGGCCGGAACAACGTCTTCTTCGTGCACGTCTCGCTCGTGCCGTTCATGAACGCCTCCGGCGAGCAGAAGACCAAGCCGACGCAGCACTCCGTCGCGCAGCTCCGCTCGATCGGCATCCAGCCGGACGCGCTCGTCCTCCGCAGCGACCGGCCCGTGTCGGACGCGAACAAGCGCAAGATCGCCCTCATGTGCGACGTTGACGAGGACGCCGTGGTCAACGCCGTCGACGTGCCGTCGATCTACGACCTCCCGGGGCTGCTGCACGACCAGGGCCTCGACCAGGTCATCATCGACGCCCTCCGCCTCGAGGCGCACGACGTCGACTGGTCGGCGTGGAAGCCGGTCCTCGACGCGGTGCACGAGCCGAAGAAGGAGGTCACGATCGCCCTCGTCGGCAAGTACATCGACCTCCCGGACGCGTACCTCTCGGTCACCGAGGCGCTGCGGGCGGGCGGGTTCGCCCACAACGCCCGCGTGAAGCTCAAGTGGGTCGTGTCCGACGACTGCACCACGCCCGAGGGTGCCGCGAAGCACCTCGGCGACGTCGACGGCATCTGCGTCCCGGGTGGCTTCGGCGTGCGCGGCATCGAGGGCAAGCTCGGCGCACTCCGCTTCGCGCGTGAGCAGGGCATCCCGACGCTGGGCCTCTGCCTCGGCCTGCAGTGCATGGTCATCGAGTACGCCCGGCACGAGGCCGGGCTGACCGACGCGTCGAGCACCGAGTTCGACCCGGAGACCACGACGCCGGTCATCGCGACGATGGCCGAGCAGGTCGACATCATCGCGGGCGGCGACCTCGGCGGGACCATGCGCCTCGGCCTCTACCCCGCGCACTTCACCGAGGGGTCGCTCGCGGCCGAGCTCTACGGTGCCACGGAAGCATCGGAGCGGCACCGTCACCGCTACGAGGTCAACAACCACTACCGCCAGCAGATCGCGGACGCCGGCCTCGTGTTCTCGGGCACGTCGCCCGACGGCACGCTCGTCGAGTACGTGGAGCTGCCGCGCGAGGTGCACCCGTTCTACATCGCCACGCAGGCGCACCCGGAGCTCCGGTCGCGTCCGACGAACGCGCACCCGCTGTTCGCCGGGCTGGTCGGTGCCGCGATCGAGCGTGCGGGTGCCTCGAGCCTGTTCGACCCGCAGGAGTCGGCTGCCTGACGCGACCGAGATGCGGCCGGGAGGCGCGATGCCGGCTGGCACCGCGCCTCCGGTCCGTCTGTGGGTCTCGTCGCTGACGGGCGGAACCAGGTTCTGGACACAGCACCACGGAGAAGCGCGGTGCTGTGTCCAGAACCTGGTTCCCGCGCGCGCGTGCTTGGATTGAGGACGTGACCGACGCACCCATCGCAGACGAGCCCACCTCCTTCGACGTCACCGAGTCCGAGGTCGTGTACGAGGGCGTCGTCTGGAACGTGAAGCGAGACACCGTCGCCTACGGGGACGGCTCGATGGTGCGCGAGTACATCGACCACACCGGCGCGGTCGCGGTCTACGCAGAGGACGACGAGGGGCGCGTCCTCGTCATCCAGCAGTACCGGCACCCGGTGCGGGTACGCGACTGGGAACTGCCCGCCGGGCTCCTCGACCACCCGGGCGAAGACCACCTCGCGGCCGCGAAGCGCGAGCTCGCCGAAGAGGCCGACGTCGAGGCCGACGAGTGGGAGCACCTCGTCACCTACAACACGTCCTCGGGCGGCAGCGACGAGTTCCTCGAGATCTACCGCGCCCGAGGCATCCGAGCCGCCGCTTCGGCGTTCGCGCGCGAGGCTGAAGAGGCGGACATCGTGAAGCGCTGGGTGCCACGCGCCGAGCTGGTCGAGGCGATCCTCGACGGTCGGCTGCACAACTCCGGGTTGGTCGTGGCGGTCCTCGCCGCCGACGCCGCTGCCCGTCGGTAGCGTGCCGGTCGCCACGGTGGCCAGGTGATCGCGCTCGACCAGGCCACGGAGACGTACCTGCGGCACGTCGCGATCGAGCGTGGGCTGTCGCAGCACACGGTGGCCGCGTACCGACGAGACCTCGCGGTGTTCGCGGCGTGGTTGTCGGATGCTCCGGTGGTCGACTCCGCGGGCGCCGACCGAGCCGGGGGAGCCGCCGCCGTCGACGACGTCGGACGCCTGGCTCGGGCGGACGTCGCCGGGTTCGTGGAGCACCTCGCCACCCGGTCGGATCCGCTCGCGCCACGGTCGATCGCGCGGATGCTCAGTTCGGTGCGGTCCTTCACGGCGTTCGCGGCGGGCGAGGGGTGGCTGCCGCTCGACCCCGGTACCGCGGTCCGTCCGCCGAAGGCCCCGATGCGACTGCCGAAGGCGATCTCCGTGCACGACATGGAGCGGCTGCTCGGCGCCGTCGTCGGGGACGATCCCGTGCAGCTGCGGGACCGGGCGCTGCTCGAGCTGCTCTACGCCACGGGGGCGCGCATCTCCGAGGCCGTGGGGCTGTCGGTGGACGACGTGCAGTCGGACGACGGGGACGGGGTCGCTGTCGTGCGGGTGACGGGCAAGGGGAACAAGCAGCGCATCGTGCCGCTCGGCAGCTTCGCCCATGCAGCCATCGACGCGTACCTCGTCCGGGCGCGGCCGGTGTTCGCGGCCCGGGGGCCGTCGACGCCGGCGCTGTTCCTCGGTGCCCGCGGGGCACGGTTGTCACGGCAGAGTGCGTGGCTCGTGATCCAGGCGGCTGCGGCCGCGGCGGGTCTCGAGGCGCACGTGTCGCCGCACACGTTCCGGCACTCGTTCGCGACGCACCTGCTCGAGGGCGGAGCGGACGTGCGTGTCGTGCAGGAGCTGCTCGGGCACGCGAGCGTCGCGACGACGCAGATCTACACGATGGTGACGGCGGACATGCTGCGGGACGTGTACCAGACGGCGCATCCGCGGGCGCGGCGGGGGTAGGGCGGGCGCGTCGCGGATCCGTGGTGGCCGGAGCGGTGTCGAACCTCGGGAGCGACATCGAACCGACCGAGCACGGTGGTTCGATGTCGCCTTCGCGGTTCGATGGGCGGGGCGGGGCGCGGGGCGCGGCGAGACGCGGGGGGAGGGGCGGAGCGGGAGTGGGGCGCGCGGCGTCAGAACAGGCGGAACTGCGCCGACGCGGCGACGGCAGCGGTGGCCACCGCGACGACTATGGCGCTCGCCGCGATGCTCCGTGAGAGCACCCGCCACCGGCCGGTCGCCCGGGGAGCGAGCACGGCGATCGACCCGATCGCCAACGCGGCCGCGCTGGCGAGCCCGAGCGGGTTCCAGACCGCTGAGAGCGCCGCGGCCAGGGCGGCGACGACGGTCAGCACGCAGAGCCGTCGGACGCTCCCTGCGTCGGACGCCCACGGGCGCGTCCTGATCGCCGCGGTACCGACGGAGAACGAGGGCCCGACGGGCGCGACCACCACGGGCACGATCGGCTCCGTCCGGGTCGGCAGGGCACGGGTCGCCTCGGCCCAGGTACGCCCGTCCCACCAGCGCAGTCGCGTTGCGTCCTGCGGATCGGGGAACCAGCCGGCGGCCGGGAGCGTCACGGGGTCCTCCTCGAGGAGACGGAGCGCGGATGTGCCCCTCGACGCTACGGCGCGGTGCCCGCACGACACAGCCCCAGCCCGGGTGTCGGCGACATGGGGGACCGCTGCGCCCGGGCGGGGACCTCTGCGCTCAGGCGGGGACCGCTGCGCTCGGGCGGGGACCGCTGCGCTCAGGCGGGGACGGGTGCCGCGTCCACCTCCGTGAAGACGTCCTTCACCGCGGCGAGCAGCCGGGCGTTGAAGTCGACGCCGAGCTGGTTCGGCACGGATCAGATGCAGCCAGCTAGTGCGTCGGTACAACGAGCGCTACGTCAGCGCTCAACTGGGCCCCGTGCAGACGTCACCCGAATTTGACCGATTCCTTTGGCTTCCGCGCTTTTCGCGGCTTCTCGCGCGACTCCCCGACGTACTCGTCAGCAACAAGGTAAACCGTTGTTGCGGTCTTTCTGCCCGCAAGTGATCGTATCGCCCGACGTAAGCTGATCCGGGAAAAGAGAGGTAGAGCGCTTGATCGGAGTGCTAGGTCGTTCTTGGTAACGATCACGTACTCCACAGCAAAGCTACGGTGATCAAGAGGCTTGATATCAAACTCGGGGGAGCGATCAAGTATCAGCGCACTCAAAATCTCACGGGCTTCTGGTTCGCCATTCAGCAAATCGACTGAATTCGCGCCCTGACTGAAAAGGTGACTAAGGGCGGACGCTTTCACTCCGAGCTTCACGTGCGTGAGTACCAGTAAGCCGTTCTCTACACGGATGACATCGCAGGGCTCGACCTGCTTTTCTCCGGCGGGGCTTGTGTCGGTCGTGTCCAGGAGTACTGATCCGACCCAGTGCGGCACGAGTTGATCACGGTTGTACTCAGATTCCAGATGAACTTCTCGGGGAGGAAGGGGGGTATCAGAGAAATACTCATCGAGATCCGTCGTTAGTCTCGCCAAGTAATCCGCATCAACCTGATACCAGGTACCTTCGCTCAGGTGAAAGACGCCGTCGAAACCGTTCAGCGTCACTTCAAATACTGTGCAACGGTAGATTGAGTAGCTAGCCCTCTCGAAGCCTGTATCACTTAACACGCGAAGACGATGTGATCGCAAGCTCTCAAGGGTGAGTTCCGAGACGCTTCTGCCATTGCTGGTCAAATAGTCGTAATAGTCAAAGAGTGACGCGTCCGTGTAGAGATCGCTGCGACCCGCTCCCGAATACGTTATTTCGAAGTCCTGCTGAAAATCAACAAGTTCGGGTATGGTCAGAGTCACATGGTCGTCGTTGATCCGGATGGCGTCGACAAGTGCATCATTCAACCGGTTGAGGGTGCTTGGGTCTGCTACGGGTTGAATGTTATTAGCTGCTGGAAACGCTTCCAGATACACCGTCTTGTTGTACACGGAATAGATCTCATCAAGCAGAGGTGTCAGTTCGGCAATGGGTTTCTTGCTGCTAACGCGCAGATTGTTTGCGCCCGTCGCGTGGGTAAATAGGTCCGCATACTCCGGTCTTATGGCGCCGGTCAAAGAGCGGAGTACGGAGCTATTTCCGTCGAAGTCAAAGTAGGTGAGGTCGGCGTGTTCGGGTAGCTGCGTACGACGCCTGCGAGAAGTTGCCGGGTCCAACTCGTCCGTGTTGCGGATCTCAGACGGCTCAACTGCGTTGAGAGTTGTCCGCAACCCGAAGTCGTACTCATAGGCCTCGTCTCTCAGCGAGTGCCGCGTTTGACCAAAGGTGAGTGCGAAGGTCCGGCCAGAAGTTGTGACAAAGACCATTGCGCCGGCAAAGCCCTGTTTGATGGTCTCCGCGACGGAGAAGTATGCAGTCCACCAAGGTGGCTTAGGCGCGTTCGTCTTGATGAAAACCGGCCACTTGTGTGCGCTACTCGATTCGAGTTTGGCCTCTACGAGATCGTGATCCGGCTTGAGTGCATCTTCGGGCTCCGTAAAGCCCGGTTTCAAAAGGAAGATAGAGAAATCGCGGGCTTTGGCCAAAGTTCTACCCCGATTGATCGATGGTGCTGGCGCGGACTCTCGTTGTCCGTTCGGCAGCTTCGTACGATCAAGACCGTAGCTCGGTCGGTCGCCATCGTCGCACAGGACACGATCTTAAGTCGCTTTCGGAGGTGCCGACCCACTCAGAAGGCTGTACTGACATGCGGTCGGCGGTCACCGCGACGACGTGACCTAACGGCGCGTATCAGGTGACGTCCGCGGTCGCGTCGACTTCCGCCATGATCGCCTTGACCGCTGCGAGCTGCGATGCACACCAAGCAACCCCGAGCTGGTTCGGCACGGTGACGAGGACGATGTCGGCAGCACGGACGGCCCGGTCGGCGGCGAGCTCCGCGACGAGCTCCTCGGGCGACCCGATGTACGAGCGGCCGAAGCGGGCGAGCCCGCCGTCGAGGTGTCCGACCTGGTCCTGTCCCTCGACCTGCGCCCGGACGCCGAAGTAGTGGCGGGACTCGTCGTCGATGATCGGGATGATGCTCCGCGAGACCGAGACCCGCGGGGTCCGCTCCCAGCCCATCGACTCCCAGGTCGTCCGGAAGCGCTCGATCTGCTCGGCCTGGAGCTCGTCGAACGGCACGCCGGTGTCCTCGGTGAGGAGCGTCGACGACATGAGGTTCATGCCCTGCTCGGCGGTCCACTCCGCGGTGGCGCGGGTGCCGGCACCCCACCAGATGCGGTCCGGCAGCGTGTCGGAGAGCGGGAAGACCGGCAGCGACCCGGCCATCCCGGTCATCTGCGGGTTCGCGTTCGCCATCGGCTCGCCGGCGATCGCCCGGCGGAAGACGCTCGTGTGCGCCCGGGCGAGGTCCGCGCCGTTCGGGTCGCCGGCGTCGGGGACGTATCCGAACTGCTGGTAACCGGCGAGAGCGGTCTCGGGTGACCCACGGGAGACGCCGAGCTGCAGCCGTCCTCCGGAGATGAGGTCGGTCGCGGCGGCCTCCTCGGCCATGTAGAGCGGGTTCTCGTAGCGCATGTCGATGACGCCGGTGCCGATCTCGATGCGGCTGGTCCGGGCGGCGATCGCGGACAGGAGCGGGAACGGTGCAGCCTGCTGCGGGGCGAAGTGGTGCACCCGGAAGTAGGCGCCGTCCACCCCGGCTTCCTCGGCGGCGACGGCGAGGTCGACCGCCTGGACGAGGGCCTCGCGCGCGCTGCGCACCTTCGACCCCGGCACGTCGCGCCAGTGTCCGAACGACAGGAACCCGATCTTGGTCATGTCGATGAGAACGCATCCGAGCGGGCGTCCATTCCGCGACGACGCCCGATCACGGCGGACCGCACAGGCCCGGACGACGGCGGGCGGCGGTGGCCCGGACGGCGGCGGCCGGCGATGGTCGGGACTACCGTGGTCCGCCATGGACGACCCCCGCGCCGCACTCACCGCCGAGCGTCTCCGGAACGAACGCCTGCTGGCCGGCGTCGAGCAGAGCATGCGGGACGTCAGCGACGCCCGGCAGGACGCCAACTCCGACGACGAGCACGACCCCGAGGGTGCGACCCTCGCGTGGGAGCGCGGTTCGCTCGGCGCGGTGCGGGACGACGCCCGTGAGCGGATCCGGCTGGTGGACGCCGCGCTCGCGCGGCTCGACGCCGGGACCTACGGCCGCTGCGCGGTCGGTGGGGAGCCGATCCCGGAGGCGCGCCTGGCTGCCGTCCCGTGGGCGGCGACGTGCGTCGCGCACGCGTGACGAGCCTCCAGGCCGCGTCGGGCCGGTACCGGGGACCGACACGATCCGGCCGGGAGGCGCGTGGTGCGCCGTCCAGGTCCCTGCCGTCCACCACGGCGCAGTTTCCCAGCCGCGGCCCCTACCGTGCCGACATGGACCGCACACCCGACGAGCGACCCGGCGCTGCCGAGCAGACCCCCGGCGCTGTCGAGGCCTCGGAGGCGCGGCGCCACCGCTTCCAGTGGTTCCGTGACCTCCGTGCGTGGATCCACGCCCGTCCGCACGTGCACCTCGTCTACAAGGTGCTCGTCGGGGTCGTCGGCGGCCTGGTGGTCGTCATCGGCCTGATCCTCGTGCCGCTGCCGGGCCCGGGGTGGCTCGTGGTGTTCATCGGACTGACGATCCTCGCGAGCGAGTTCCACTTCTTCCACCGGATCATCACGTGGCTCCGGGCACAACTCCACCGCTTCTGGGACTGGGCGAAGACCCGCGGCCCGAAGTGGCTGCGCAACATCGCGGACCGGGGCAAGGCGGACGTCGACGCCGCCCACGCGGACGCGCACCGGAACATGGGCATGCAGTCCCGCGCAACGAAGCACCCGCGCCCCGGTCACTGAACCGGCGCCGCACGCCCGCTCAGTCGGCCGCCGCGGCACCCCGCTCGGGGCAGGTCCGGACGGACCCGGTGGCGGTGCGCTCGACGACCTCGGCGGCCTGCTCCTCGACCTCAGCCCGTCGGGTCGACGCGAGCTGGAGGACGAGGGCGGTCGCGGCGGCGAGGACGATGAACGCCCCGTAGCCGGCGAGCACCGGCACGAAGCCGAACGCCGGCTCGACGAGACCCGCCACGACGGCAGGGACGCCGAAGGCCAGGTAGCTCACGATGTAGATCGTCGACAGCAGTCCGGCACGGTGCGTCGGGGCGGCGGTCGCGAGCAGCATCCGGAGCGGCGCCTGGAACCCGGCACCGAACCCGATGCCGGCGATCGCGCTCCCGACGACGAGGCCGGGCAGCGAGTGCGCGAACACGAACGACACGGTGACCACCGGGCCGACGATGAGCGCGACGAGCCCGAGGAGCAGGCTGCGGCGGGTGTCGAGCCGCTGGATCGCGAGACCGGTGAGCCCGCCGACCCCGGTCACCACGGCGATGAGGGCTCCGGCGGCGAAGTGGTCCCGGATGCCGAACACCGCGCCGAGTGCCGAGGGCACGAGGGAGAGGAAGAGTCCACCGAGGGCCCAGCTCGCCACGAGGGCGCCGGCGACGCTGCGGAAGAGTGCTCGCGAGGCGCGGGGCACCGACACGGTCGGTCGGAGCGACCGGAGCGCGCCCGGTCGGCGGGTGACCCGCTCGGGGACGACGACGAGGGCGATCACGAGGACGAGCAGCAGCGCACCGAACACCACGTAGACGAGCTGTTCGGGCGCGGGACCCCACTCGACGAGGGCGCCGCTCGACAGCGCGCCGGTCGCGAGGGCGAACGGCGGGACGGCGCCGTTGAGGACGCCAGCGAGCGACGGGAAGCGCCCGAGCGAGTGGTCGATGAGCGCGGCCCCGAGGGCACCGATGAGGAGGCCGACCGCGACGCCCTGGACGATCCGGTCGAGGATCAGCGCACCGAGCCCGTCGGCCCGCGTGAAGAGGACGAGGGAGACCACGAGCAGCAGACCACCCGCGAAGAGCACGGGCTTCCGGCCGACGTGGTCCGACAGGCGTCCGGCGACGAGCATCGTGACGAGGAGTCCGGCGACGTAGATCGCGAACACCGCGGTGAGCATGAGCGGGGTGAGGTGCCACTCGGCCGCGTAGACGGGGTAGATGGGCGACGGCACCGAGGAGGACGCCATCGCGGCGAGGAGCACCGCGGCGAGGATCCAGAACCCGGCGACCGAGCGAGCTGACTGCTGCATGAGCACCCTTCCGAGGAGGTCTTGTACGACTGCATTCGTACCGCAGTCGCCTGTACGACGCAAGTCGTACAGCGAGGTGAACGGTGCTACCGTCTCGTGCATGCCCGCCAACGTCGATGCCCCGGAGCGGCTGCCCCAGCCGACCGTCGCCGAGATGGACCTGCCCGTCGTGCTCGACGCCCTGAGCGACCCGATCCGCCTCGCCATCCTGCACCGGTACCTGATCGACGCCGCCGGCGGGGTGCGGAGCTGCGGCTGGGTCGGCATCGACCGGCCGAAGTCGACGCTGACGCACCACTTCCGGGTCCTGCGCGAGGCCGGGCTGCTCGAACAGCACCAGGAGGGCCTCGTCCGGTCGAGTCGCGTGCGGTTCGACGACGTGCAGCAGCGGTTCCCCGGACTGCTCGACCTCGTCGCGGCGTGGGAGGTCCCGGCGGCCCTCATGCGCGAGGACGTCGCCCCGTGACCCCGGCCGCTCGACCGGCGCACCGGCTGCCCGCGATCGCGACCGAACCCGCAGCGGTCGCCGCGATCGCCGCAGACCTCGAGGCCGCCGGCTTCACCGTCGAACGGCTCGACTCGCTGTGGGGGACCGAGGCCGCGGCGTCGCTCCACCGTGGATCACGCGTGGCGGCGCTGCGTGCACTGGCGTCGCGGGAGTCGTCACCGCTCGCCACCCTCGCCACGCTCTTCGTCCTCGGGCTGCCGGTGTCGCGGGCACACGCGGACGCTGCGTTCCCGTCGGCGGGCGTCGACCGGGTCGTCGCCGCCGGGCTGCTGCGGAGCGACACGGCACCCGAGACCGACACCGACGAGGCCGACACCGACGAGGCCGACACCGACGACTCCGGCCTGCCGCTCGACCCCGCCGATGCGCTCGTCCACCCCACGGTCGACCTCCGGCCCTACGCGTTCGTCGACGACCTCGGCGCCGGCAGCTGGTGGATCGTCTCGGACCTCGGCGAGCTCGCACTCGGCACGGCACTGGGGGAGGAGCACGTGCTCGGCATCGGCGGGGCCACCACCACGCTCTCCGGTCTGCAGGTGCCCGTCCGGGTCCGTCGGGTGCTCGACCTCGGCACCGGGTGCGGCATCCAGGCGATGCACGCCCGCCGGTTCGCCGACGAGGTCGTCGCCACCGACATCTCCCGCCGCGCGCTCGACATCGCTCGCTTCAACGTCGCGCTCAACGGGCTCGACGGGATCGAGTTCCGGCTCGGCTCCCTGTTCGAACCCGTCGCCGGTGAACGCTTCGACCGGATCGTCTCGAACCCGCCGTTCGTCATCACGCCCCGCCGCGAAGGCGTCCCGTCCTACGAGTACCGCGACGGCGGCATGGTGGGCGACGCCCTCGTCGAGACCGTCCTGCGCGGCCTGGGCGAGCACCTCGCACCGGGCGGCACGGCGCAGCTCCTCGGCAACTGGGAGTACCGCTGGGGCTCCGATGGACTCGACCGGGTGCGGTCCTGGTTCGCGGACTCCGACCTCGACGCCTGGGTGGTCGAGCGGGAGCGCGAGGACCCGCCCGCCTACGCCGAGACCTGGATCCGCGACGGCGGGACGAAGCCCGGCAGCGCCGAGTTCGACGACCTGGTGGACGCCTGGCTCGACGACTTCCGCGACCGCCGTGTCACCGGCGTCGGCTTCGGGTACGTCGTCGTGCGACGGCCGGCGACCCCGGACGAGCGGCCGGGAGGCGCGCCCCGCCTCCGCCGCTTCGAGCGCGTCCCCGAGACGCTCGGCTCCAACCCCGCGGGGCTCGGCGCGACCGTCGCTCGCGTCCTCGACGCGGCCGACTGGCTCGCCGCTCACGACGACGAAGCGCTCGGCGCCGCGCACCTGCGCGTTGCCGGTGACGTCACCGAGGAACGGTACTACTGGCCGGGCAACGACGACCCGACCGTGATGACGCTCGTGCAGGGCGGTGGGTTCGGACGCCGGGTGGACGCCGACACGGCGCTCGCCGCGTTCGTCGGCGCGTGCGACGGCGAGCTGTCGGTGCGGGCGATCACCGGTGCGATCGCGCAGATCACGGGTGTGGACGAGGACGCGCTCGTGGCCGACCTGCTGCCGCGAGCGCGCGACCTCGTCCTCGACGGACTCCTGCTGCCGGCCTGACCCCTCCGGGCGGCGCGTCTCGGGGCGGCCGCCCGGTGGGGCGCGACCGGGCTCAGCTGCGGTGGTCGCGCCAGCTGTGCTCGGGTGCGTAGCCGAGCAGCTCGCGGGCCTTCTCGCTCGAGAGCAGCGAGCTGACGCCGTCGATGTCGCTCCGGCGTTCGATGTCCGGGACGAACCGCTCGACGAGCTCGATCGTCGGGGTGTCCATGACGGTGTCGGGGCTCGCGATCACGAACGCCTCGAACCCCGTGAGGTCGGCCTCGAGGGCCCGCCGGACGGCCTGGGCGCCGTCGCGGGAGTCGATGTACGACCACAGGTTGAAGGTCTTCGCCTCCGGGGTCGCGTCCCACGGGAACGACGGGTAGTCGGTCTCGTCCATGACGTTCGAGAACCGCAGGCCGATCATCTTCAGCTCCGGGTCCCAGCGGGTGAAGTGGCGCGCCATCTCCTCCTCCACGGCCTTGCCGAGGGAGTACGACGACTGCGGGCGGACCGGGAACTCCTCGTCCACGGGCAGGTACGGCGGGTGGTGCTCGCCCATCGGGATGCCGAGCAGGGTCTCGCTCGACGCCCACACCACGTTCTTGATGCCGGCCTGGCGAGCGGCGTGGAAGACGTTGATCGACGACGTCACGTTGTTCGTGATGAGGGCCACGTCCGGCACCTGCCCCGGAGCGGGCACGGCGGCGAGGTGCACCACGGCGTCGACGTGGTCGTACCGGTCGTCCACCCCGAGCAGCACGTTCAGGACCTGGCCGTGGTCGGTGAGGTCGGTGCGGATGAACGGCACCCGCTCGGGCTTGTCGGGGGAGGGCACCCGGTCCACGAGCACCACGTCGTACCCGTGCTCGTCCAGGTGCCGGACCACGGCCCGTCCGAGCTTCCCGCTGCCTCCGGTGACCACCACGCGCGTCATCGCGTCTCCTCTTCGTCGAGTCTTGCGTACCCGCCCATCCTGCCCGGCGCGGGGTGGACGCAACCAGGCACGGGCGGTACCTGTCCGCTCGACGCTCCACGGGCCTCCCGGCCGGTGCGCGGCAGCGTGCCGCAGCCGCTCGGTCACCGACGGCGCAGCGTGATCGGGCATGATCGTACGGTGTCCTCCCCCGATGTGACCGCCGCCTTCCGCGCCGCCCGCGACCAGCTGCTCGCGGCCGACTCCGCTGAGCAGGCCCGTGCCGACTTCACCTGGCCCGACGTCGGCGAGACGTTCAACTGGGCGGACGACTGGTTCGACGTCATCGCCCGCGACAACGACCGCACCGCGCTCCACCTCGTCGACGCGGAGCACGACCGTCGTTTCAGCTACGCCGAGATGGCGGCGCGGTCCGACCGGCTCGCGGCGTTCCTGCACGCGCACGGCGTCCGAAAGGGCGACCACGTGCTCCTCATGCTCGGCAACCAGCTCGAGATCTGGGAGACGATGCTCGCGGTGATGAAGGTCGGTGCCGTGATCCTGCCGACGACCACGATGCTCGACACCGCCGACCTCCAGGACCGCGTCGACCGCGGATCCGTGGCGCACGTCGTGACGAACGCCTCGGAGACCACCAAGTTCGACGGCGTGCACAGTGACTTCTCGCGCATCGCCGTCGGGGACGCGGTCGACGGCTGGACGACCTACCCGACCGACCTCGGCGAGCCCGCCCCCGACGGCGAGGCCCGACCCGTGGTCCGCACCCTCGCGACCGACCCCTGCCTGGTCTACTTCACCTCGGGGACGACCTCGAAGCCGAAGATGGTCGTGCACTCGCAGACCTCGTACCCGGTCGGCCACCTCAGCACCATGCACTGGATCGGCGTCCGCCCGGGCGACGTGCACCTCGCGATCAGCTCGCCCGGCTGGGGCAAGCACGCGTGGAGCTGCTTCTTCGCGCCGTGGATCGCCGAGGCCACGATCTTCGTGCACGACACCCCGCGGTTCGACCCGGTGGCGCTGCTCGACGCACTCGACCGGCACGAGGTCACGTCGTTCTGCGCGCCGCCGACCGCCTGGCGGATGATGCTGCAGGGCGACCTCGGGGCACGGCCGCGGGCGCTCCGCGAGGTCGTTTCGGCGGGGGAGCCGCTCAACCCCGAGGTCATCTCGCGGGTCGCCGACGCCTGGGGCCTGACGATCCGCGACGGCTACGGCCAGACCGAGACCACGGCGATCATCGGCAACCCGCCCGGTGCTCCCGTGACCCCCGGGGCGATGGGCACCCCGCTGCCGGGCGTCGACGTCGTGCTGCTCGACCCCGTGACCGGCGAGCGGACCGACGAGGGCGAGGTGTGCCTCGACCTGACGCGCCGCCCGCTGAACCTCATGTCCGGCTACCTCGGCGACCCCGACCGGACCGAGGTCGCGATGCGCGACGGGTTCTTCCACACCGGGGACATCGCCTCGCGTGACGCCGACGGGCAGCTGACGTTCATCGGCCGGACCGACGACGTGTTCAAGTCCTTGGACTACAAGGTGTCGCCGTTCGAGGTCGAGAGCGCCCTGCTCCAGCACCCCGCCGTCGCCGAGAGCGCGGTCGTGCCCGCTCCCGACGCTGCACGGCTCAACATCGTCAAGGCGTACGTGACGCTCGCGGCGGGGTGGGACGCCGACGCGGACACCGCCCTGCAGGTCCTGCAGCACGCGCGGACGGCACTCCCCGCGTACGCCCGGGTCCGCCGCGTCGAGTTCGCGGAGCTGCCGAAGACGATCTCGGGCAAGATCCGCCGGGTCGAGCTGCGGGAGCGCGAGGAGCGGGCGGCCGCGGACGGTGTGCCCGTCGAGGGGGAGTGGCGCGAGGACGGGTTCCCCGAGCTGCGGTCCGTCAGTCGCTGACGCCGGCGGCGGCGGCCTGCGTCACGGCGAGCTGCGCGATCAGTTCCACGTGCGCGGCCATGTCCCGCGACGGGTCGTAGAGCCACTGGATCTGCATGCCGTCGGACACCGCGAGCATGATGCTCGCCAGGGCCTCGGTGTCGATGTCGGCCCGCAGACGTCCGGCGTCCTGCATCTCGCGGAGCTGGCCCGCCATAGTCGCCCGGCCCGTGTCGTACCGCTGTTGGAAGTACGCGTGCGCCGCGTGTTCCGGATCGGTCGCGGCCGCGGCGGACAGGTTCACGAACATCTGCACGAGACCCGGGACCTCGGCGTTGTGCCGCACCACCGCGGCGAGGAGCTCGGCCGGGTCCGACGCCTGCCAGTCGTGCGCGTCGTCGATGGCGTCGCGGCGCTTGAGCACCTCGACCCACAGCTCGTCCTTCGAGTCGAAGTAGTGCAGCAGTCCGGCCTGGGTGAGCCCCACGGCGTCGGCGATGTCCTTGATGCTGGTGCGGCGGAAGCCGTTGACGGCGACGAGGTCGAGCGCGATCGAGAGGATCTCCTCGCGCTTCGCGATGCCCTTTGCGTACGAACCCCGTCGTGCCATGCGGTGACCATACCGCTCGCAGCACCCGGGATAAACCAAGCGTAAGTAGGTTTTGGGTGCTACCGTGGACGCAGCCGCCGAGGAAGGCGTGCGAGTCACCGGCGCTGGTGGCGTACCCGGAAGAAGGACCCAGTGGCCAACGACGCCCTGACCATGGCCGACACCCCCACCGCAGTCGCACCGACGCGGGGCCGGGGCAACCCGCTGATGTACACGCTCGGCATGCCGATCGCGATGTTCGGCCTGTTCATCGCCCTCCTGCCGCCCGTGCTCGTCGCGATGGCGCTCAAGGTCGCGGAGATCGCGCCGCAGAACCAGGCCGGCGTGCTCGGCACCGCGCTCGGCATCGGCGCGTTCGCGGCGATGGTCGCCAACCCCCTGGCCGGTCGTCTGAGCGACCGGACCGCCGGGAGGCTCGGCATGCGTCGTCCGTGGATCATCGGTGGCACGGTGGTCGGCTTCGCAGCCCTCGTAGCCGTCGCGACGACGTCCTCCGTCGTCGTCCTCGTGGTCGCCTGGGGCGTCGCGCAGATCGCGTACAACGCCACGATCGCCGCACTCACCGCGGTGATGCCGGACCACGTCACCCGCTCGCAGCGCGGCCGCGTCGCCGCGCTCCTCGGGCTGGCGCAGAACCTCGCGCTCGTCGGCGGCACCTTCCTCGTGCAGCTCTTCTCGACCTCGGCCACGCAGATGATCGTCCCCGGGGCGATCGGCTCGGCCCTCGTCGTCCTCTACGCCGTGCTGTTCCGCGACCGCGTGCTCGTGAACCGCCCGACCACGAGGCTCGGCGTCGGGCAGCTCTTCGGCTCGTTCGTCTTCAACCCGGTCAAGCACCCGGACCTCGGCTGGGCGTGGCTCACCCGCTTCATGATGGTCGCCGCGCAGTACACCGCGGTGTCCTACCTGACGTACTTCCTGCGCGACGACATCGGGGTGGACGACGCGAACCTCGCGAACGCGGTCTTCCAGGGCACGCTCTGGAACGTCGTCGGCATCGTCCTCACCTCGCTCGTCGCGGGCTGGCTGTCCGACCGCCTCGGGCGCCGCAAGCTCTTCGTGGCGGTCGCCGGCGTCGTCGGGGTCGTGGGCCTCGTGCTCATCGCGCTCGCGCCGTCGCTGTCGATGGTGCTCGTCGGCGAGTTCGTCATGGGCGCCGGCATGGGTGTCTTCTACGCGGTCGACCTCGCGCTCATCACCGACGTGCTGCCGTCCGACCAGGACAACGCGAAGGACCTCGGCGTCGTGAACATCGCCCAGGCCCTCCCGCAGTCGATCGTCCCCGCCGCCGCCCCGGGCGTGATCGCCCTCACCGGCGGCTACAGCGGCTTCTTCATCACCGGAGCGGTGGTCGGCCTGCTCGGCATCGCCTCCGTCTCCCGCATCCGCGGCGTGCGCTGACGCCCGCCCACCCACGAAAGGACCGACCACCGTGACCATCGTGAACGAGACGACCCGTGCCTCCAGTCCGCTGGCCGAGCGCATCGAGGCGCTCCTCGACCAGCTGACCGTCGAGGAGAAGGTGCAGCTGCTCACCGGACGTGACTTCTGGACCACCTGGCCCATCGAGAAGATCGGGCTCCGCCGCATCCTCATGTCCGACGGGCCGTCCGGCGTCCGCGGCGAGGTGTGGGACGAGCGCGACCCGTCGCTCAACCTGCCGTCCGCCACCGCGCTGTCCGCGAGCTGGGACCGCGCGATCGCCAAGCGCTACGGCGCCGCGGCCGCGGTCGAGGCGCGGCGCAAGGGTGTCGACGTCGTGCTCGGCCCGACGATCAACCTGCACCGCTCGCCCCTCGGCGGTCGCCACTTCGAGGCGTTCAGCGAGGACCCCGTGCTCACCGCCGACCTGGCGGCCAGCTACGTCGAGGGTGTGCAGGAGAACGGCGTCGCCGCGACCCCGAAGCACTACATCGCGAACGACTACGAGACCGACCGCTTCACCGCCTCGACCGAGGTGTCCGACCGCGCCCTGCGCGAGCTCTACCTGCTCGCGTTCGAGAAGGCGGTCACCGAGGCGCACGCCTGGGCGATCATGTCGTCCTACAACGCGATCAACGGCGTGACCGCCTCGGAGAACGACCTGCTCGAGACACCGCTGAACTCGGAGTGGGGCTTCGACGGCATCGTCGTGTCCGACTGGACCGGCGTGCGCTCGGTCGACTCGGCGAGGGCGTCGCAGGACGTCGCGATGCCCGGGCCGAACCCGTGGTGGAGCGAGGGGCCGCTGCTCGACGC
>NZ_JBPUGH010000031.1:0-25256 GCF_051548005.1 Curtobacterium flaccumfaciens | reverse complement strand
GTCCTGCTGCACGACGAGATGGTGCCCGTCCAGGCGTTCGCGGCCCGTTGCAACGCCGCCTGGGCGGAGGTCGGCGCGCCGGTGGCGTTGTGGTACCACCGCACCGTGCCCGACCACCGGTACGAGTTCCGCGTGTTCGCCGTGCTCGTGCACTTCGTCGACGCCGCGGCCGTGGTCGTCGCCGACGTCGTCGCGCTGCCGCTGGTGCGCTGCTGCCGGACGGCCGACGGTGCCCCTTCCCACGACTCGCCGAGCCGGACGGCGACCCCGTTCCGCCCGGTGTTCGTGACGACCACCTCGGGTGCCTCCGCGGCCCCCGGCACGGCGACGCTCAGCGCGACGACGGACTCGCCGCGTGCCGGGACCGCGAACGTGCGGCCGTCGGACAGCCGGACGGTCCCGCCGGACGTGGTGCAACCCGACTGCAGCGTCCGGACGCTCAGCGTGCCGGACGGGCAGGCCGCGCCCGACGTCGACGTGGTGGCGGCCGCGGGCGCTGCCGGGACGGTCAGCGCTGCGAGCGCGACGAGTGCGGTGGCCGCGGCGGTCCACGGCGTGGTGCGAACGGGCATGGTCGTGCCTCTCCCCGGCGGCGCCCCTGCGCCTCCGGCCCCTGGTGGCGCCCATGGTAGGCAGGTGGCACGCGAGCGCGCCACGACCCCGTTCGGGCCACCGCGCGCTACGACTCGGGTACCGAGACGACGCGGTTCTGGTACGCCCACACGACGGCCTGCAACCGCGACCGGACACCGAGCTTCGGGAGCATCCGCGCCAGGTGCGACTTCACCGTCGAGACCTCGACGACGAGCGCGGCCGCGATGTCCTCGTTCGACATCCCCTGCGCCAGGAGCAGGAGCACGTCCCGCTCGCGGGCGGTGAGCACCCCGTCGGCCCGGTCGCCCGTCACCGGCTGGAGACTGCGGCGCGACACGAACTCGCGGAGCACCCGCCGGGTGAGGGCCTGGTCGAGCGTGCCGTTCCCCGCCGCCACCTGTCGGACCGCCCCGGTGATGACGTCGGGCTCGGCGTCCTTGAGCAGGAACCCGGAGGCGCCGGCCTCGAGGGCGCCGAAGACGTAGTCGTCGAGGTCGAAGGTCGTGAGCACGAGCACCGCGACCGCCGGGTCGGCCCCGGGAGCGCAGAGCTCCCGGGCCACCTCGATGCCGTTGCGCACCGGCATCCGGATGTCGAGGCACGCGACGTCCGGCCGGGTCCGTCGAGCGGCCTCGAGCGCCTCGCCGCCGTCGGCCGCGACCGCGACCACCTCGATGTCCGGTTCCGCGTCGAGGAGGGCCGAGACGCCGGCGCGGACGAGCGGCTGGTCGTCCGCCACCAGGACCCGGATCACGGCTGCACCTCCGTGGCGGACGCGAGCGGTGCCTCCCGGCCGAGCGTCAGCTCCACGAGCCATCCGCCACCCTCCTGCGGACCGGCCTGGAGGCGCGCCCCGACCAGGTCCGCCCGCTCACGCATGCCGCGCAGTCCGTTGCCGCCGGCGGCGGCCCCGCCGGCGGTGGGCAGCGTCGGCGCACCGTTCGCGACGCGGACGACGAGCTGCTCCGCAGCGCGGTCGTCGATCGTCACCGTGCACGGTGCTCCCGGAGCGTGCAGCACCGCGTTCGCGAGTGACTCCTGCACGGCGCGGTAGGCGGCGAGCTGCGCGAGGGGCCCGATGCCGTCAGCGAGGGGGTGCTCGTCGGACGCGAGCACCTCGAGCTCGACCGGCATCCGCACACGCGACCGCTCGACCAGGTCCACGATGCCCGCGATCGTCTCGACCGCGCGTTCGGCGGGACCGTCCTCGCGGAGGAGCCCGACCAGGCGGCGGAGGTCCTCGAGGACGGCGGTGCTCTGCTCGCGGACCTGGCGGACGCCCTCGTGGGCGCGGTCCGGGTCGGTGTCGATCTGCCGGTCGATCGCCGCCGACATCAGGGCGATCCCGGACAGGTGGTGCGCGGCGATGTCGTGGAGCTCCCGGGCCATCGCGGCGCGCTCCCGGCCGATCGCCGCCTCGACGCGGGCGTCCTGCTCCCGGTCGACCGCGGTCGCCTCAGCCGTGCGGGCGGCACGGACGTCGCGCCGGGAGCGGATGAGCAGGGCGACGAGGAGCGAGAGCCCGACGGCACCGACGGCCTGCAGGACACCGGCCCCGAGGGAGGTGACGAGGTGCTCGGCCGGCTGGGAGCGGGCACCGCCGGACAGGACGAGGTCGTTGATCGCCGTCCCCGCCGTGACCAGCGCCGCGGTGCCGACCAGGGCGGGCCAGGTGCGGGCGAGGGGCTCGCGGGAGCCGAGCAGGACGACCGCGACCGCGACGGGCAGCAGGACGAGACTGTAGGCACCGCTCGGGGTCGACGCTGCGGCGGCCGCCACGATCGCGGTGCCGAGCGCGGTCGTCCGGGGCCAACGGCGCGCGAACAGCAGGAGCGCGGACGCGACGAGCAGCGAGATCAGCAGGTTCGTCCAGGCGGCGCTGCCGACCGGCGGCGTCCCTGAGGCGACCGCTGCCGACGACCCGAGCGACCCGCTCTCGTCGAGCCGGTCGAGGGCGTCGAGACTCGGCAGGCCGCTGAGGAGCCCGACGGACACGATCGCCGTCCCCGCCGCGACGACGAGGTCGGTGCGTGCGTCAGCGCGTGCCATCGTTCGATCCTACGAGGACCGGGGCGGACGACGTCGGCAGAGCGGTCGCGCCCGGACGGACGTACCCGAGCCGGCCGTGCGTGACGACGAGCAGCACCGCGGCGGCCACGGTCGAGATCACGGCGAGCCCGACCATCATCGTGCCGGCGGTCATGCCCGGGTACATGTCGGCCCAGAGCGTCGAGATCGTGTTGTTCACGCCGACGTGCAGGAGCAGCACCAGCGGCAGGCTCTCACCGGTGCGGTTGAAGGCCCAGATCATCACCACGTTGAAGGTGATCGTGAAGGCAGCGAACACGAGCGGCTCGGTCCAGTGCGCATCCGGCCAGCCGCCCCAGTCGCTGAGGTAGAGCGGCATGTGCCAGAGCGCCCACAGCGGACCGAGGACGGCGGCGGCGCCGAGGGGACCGAAGCGGTCCTGGAGCCGGGGGAGGGCGAAGTCACGCCAGCCGGGCTCCTCCGACAGCCCCGTCGTGAAGACCTGCACGACGAGTCCGGGGACGAGCATGAGCAGCGCCGTGACGCTCGGGGCCTGCACCTGCCCGCCGGACAGCGGCAGCCCGGACACCACGATGATCGCGGGCACCCCGACGAGCGCCAGCGCGTACCAACGCCACGACACCCGCCAGCGCCACAGCCGGCCGACCCAGCGGCGGAGCCCCGGGCGACCGTCGGTGACCGCCGTCACGAGGAAGGCGCTGCCGAGCGGCCCGAGGAGTGCGCCGGGCAGGACGCCCGTGAACTGCGCGGTGCCGAGGAACTCGGGGAAGTGGATGTCCCACACCCCGAGGCCGTGCGGCGACAGGATGTACGGCACCCACGCGGCCCAGCTCAGGCCGAGGGCGAGGACGAAGAACGCGCGGAGGGGGTTCCGGGCGATCGTGCCCCGGATGCCCGGCCGGTCCGCGCCGGAGTGGAGGTGGTTCGTCATGCCTCCGACGCTAGGAATCGCAACGGCCCTGGACGACCGGCGGAAGGACGCACCTCGGGGACTTGCATCCTTCGGAGGAGGCCGTCCGTGCGATGCTGCGTCCCGTGCATCGATGACTCACTGGAGGACGAGTTCCGGCTGACCCAATGCTCCGCATCAGTGAACGACCCGTTCCAGGCCGCGCCGACAAGCCGCCCGACTTCGTCGATGTTTGACGAGATGAGCTGCATGATGCAGGCTCCCTCAGAGAACCGGAATGCATCCGGTGAAATTCGGAGGAGATTGTCCATGAAGCTTCACCCTGCGCGGAGATCACGCTTGGTCGTCGGCGCTTTGGTTGGCTGCACGCTCGTCGGCACGACGGCCCTGGGGGCAGCCCCGGCATCGGCGGCTACGGTGCCGTGCTCAGCTGAGGAGCTACGTTCCGGGGCCTGCGCAACGTTCGTCACGACGTCAGAGAGCGACCCGCTGACCGAAGCGACGCGTGCCCTCGTCCTGCAAGGGAACAGGGCACAGGCCGAGGAGTTACTGACGACGGCTGATGCGTCCGCCGCTCAGATCGCCAAGGCTCGGGCGGTGCTCACTGATCCGGAACCTGCACCCTCCGGTGAGGTCGATTCCGGGACTGCTCCAGGGCGTGTCGTGCCGCGGGGGATCTACGTCAACGATTGGCAATGGGAGCTGAACGACACAGCATCGTACGGCTACTGCGGCAGCAACGGCTGTCAGGTCATCGGCACCGCCAACATCGGGGTCTGGCATGACCTCCACTGGTACGGAGATACGGGGCCGGGGCTCGCTGGATCATTTCAGGTGAAGTCGGGTCCCGCCGTTCAGTTCACGACGCTGACGTGCAAGACCTTCTACGAGGTGTTCCCCTTCGACCAGAAGCTCAAGGACTGGAACAACTGCTCTGCTGCCGGGTACGCCGGGTACACCAGGGTCCGACAGATCGATTGGGCTGACTGGAAGCAGGGCAGCGCGGTGGGCACCCAGTACCACCTGGAAGTGACCATCAAGTTCAACGTGCAGGGCGGTGGCAGCTTCACCGGCCTGTGGAACAGCAACAGTTACCGGATCGTGTCGCGAACGTCAGCGAAGTTCCTCCACTGATCCCAGATCAGCCGTTCGAGGCCGCTGAGCTGCGCAGCTCGGCGGCCTCGGCCCGTGCCCGCGCCGTGTTCTCAGCGCCGAACATCCGCAGGGGCGTGCTCCAGATCTGCCGTGCTGTGGCAAGTTCGCATCCCAGCTCCTCCGCGATGAGGGGCACGGCCTCGGTGTCGGAGTGCTGCGACACGAGCTGTGCAATGCGGTGAAACCTGGAGGCAGCGGCAACCTGCGCTTCGAGAACGGCGAGACGATCCATGGTGCAAGCGTATGCGTCGGCTCTGGCCCGCTCGGACCGGAACCCCGCGCTGGCGCACGCGGACCGCGTCAACGGCGTGCAACGGTCCCTCGGGGCGCTGCGCCAGGCGTTCTGATGCGGCCAGCGCAACCTTCTGGCCGTCGGACCGGAAGCGAGGCGACGCCCCACCAGCCGATACCGTCGCGATCCACGACCAGGTGGTCTGCCCGGGTACCCAGCGGCTCGGCGACCGCGGAGTCGGCGATCTCCCACCAGAACTGATGGGCGGTGCGATCGCCACCGGAGAAAGGCTCGGCGTAGACGCCGTCGGCCCAGACCGAGGCAGCACGACTGCCCTCGCGGGCCGCCCGGAGCCCGATCGATCTGAGTCCCGGCGAGGAGGAGACGAGGCACAGGAACGCGCGGCGCCCAGGACGACCGGCGGAAGGACGCACCTCGGGGACTTGCATCCTTCGGAGGAGGCCGTCCGTGCGGCAGCCGTCGTCTGCCATCGGCCGTCGCCGACGCGCAGGCGCCGATCCGTATGCTCGTCACGAGCCGCCGGAGCGAGGGGCGCCCGGCGGGGACCACAGGGGGAACACCATGAGGCTGTCCAGGACGACCACCATCGGCGCGGCACTCGTCGTCGGCGCACTCGCGCTCACCGGGTGCAGCACCACCGACACCGACGCGGGCGACGCGACCGGAGCGACGCGCACAGCCACACCGACGCCGACCGCCACCCCGACACCGACTCCCGAAGCGGACGCGACCGACGGGGTCGGCGGCACCGCGGCC
The DNA here is from genome assembly GCF_051548005.1 of Curtobacterium flaccumfaciens. Lineage (GTDB taxonomy): Bacteria > Actinomycetota > Actinomycetes > Actinomycetales > Microbacteriaceae > Curtobacterium. Next base: position 19,539 of record NZ_JBPUGH010000031.1, on the reverse strand, counting down.
GGATCGCAGCCGAAGAGCCTGACCTTCGAGGACGGGGCGGAGCTCTCGTCCACCCGGCTCCCCGCGTTCGGCGTCTCGGTGTCCTCGCTGAAGGACTGGGAGCTGACCCGCTCCGACCCGAGCGCCGGATCGACCGAGTACACGCGGTCGGACGGCGCCGTGGCGACGGTCACGCAGCAGCGCGTCACCGGCCTCGACCCGACGATGGGGGACCGTGCCGCCACCGAGCAGCTCTTCCGAGCAGCCGGCGCTCCGGTCGAGGGGCTCGAGGAGCAGCTCCTGCCCACGGCCGGTGGCGGGACCGCCCAGTTCCTGTCGATCGCCGGGCAGGCCGACGGCACCTGGACCGCGACCGTCGCCCGTGCGTTCGCCCGACCCGGGGTCGCGTTGACCGTGAAGATCGACGTGCCCTCGCGTGAGGTGCTGCGCGACGACCTCCACGAGATCCTGGTGAACGCGCAGGTCGTCATCACGTGATCCCGGGGGCTCCTGTGCGCGGGAGCGTCTCAGGCGGGGAGCGGCGCGACGCCCCACCAGCCGACGCCGTCGCGGTCCGTGACGAGCCGGTCGGCGATCGTCCCGAGCGGTTCCGCGATGCCGAAGTCGGCGATCTCCCACCCGAACTGCTCGGCGGTCGGCTCGCCGCCGGAGAAGGGCGTGGCGTAGACGCCGTCGGCCCAGACCGGGGCAGCACGACTGCCCTCGCGGGCCGCCCGGAGCCCGATCGGTCCGAGCCCGGGCCAGGAGTAGACGACGCAGAAGCCGTCGGTGTCCTGCAGCGGCCAGCCGTCGTGCACCGTGATCGACCGCCACTCGGTCGGGCCACCGTCGCGCAGCTTCCGCAGGCAGGCGAGCAGGGCGCGGTCGCTCCACGTCGGGCACGGTACCGCCTCGGCCGCGGCGATCAGGGCGTCGTGTTCGGGTCCGGGCACCCGCTCATGGTGCCACGGCGACCGTCGGGGCGAGCTGCTGCAGGCCGGTGACACGCAGCAGGTCGAGCTTCGCGGCGTCCTCGGAGCCGGGCGTGGTCGTGTACACCACGACGCGCAGGTCGCCGCCGGGCACCGTCAGCACGTCACAGTCGACCTCGATCGACCCGACCGGTGTGTGCACGCGCTTCCGGCTCGCCCGGTGCTCGGCGACCCGGCCGGTGTCCCAGCGCCGCTCGAACTCCGGTGACTCCCGGCGGAGCCGTGCGACCAGGGCCGCGAGGTCGCGGTCGGCCGGGTAGCGGCCGGTGGCGGCGCGGAGGTCGGCCACGAGGTCGCTGGAGAACTCCTCCTGGTGCTCGTCGTCCCAGTCGGTGCCGTCGTGCCCGTGCGTGAAGTGCCGCCACACGAGGTTGCCCTCCAGACCGGTCCAGTGACCGGGGTCGCCGTTCACCGCGGCCCAGAGGTCGTTCCACAGCACGATGTCGTGCGCGGCCGTGAACACTGCGAGCGGCACGTCCCCGAGCCGGTCGACCATCCGCTGCACGCCCGGTGTGACGTGCCGCGGCACCACCCGTCGCGACGGCGGTGCGACACCGGCGATCCGGAAGAGGTGGTCGCGCTCAGCCTCCGACAGCCGGAGGGCCGTCGCGAGGGCGCCGAGCAGCTGCGCAGAGGGGTTCGTCGCCCGCCCCTGTTCCAGCCGCACGACGTAGTCGACGCTGACCCCGGCGAGCGCTGCGAGCTCCTCGCGCCGGAGGCCGGGCGTGCGACGGCCGGGGCCGGCCGGCAGACCGACCTCCTCGGGACGCACCCGGTCGCGCCAGGAACGCAGCACACTCGCGAACTCGCTCATGTCCACCATCCTCGCCCCGTGCCTCCCGTCCGTCCTGGTACTGCCGGTCCCACCGTCACCCGGTGCCTGGGAGTCGCCACGTGCCGGGCGCACGCTGGGTGCATGACCACCACACTCATCACCGGAGCAAACCGCAGTCTCGGGCTCGAGACCGCACGACGTCTCATCGAGGCCGGCCACACCGTGTACGCCGGCGTGCGCGACCCGTCCAGCGCCGACGACGTCCGAGCGCTCGGCGCGCACGTCGTGCAGCTCGACGTCACCGACCAGGCCTCCGTCGACCGCGCGGTCAGCGACCTCCCGGAGCTCGACGTCCTCGTCAACAACGCCGGGGTCCTCGGGACGTCGTTCGGCGTCGACGACCTCGACGCCGCCGCGATGGCGTCCGTCCTCGACACCAACGTGACCGGCGTCGTCCGGGTGACCCAGGCGGCGCTGCCGAATCTGCGTGCCTCCGCGAACCCGGTCATCGTGAACGTCGCGTCCGGGGTGGGCTTCCCGCGGTGGCTGACGACCCCCGGCCGTGACGAGTACCCCGTGCCGGCCGTGCCCTACGCCGCGTCGAAGGCGGCGCTCATCGCGCTGACCGTGCAGTACGCGAAGAACCTGCCCGGGTTCCGGGTGAACGCGAGCGACCCGGGCTACACGGCGACCGAGTTCAACGGGTTCGGCGGGCACCAGACGGTGACCGAGGGGACGGACGCGACGGTCGCGCTGGCCCTGCTGGGTCCGGACGGGCCGACGGGGGAGTTCCACGACCGCGAAGGGCGCGTCGCGTACTGACACCGGGCCGCCCGGCGACGTCCTCGCGGGTCACGATGCGGTGACGGTCCTGCTCAGTACCGCACTCGCACCGCTCCGGGTCCGGCTGCGTCGTCGAGCTCGGCGGGGGCGGCCTATCCTTGGCGGATGCTCTCCCGACGTGAGGCCGCCGTCCGGCTCGACATCCCCCTGGAGATGGCGGCCCGTCACGGCATCCCGGCCCGGCTGAGCGAGGACGACCTCGCGGCGATCGAGCAGGAGCCGCCCGCCTGGCTCGTGCAGTCCCGCGCGAACCGCACCGGGAAGAAGCAGGTGTGGCAGCGCCTCGAGTGCGTCGTCTGCGGGTACTCCGAGACGGCCCGGCCGAAGAAGTGGTGGCCCGACTGGGACCACCTCATGTGCGACTACCACGCCCCGTACCAGGCGCCCGAGCCGCCGGCCGGGTTCCTCCGTCACGAGGTCGAGGGGATCGGCAGCCGCTTCGTCGCGCTCGTCGACGAGCGGCCCTGATCCCGGGGCTCGGCCGGGGGCCTCAGCTCACCGGCGCAGCCGGTTCGACCGTCCTCGTCACGACCCAGCGGTGCTTGCCGATCATCCGGTCGCGCGTGAAGCCGGCCTGCTCGAACGTCGACAGCGCCCCGTGGAACAGGAACCCGGCCGGTACCGTGCCCGCCGGCTCGGGGTAGCCCTCGACCCGCCCGCCACCCGCGGCAGCGATGAGGTCGAGCGCGCCACGCAGCGCCGTCGTCGCGACACCCCGGCGGCGGAACCCCGCGCGGGCGTGGTTGCAGCCGATGCGCCAGTCGGGCAGCGGGCCGTCCTGCGTCTGGTCGTACCGGCGGCGGTTCTTGATCTGCACGATCTCGTCCGCGGGGCCGTACTGGCACCAGCCGACGCACAGCGCTCCCTCGAACACGAGTGCCGCGTGCGTCGTCCCCGCGAGCACCCGGGTCCGCTTGCGCTCCCGGTTGGCTGCGGCGTCGCGGGTGAGTCCCTCCGCGTGCATGCCGTTGCACCAGCACCCGCTCGGGTACCCGGTGCTCGCCGAACAGAGCTCCTCGAAGGCGTCCCACGTGGACGGGTCGAGTGGGCGCACCGTGTACGCGGCGGTGGTCGTGCGGGTGTCGGCGGCCATGCGTACCTCCTGCCGGCAGGCTACCGCCGCCCCGGCTCACTCAGTCGTGCTCGGGGTCTTCCTCCGGGTTGAAGTGCGAGTCGGTCTCGGAGAGTCCCGCTGCGACACCCTCCGGGTGGTTCGGGATGGTCCCGTCGTCGCCGAGGCCGCCGGTCTTGGGGGTGCCGTCCTCGTCGTTGGTGAGGTCCTCGGGGTGGCTGTTGCTGGTGTCCGACATGGCTGCTCCTTCGCGGTCGTCTGTGTGTGCGCTCATCCTGCGCGCCGGTACTGGGGAGGTGCCGTACAGGGCGGGAAGCGGCCACCCGCAGGGGTGCGGCCGGAAGGTGGTCGCCGACCGGGAACCGGACTGGAGGCCCGGGGCGGCGCCGCCACGGGCCTCCAGTCCGGTGCTGGGCCCGGTCGCAGACCGGTGGCCGCCGGTCAAGCGGGTGGCGTGAGTCGGTAGACGAGTCCGGCTGCGTCATCGGTCACGTACAGCGAGCCGTCCGGGCCGGGCACGGCGTCCACGGACCGCCCCCAGCGTGAACCGCCGGCGTCCTGGAACCCCTCGACGATCGTGTGCGGCTGCCCGAGGGTGTTCGTCGCGTCGTCCCACGTGCTGTACGAGACGGACGGAGGCCGCGGGGGCTCGCGGTTCCACGAGCCGTGCGTCGTGATGAGCGCACCGTCCTGGAACTCCTCCGGGAGCGCGCTGCCGCCGGTGAAGACGAAGCCGATGGGTGCGCTGTGCGCCGGCAGGCCGACCATCGTGCGGGAGACGGTCGAGCAGTCGAGGGACTTCCCGTGCGGGTTGTTCGTGGGGTCGTCGACGTACCCGAGGTCGAGCAGGTCGGGCTTCCCACGGGAGTCCGGTTGGCAGAACGGCCAGCCGAGCTCCGTGCCCTCGGTGATCCGCGTGACCTGGTCGTTCGGGTGCTCGTCGACGTACGACTGGACGCGCTCGCCGTACTGCCCGGTGTCGTCGCGGAACGGGTAGGGCTGGTTGTCGGCCTGGTTCACCGCGGTGAAGAGGGTGCCGTCCGGGGCGAAGCCGAGGCCCTCGCCGTTGCGGACCCCGGTCGCGAGCAGCGTGTCGTCGCTGCCGTCGAGTCGGACCTGCCGGATGACGGCACGGTCCGGGTGGACACGTCGGTCCGAGCCGTCGCTGTTCGACGCGGAGCCGATGTCGTACGCCACCACGCCGTCGTGCACGGCGACGAACTTCCCGCCGTGGCCACCCGTCGGCAGGTCGTCCACGAGGACCGAGCGGTCCGACAGCTCGCCGTCCCGGTAGTGCCAGGTCACGATGCGGGTGCCCTCGCCGAGGACGACGACGGTCTGCCCGTCCTGCTCGGTCACGGCGACGCCCTGGGGGTCGTCCAGTCCGGTGGCGAGCTCGTCGATCGCCGGGGGCCGTCCGTCGCTCCGCGGGTCGAGGCGGAGCAGGGTGCCGCGGTCACCGGTCGTGAGGAGCATGCTGCCGTCGGGGAGCCAGGCTGCCATGCGGGCGTCGGGGACGTCGGCCCACACCTCGGCTCGCCAGCCGCTCGGGATGCGGAGTTCTCGGCCTGCCGCACTGCCGGCGTCGGCGCCGTCGGCGACCGTGAGGCGGACGGCGTGCAGGTCGGCGGACGGGTTGCCGGTGGTGACGCCCGTGCTCCCGGTGCCGGTGCTGCTCGCAGCGGTGCCGCTGGCTCCGGTGCCGCCGGCCCCGGAGCAGGCGGTCAGGGCGCCGAGGAGCAGTGCTGCTGTGGTCGCGCCGAGGAGGCGCCTGGTCGAGGTCGACACACCGCGAGGCTAGGCCTCGTCGCCGCACACCGCCGGGCCTGTGCGCCCTCCGCACCAGCGGGTCCGGTGTACAGACCGTGCTCAGTCGGCGTCCCGGTCCCGGGGCTGGTGTCCGCCGTCGGTCGTTACGGTGAGGCGTGGTCGATCGCCCCTTCCAGCCGTTGTTCTGGTCACTCGCGCAGCTCGGTTCCCGGACCAAGGCCAACGCGCCGGCCGATCTCACCGCCGGGGTCGAGCGGCTCCCGGCACCCGCGACGGAGCGCGTTCCCACTCGGCACGGCACGGTGCGGGTCCTCGTGCAACGGCCCGTCGTCGGCACGCCAGGTGCCCCGGTCGTGATGCACATGCACGGCGGCGGGTTCGTGAACCGCTACCCGGAGCAGGACCTCCACATCGCCCGGCACCTGGCCGTCGAGTCGGGCGTGACGGTCGTCCTGCCCGACTACGACACGGCGCCTCGGGTGCAGTGCCCGGTGACCGAGGAGCAGATGCTCGACGTCGCCCGCTGGGTGCAGACCGGCGCGGGCCAGGACTGGGACATTGCTGCGCTCGCCCTGTCCGGAGTCAGCGCGGGGGCGAAGCTGGCGATCGACGTGTGCCAGCAACTCCACGCCGCGGGCCTCCCCGGACAGCAGGCGATCGCGCTCGTCGTCCCGGTGATCGACGTCACCCGGACGGATCGGACCTCGAGCATCCGGCGCCCGGCGATCAGTCCGCTCGTGCAGCGCTTCGTCGGGTGGGCGTACTTCCCGGACGTCGCACGGCGCCGCGAACCGCTCGCGTCGCCCCTGTTCGACGACACCCTGGCCGGGGTGCTGCCGCCGACGCTGATCCTCACCGGCGCGGACGACACCCTCGCTCCGGAGGGCGCAGCGCTCGCTGCGGCCCTGCGGGCCGCCGGCACGTCCGTCGAGCACCACGAGTACCCCGACGCCGATCACGACTTCATCGCCGGACGCGACCGAGTCGTCATCAGCGACGCGCTCGGCCGGATGGCCACGTTCTTCGGGACGTCGGGCATGAGGAACATGCCTCGGTAGACCATCGGTCAGCGGGACGCGTCAACGGCATCCCGACCCCGTCGATACTGAGACGAGAGCCTCGGCGCAGCACTCTTCGCGCGTCTACGCTGACGGAATGTCACCCACCATTCGAACCGATCCTCCGTCGGGAGATCATGTGGTGCTGCCGCAGCTCCTGCGGGAGCGACTCCTCGGATGGCCTGCCGAGGTATCAGCGGAGCCGGTCAACCTGTCACCGATTCCGCGGATTCCAACGCCGACGGTCGCACCCGAAGATCCGGTTCCTGCGCTGGCCGACGGGGAGACAGATGTCTGGTTGACCGAGTGGCAAGTCGACGAAGACGGATTCGATGTCGCCGTCGGTGATCACGTCACATGGACCTTGTACGCATCGGACCAGCCCTGGATCGACCTGATCCTCGCAGTCCCGAGGACGGTCTCTCTGCAGCGCGACACGTACGATCACGAGCGCAGCGAGGAGGAGCTGTCGACCCGACGCGACCTGGGCGGTGACGTCATTCGCATCGACCAGGTCTCCGTGCGCTTCGTGAGCTCAGAGCGCCGCGGCTATTCTGCGCCGGAAGTCCACGGCGGGCAGCAGCACACTGTGCCCTCCCTGTCCGACCGTCGCCCGCACCACGGGACCATCACGGGATGGATCGTCCGCGTCCGCTCCTGAACAGGCCCGGGCGACGTTACCGACCAGTGCAGAGCCCCCGATGTGCGCGGCCTCCGACCTCCACCCTGTCCGATCGGCGATCGGCGGGCGGTCACTCCTTGCCGTTCCGTTTGCGGATGATCCCGAGGACGATGCCGTAGACATCACAGCCCCGATCAGGGGCAGCGCGATCCACATCCCTGATGCACCCGCAGCGAAAACGGGCCGAGGCTACGCCGAGCAGGGATCTTCCATGTCCGATAGCCGATCGACTACTGAGTCTGATTGACGCTCCTCCGATTGAGGCGAAACGCGAGCGCGACAGCGACGGCGTCGAGCACTACGAGGAGGACGAGCGCTGCATGGGCACTCAACCACAGCGCCGCGTCGTGCGGAAGCAATTGTGACGGCTCGAATGCCCCAGTCGCTTCGGAACGTTCTACCGCCCAGTCGTTGGCCACTGAGTAGAAGGCAAAGAAGCTCAGGAACACAACGTTGAACAGCGCCGCAAGCGCCCACAACATCACGACAAGGGCACGCGGAAGGGCCACGGGTGCTCTGACCTCGCTCATCCCGACACAATATGAGCGTGCGGTGGCGTCCCAGCCGCAGAGCGCTCGCACCGCGATGAACATCTCGAAAGGTCCCTGCGCCTGCCTCGAGGATGACCAGTAGCGTCCGCCTATGGATCGGACAACGGACCCGTTGTCGGCTCGTGGCGCGCCCACACTTGGCCCGGCTCGAACGGGCTGCCTCCCTCTCCCAAACTCGGCCAGGCCCTGTGGGCGGGTGACTGGCTAGGGCAAGCCAGGACGATTGTATGGCCGCGGGCTCGTGTTGGCGTCTCGTGAGCCGATCGCTCAACAGACAGATCCAGCGGCAACGCGTGAACTATTCCTTGCTCAAGGCTTGGTAGGCACGCTCGAGCCGCGCACGGGACCGAACGGTGGGTAGCCGCCTGCTGATTTCCAGGGTCGCGAGTCCGTGGACCGTAGCCCATGCAACCTCAGCCTCGGTGCCGTCCGCTCCCGGGAACGCCGCCTGGATCGCAGCAAACGCTCGATGCAGCGGATCGGGTCCGGTACCGGTGCCGAAGGTCAGGCCTGACGGCATCGAGAACATCGCCTCGTAGACGCGCGGCTGTTCGGCGGCGAACGCCAGGTACGCCTGCATCCTCGGCAGCGGCTCGGCCGGCACTGCCTCAAGCGCAGACGCGATCGCATCGAACCCGCCGAGCGCCACAGCATCGATCAACGCCTGCCTGCCACCGGGGAACGCCGAGTAGATCACCGGCTGGGTCGCACCGAGCTCCGCACCGAGCCGACGCATCGTGACCGCCTCCCATCCATCCCGGTCCGCGACCTCGCGCGCAGCTCGGGTGATCTGGTCACGGCGCAGATTGAGATCGGGCGCGGGGCGAGGAGCCATGTCCCCACCATAGCCGACGCTGTTAGATAACGACGCTAGACAACGACACGGCGGCGATGTAGCGTCGTTGCATAACACCGTTACCGAACCCCGAAGGTCTTCCTCATGGTCATTGCAGCCCTCGTCGTCGCCGTCCTCGGATGCCTGTTCATCCTGTTCATCGGCGGACGCTTCCTGATCGCACCAGCAGTCGCGACCGCCGGCTTCGGCGTCGCTGAAGATCGCCGTCAGGCGTTCACCTCGATCAAGGGTGTCCGCGACATCACCTCGGGCATCGTCCCCCTGGTGGTATTGCTCGTCGCAGGCCCTCAGGTGTTCGGCTGGGCGCTCGTCGCCGCGGCGATCACCCCGATCGGCGACGCGATCATCGTCGTCACCAACGGCGGGACACTCCGCCAGGCACTCACCGTGCACGCCGCGACCGCTGTCGTCCTGATCGTCGTAGGACTCGTCCTCGCGCTCGCCTGACCCACGGCGGACGCCGCGCAGCTCTGGCAGTCCCGGAGCACTCCTCCCCACTCCTCTCGCACCACCGACTCCGAAAGGCACCCCTGATGACCACCACGCACGACATCGATGACAGCGTCAACGAGACCCTCGTCCGCAAGTTCTACGAGCCGTTCCGCACCGGCGACACCAGCACCTACGACGAGGTCCTCGCCCAGGACTGGATCGACCTGCCCCTCGCCCCCGGGCAGCAGCCAGGCCCTGCCGGCATGGCCGGCCAGATCGCCCTGTTCCGCGCGGCGATGCCCGACTACACGGTCGAGCACCAGGACATCATCGTCCAGGGCGACAAGGTCGCCGTCCGCAACACCGTCTCCGGAACCCACCAAGGCGCCTTCATGGGACACCAGCCCACCGGCAAGCGCATCGAGATGCGGACCATGGACGTGCACCAGGTCCGCGACGGGAAGATCGTCGCGACCTGGCACCTCGAGGACTTCGCCGGCCTCATGGGCCAGCTCACCGCACCCGCCAACGCTCCGACCCCCGCAGCCTGGGGCTGACCCGCCAGCACGGGGACAGAGGGCGTGAACTCGCAGGAGGTCACGCCCCTCTGTCAACGCGGCCAGGTCCGGGGAGTCAGGGAGCGATCCGGACCAGGACACGGCCGGCGCGGCCTGCATCGACGTCGTCGTGCGCCTGCGCGATCTGCTCGAGGGGCAACACCTCCCCGACCGGAAGACGCAGCGCACCCTCGTGCACGGCTGCGACCAAGTCGTCCATCGCTGCGCGCTTCGCCGCGGGCGGGAAGTCATCGCTGCCGAGGAACCGGACAGTCACGTTCGCGAAGAGCAACGGTGGGAACGGCAAGGAAACCCGGTCTCCACGAGCGAAGTACGTCGCGATCACCCCGTCGTTCGCGATCACGGCCGCGTCGAGGTCCGCATTCGCGTCGAGAGCAACCTCCACGACCCGGTCGACGCCATCGGGTGCGATGCGACGGACGGTGGTCTCGGGGTCGTCGTCGAGCGCGATGACGCGGTCCAGGTCAGGAAGCCCGGCCGCACCCAGATCTGACGATCGGCGGACCGTGCCGACGACACTCGCGCCTCCCCACTTCGCGAGCTGCGCGGCGATCCCGCCGACACCACCACGGACACCGTGCACGAGGACGACCCTCCCGGTGACCGGGCCGTCGCCGAACACTGCGCGGTGCGCGGTGATCCCAGGGATCCCGAGCAGCGCCCCCACTTCGTCGGAGACCGTGTCGGGCAGCGGGGTGACGAGATCCGCCGGGACAACGGCGTACTCGGCGGCGGTACCGAACTGGCGGTACGACTGCGCGCCATGCACGGCGACGCGACGTCCGATCAGCGCCTCGTCGACGCCCTCGCCGACCTGGTCAACCACGCCGGCGCCGTCGCTGTGCGGGATCACCTCCGGGTAGGGCATCGCTGATCCAAGCCAGCCCTCGCGCTTCTTCGTGTCTCCGGGGTTCACTCCGGAGAAGGTCACCCGCACGCGGACTTCGCCGTCCCCGGGAACCGGGTCCGGTCGTTCCCCGACGCGCAGGACCTCGCTCGCGGCGCCTTGCTCGTTGTACCAAGCAGCCCTCATGGCAGCGCTTCCTCTCGTCAGAGCGAACGTACCCGGTGGCGCCGAACCCGGAAACATCGAAGCTCCGATAGCCGATCGTCTATCGAGACTGCTTCGGCTCGCTCGAGCTGTCGGTGGCACGTGACGCTCAAGCATGCTGTCAGCCCGCGGACGGAAGGCTCTGGGGGCGCGGGACCGGACGATGATCAAAGAGAGGAGATGGTCTCAGTCATCATCAGCGCGTCACGAAGTCCATCTAGGGCATTTCGGCTTTGACCGGCGCGATGAAGCACATCGTCGATGATCCACGTGACTTCTGGGACTGTGAGTGCCTCGGGTTCTCCAGTCACCGATCGACGGAACAAAGGAGACCTCTCCAGCTCGACGGGTGGGTAGACGGTACCGATCACGCAGACGTGCATGCTTTGCCATTTAGTCAAAGTCGATGCTTCCGATCCGACAACGTGGCGCAGCCATCTCACCAGAGAACAAGCGGGGCAGAATTCGGCGTGCCGGATGAGCGGGATCCAGACAACTTCGGCTGACGAGTTCGAGATTCGAAGACCGTCTCCAGGCTCTGCGAGCACATCCCCGACACGCAGAGACCTCAAACATGCGTCTGACAATTCGCCGACCGCGCCGATGAGCATCAGAGCCCGCGCGCGGTCCTTCTCCGCTTCCTCCGAGAACGAGCGGTCGATCCCCCGAAGCGTCTCTTGCAGCGCCCGCACCGCGGTCAATGGTTGTCGCGATCGCTCTCGATTTGCGTGCCGGTTGGCGCGGGAGAGAACAATAGGGACCGGCGAAGCCGACCTGATGCGGGAGAGCCCTGCTTGAACGTGCTTGGCGTCGATGATGTCAACCCAGCCCGAAATCCGGGCAGCCGAGTGCACGAGCGCCCCCGTGTCATCAGCCTCCCGGCATCGATCGAGGAGATAGCTGGCTACGACCGGACCCGAGGTGGGCAACGAGCTCAGCCCCCGCTGGGTACACCACGCTTCAAAGTCCGCCCAGGGGTTCGACGTACGCCGACGCGGAGGCTCCGGGCCGAGTCCGAAGTCGCCGGGTGCTCCGACGAATGGCGTCAAGGCCGGGGGTGACTTGAAAGGCTGAGCGCTCATGATGCGGGTCCGATCGTCGAGTAGTGGCCCGCCGAACAGAAGGTCCGTTGCACGCGGAGGGACCACTTCTTAGGCGGAGAGACCATCTATTCGGCACGCCGACAGAAGCGTCCTACTGCGGCATGTCGACGAACCGAGAGAACATCCCGTGGAACGCCACCGTGATCGTGTCCGTCGGCCCGTTGCGGTGCTTCGCCACGATGAGGTCGGCCTCGCCCTGCCGCGGGTTGTCCTTCTCGTACGCCGACTCACGGTGCAGCAGGATCACCATGTCGGCGTCCTGCTCGATCGACCCCGACTCACGCAGGTCGGAGATCATCGGCTTCTTGTCGGCACGCTGCTCCGGGCCACGGTTCAGCTGCGACAGCGCGATGACCGGCACACCGAGTTCCTTCGCCATGAGCTTGAGGGCGCGCGAGAACTCCGAGACCTCTTGCTGGCGGGACTCCACGCGCTTGCCGGACGTCATCAGCTGCAGGTAGTCGATGACCACGAGCTTGAGGTTGTGCTGCTGCTTGAGGCGGCGGCACTTCGCCCGGATCTCGACGAGCGTCATGTTGGGGGAGTCGTCGATGAAGAACGGGGCGTCGTTGATCCGGCCGCGGGTCTGCGCGATGGTCGTCCAGTCCCGGGAGTCGACGGTGCCCTTGCGCATGTTCTGCAGGGGGACGCTGGACTCGGCGGACAGCAGACGCATCGCGATCTCGGCGCGACCCATCTCGAGCGAGAAGAACGCGGCGGTCTGGTTGTGCTTGAGCGCGGCCGCTCGGCAGAGGTCGAGCGCGAGGGTGGACTTGCCGAGTGCGGGTCGGGCGGCGACGATGATCAGCTGTCCGGGGTGGAAGCCGTTCGTCAGCCCGTCGAGGCCGCTGAACCCGGTCGGCACGCCGGTCATCTGCCCGTCGCGGCCCTTCGCGGCCTCGATCTCGTCGATTGCGGCACCGATGGCGTCGGTCAGCGGGACGTAGTCCTCGGTCTGGACCCCACCGGCGACGTTGTAGACCTCGGCCTGGGCACTGTTCACGAGGTCGGTGACCTCACCCTCGGACGCGTAGCCCATCTGCACGATGCGGGTGCCGGCGTCGACGAGGCGCCGGAGCACGGCCTTCTCGGCGACGATCGCGGCGTAGTACCCGGCGTTCGCGGCGGTGGGCACCATGCTCGTCACGCTGTGCAGGTACTCGGCACCGCCGGCCCGGGAGAGCAGGCCGGTCTTCGTCAGCTCGTCCGTGACCGCGATGACGTCGGTCGGCTCGCCGTGGGAGTACAGCGAGAGGATCGCGTCGAAGATCACCTCGTGCTTGGGGATGTAGAAGTCCACACCGCGGGCGGTCTCGATGACATCGGCGACGGCGTCCTTCGACAGCAGCATGCCACCGATGGTCGACTGCTCGGCGAGGAGGTCGTGCGGCGGCGTCCGTTCCATGCCTCCGCGATCGGCGACGTCGCGGGGGGAAGGATCGAGATGCGCGATCGACACACGGACTCCTGTCGTTGGTACGGCTCGGGCCCCTGCCCGCACCGAAGTTCTACCCCGGGCGACCGACATCGCCGAGTCGCTGGGCCACGGTATGGGCGGGGAAGTTATCCCCACAAATGCACCCTGTGGATAACTCTGTGGAGAGCCTGCGGAACACGCCGGGGTGCAGTGTGGACAACTGTGGAGAGGGGTGTGGACAACGAGGGTCTAGAACACAGTTTCGACCGCTTGAACTGGGCTTTTCCGTTCCACACCATGTGTGGAAAAGTGGGGTTCAAGTTCCCATTGAAGGTTCTCCAACTGCCCGTTTCGGGTGTGTAAAACCAGTTGACAAACGAGAACCTGAGGACAACTTTCTCAAGCGGTTTCCAGGTCTGCGGCGGCCACCTGAACGGTAACCAGCCAAGAGCGAACCGACGGCAGCGGGTACGACGACGGGCGGGCCTCCCGGAGGAGACCCGCCCGTCGAGAGCGGTGTTCGCAGCCTTACTTGGCGGCGACGACCTGGAGGGAGATCACCGCGGTGATGTCCTCGCGCAGACGCACGGTGGCCTCGTGGTCACCGACGGTCTTGATGGTCGCGGGGACCTCGACCTTGCGCTTGTCCAGCGAGCCGACGCCCTGCGCCTGGACCGCGTCGGCGACGTCCGCCGGGCGGACCGAGCCGAACAGACGGCCGTCCTTGCCGGCCTTGACGGTCAGCTTGATGGTCGCGTTCTCGAGCTTCATCTTGAGGTCCTGGGCCTCTTCGATGGTGGCGAGCTCGCGAGCGGCGCGGGCCGCACGGATGGACTCGACCTGCTTCTCGCCGCCCTTGGACCACGCGACGGCGAAGCCCTGGGGGATGAGGTAGTTGCGGGCGTAGCCGTTCTTGACGTCGACGACGTCACCGGCGGAACCGAGGCCGGAGACCTCGTGGGTGAGGATGAGCTTCGACATGGGAAGTCCTCCGATCAGCGGCCGGAGCCGGCGTAGGGGAGGAGCGCCATCTCACGGGCGTTCTTCACGGCACGGGCGATGAGGCGCTGCTCCTGGACGGAGACGCCGGTGATGCGACGGGCGCGGATCTTGCCACGCTCCGAGATGAACTTGCGAAGGGTCGCGACGTCCTTGTAGTCGATGACGCCGACCTTGATCGACTTCGCGGGAGCGGCGTTCTTGCCACCCTTGCCGCGAGGCTTCCGGCGGTCGCCGGTGCTCTTTCCAGCCATTGTTTGTCCTTAGAGATGAAGAAGTTGTGTCCGGTGGACCGGAGGGATCAGAACGGGGTCTCGTCGTCGTACGAGCCGCCGGGCGTGCTCCACACGTCGTTCGACTGTGCGTTGCCGCCGCCCTGCTGGCCACCCTGCGGGGACCAGGGTGCGTCCGACTGACCGCCACCGTTGTTGCCGTTCCAGCTGCCGCCGCCGTTGCCGCCGGGAGCGTTGCCCCCGCCGACCTGGCCACGACCGCCGCCGTTGCCACCCGCTGCACGGGTGACCTGCGCGGTCGCGTAGCGGAGCGAGGGGCCGATCTCGTCGACCTCGAGCTCGATGCTCGTGCGCTGCTGGCCCTCACGGTCCTGGTACGAGCGCTGACGCAGACGACCCTGCGCGATGACGCGCGAGCCCTTCGTCAGCGAGCCCGCCACGTGCTCGGCGAACTCGCGCCACACGCTCGCACGGAGGAACAGCGCGTCGCCGTCCTTCCACTCGTTCGCCTGACGGTCGAACGTGCGAGGGGTGGAGGCGATGGTGAAGTTCGCCACCGCGAGCCCGTTCTGCGTGTAACGCAGCTCGGGGTCCGCGGTGAGGTTGCCCACCACCGTGATGACGGTTTCGCCGGCCATGACTTACTCGGCGCTCGCGGTCGCGTTCGCGGCCTTGCGGGCCGCGCGGGCCTCGTCGCGCTGCTTCTGGGCGGCGACCTGAGCGATCGCCTCCTCGGCGCGGAGGACCTTCGTGCGGAGGACGGCCTCGGAGAGACCGAGCTGACGGTCGAGCTCCTTGGCGGCCTCGGGGGAGGACGTGAAGTCGACGACGGCGTAGATGCCCTCGGACTTCTTCGCGATCTCGTAGGCGAGACGACGACGGCCCCAGACGTCCACGTTGTCGACGGTGCCACCGTCGTTGCGGATCACGGCCAGGAACTTGTCCAGGCTGGGAGCGACGGTGCGCTCGTCGATCTCGGGGTCGAGGATCGCCATCAGTTCGTACTGGTGCATGCGGAACCCACCTCCTTTGGTCTCGGCGGCTCCGGGCGGTTCCCGGAGCAGGAGGGTTGATGCATGTGTCGGCGCGCAGACGCGCGGAGACAACCTGAGTAGCCTACCGGACCGCCTGGAGGCGCGCCACCACCTGTGGAAGCCGCACCGGGCCTCCAGGCCGTCGCGTCGGGCGCGGGGCGCACCCTCGGTGCGGCCGCTCAGTCGGCGTCGCGCGCCGCCCACCAGGCGCGCAGGCGCGCCTCGGCCTCGTCGGCGCCGAGCGGCCCCTCGTCCATCCGGGTCTCGAGCAGGAAGCGGTAGGCCTCACCCACGGCGCGACCGGGGGCGATGTCGAGGATGCGCATGATGTCGTCGCCGGTGAGGTCGGGACGGATCGAGTCGAGTTCCTCTTGTTCCGCGAGCGTGGCGATACGGGCCTCGAGGTCGTCGTAGGCGAACCCGAGTCGGTCGGCCTTCCGGCGGTTCCGCGTCGTCACGTCGCTGCGGGTGAGCTCGTGGAGCCGCTCGAGCTCCGGACCGGCATCACGCACGTAACGCCGGACGGCGGAGTCGGTCCAGGCGCCGTCGGTGTACCCGAAGAAGCGGAGGTGCAGCTCGATAAGCCGGGCCACGGACGCGATCGTGTCGTTGTCGAACCGCAGGGCACGAAGACGCTTCTTCGCGAGCTTCGAACCGACGAGGTCGTGGTGGTGGAAGCTCACCGCGCCGCCGGGTTCGAGCTTCCGGGTCGCGGGCTTGCCGATGTCGTGCAGGAGTGCGGCGAGCCGGAGCACGGTGTCCGGGGCGTCCCCGGGGTGGCGCTCGGCCTCGTACCCGATCGCCTGCGTCAGCACCGTGAGCGAGTGCTCGTAGACGTCCTTGTGGTGGTGGTGCTCGTCGATCTCGAGCCGCATCGCCGGCAGCTCCGGCAGGAACCGCTCGGCGAGCCCGGTGTCCACGAGCAGCCGGAGCCCGGGGACGGGGTCGGCCGTGTTCAGGAGCTTGACGAGTTCCTCGCGCACCCGCTCGGCGGATACGATCTCGATCGAGTCCGCGAGCTCGGACATGGCGTCGCGGACGTCGTCGGTCACCGTGAACCCGAGCTGCGAGGTGAACCGCGCCGCACGCATCATCCGGAGCGGGTCGTCGCGGAACGAGACCGTCGCCTGCTGCGGGGTGCGGAGCCGTCCGGCGAGGAGGTCCTCGACACCACCGTGCACGTCGACCAGCTCGCGCTGGGGGAGGCGCAGCGCCATCGCGTTCACCGTGAAGTCCCGCCGCAGCAGGTCGTCCTCGATGGTCTCGCCGAAGGCGACCTCGGGCTTCCGGGTCTCGCCGTCGTAGACGTCGCTGCGGTAGGTCGTGATCTCGACCTGCTCGTCGTGCACCCGTGCGGCGATCGTCCCGAACTGGCGCCCGACGTCCCACGTCGCGCTCGCGATCGGCTCGACGATGCGGAGCACGTCGTCCGGGGTGGCGTCCGTCGTGAAGTCGAGGTCGGTCACCGGTCGACCGAGGAAGGCGTCGCGCACCGGACCGCCGACGAGGGCGAGCTCGTGTCCGGCGTCGGCGAACGCCCGGGCGAGGGTGGCCACGGGGAGGGTTTCGGCGAGTGCGTCGAGTCGCTCGACGGCCTGGGCAACGGACTGCATGACGGACCAATCCTCCCAGATCGCGCCCACGAGTTCTCCACACCCTCCGCGCGCACGGGCGGTGTTCATGGACGGGCCTCATACACTCGTGCACGGTCCGGGTCGATCCGCCGGGCACCCCTGTATGCAGCCCTTCCGCACCCTGTTCGCCGCAGCCGCGTCGACCCTCGTCGCGCTCGGCCTCGTCGTCGCGCCCGCCGAGGCCCCGTCCGCGACCGCACTGACCTCCCCGTCTTCGGTGGCGACCGCGACCGCAGCCCCGTCCGGCTCCGCCGAGGGCTCGACCACCGTGACGGTCGCCCCGGCGAACCGCGGGATCGTGCACCGCGACGAGGACCTCGAGCTCTCGGTGACGGTGACGAACGACACCGACCAGGCGCTGCCGGCCGGCACCGCGGAGCTCGACATCTCCCGCGTCGTGAGTTCCCGCGACCAGCTCTCCGACTGGCTCGGCGACACCAGCACAACCGGTTACCCGGGCGCTCCGATGGACTCCGTGGACGTCCCGGCGGTCCCCGCGCACCGGTCGGTGACGCTCCGCTCGGTCAAGATCGTGCCCGGCAACGTCGGCCTCGGCGGCTACGGCTCGTTCGGTCCCCGACGCATCGCGGCCGTCTACACCGCGGGCGACACGACGGCGATCGCCCGGTCGGCGATCACCTGGGACCCGGACCCCGAGACCACCCCGACGCCCGTCGGCGTCTCGGTCGCGATGCCGATCACGCTGCCCGGGTCGCAGGCGATGTTCGTCGGTGCCGACGAACTCGCGGCGGCGACGGCGGTCGACGGCACCCTCACCCAGCAGCTGCGAGCCGCCGAGGGCCACAACGTCGCCGTCGGCATCGACCCCCGCATCATCGCGTCCATCCGCGCCCTGGGGCAGAACGCGCCGTCGAGCGCCACCGCGTGGCTGCAGGACCTCGAGGGCATCCGGAACGAGACCTTCGCGCTGCCGTGGGCCGACGCCGACGTGACCGGCCTGCGCCAGGCCGGCGCCGACGGCATCCTCACGCCGATCTCGCTCGACCCGGGCATCGACCCGGACAACTTCCCCGGTGCGTCCACCCCGAGCCCGACCCCGTCGGCGACCGCACCCTCCGACACGCCCTCGGCCGGCACCACCGCCGGGGACACAGCGACCGGGACGCCCACGTCGGACCCGACCGCCGCCACCGACGGCACGGACCCCGACAGCACGGCGGTCCTCCCCACGACGTCCTCGCTGCTCGACTTCGACTACTCGATGGACGGGATCGCCTGGCCCGTCGAGGGCACGGTCGCGCAGGGGGACCTCGCGGCACTCCGAGCGGCAGGCGACACCACGACGATCGTCGCGAGCGGGAACACCTCCGCGGGCGCGGACACCACGATCCCGGCCTCGGAGCGCATCGGGTCCGACAAGGTGCTCGTCGCCGACCAGGGGATGTCGGCGCTCCTGCGCGAGGCCGCCACCGCGTCGGACCAGCGCACCTGGGACACCGCGATGTCCGAGCTCACCGCGACCCTCGCGAGTGCCGCGCGCGCCGGGACGGCGACCTCCCCGGTGCTGCTCACGCTCGGGCGCGACTGGCCGTCGGACTCCACCCGGCTCGCGCAGGCGCTCGACGCGCTCGAGAGCACCGCCTGGGCGGCGCCGACGGACCTCTCGACCACCGTCGCGGCGACGCCCGGCGCTCTGTCGCTCGGCAAGGGATCGGACGGCGATGCCCGCACCGACCGCCTCGAGCGGCTCGTCCGAGCCGCGGACGGCGTCACGGACTTCGCCACCGCCCTGGACGACCCTGCGGCGCTGACCGCCCCGACGCGCCTCCAGCTGCTCGCACTCGCCTCGAACTCCTGGCGCGCGGACGACGAGAAGCTCGACGCCGCCATCGCCAACCGGCTGGCGGGGTGGGCGAAGACGACGGACTCGGTCACCATCACGGACTCGAGCAGCCTGACGCTCCTCGGCGACCGGTCGTCCCTGCCCATCTCGATCCGCAACGCCTCCGACTACCCGGTGACGGTCCGGCTCTCCGTGCAGCCGTCCAACTCCGCGCTCCGCGTCGTGCGCAACGACATCGAGGTGAAGGTCCAGAACGACTCCTCCACCCGGACGACGGTCCCGGTGCAGTCGGTCGCCAACGGCAAGGTGTCGCTGACGCTCACGCTCACCACCCCGACCGGGCAGACGATCGCGCAGCCCTCGACGGTCGAACTCAACGTGCAGGCGCAGTGGGAGACGGTGATCACCGCGGTCGCCGCCGTCGCCCTCGTCGCGATCTTCGGTTTCGGCATCTTCCGCAGCATCCGCAAGCGTGCGCGCCGTCGGCGCGGCGAGGTCGACGACGATGACGACGACCCGAACCGCCCGGTGGACGACCAGCAGGACCGGCCGGGAGGCACGGCTCGACTCCACGACGCCGGCGCCCCTCAGCAGGCTGTCGCGGTTCCCTCCGTCGCTGCGGCACCGCAGGGCGCCGCCCCGCAGGGCGCCGCCCCGCAGGCCGTCGGCGCGCAGG
>NZ_JBPUGH010000030.1:0-25968 GCF_051548005.1 Curtobacterium flaccumfaciens | reverse complement strand
TCCTACACAAGCCACACCGAACACCAATACCAAGCTGTAGTAAAGGTCACGGGGTCTTTCCGTCCTGCTGCGCGTAACGAGCATCTTTACTCGTAGTGCAATTTCGCCGAGTTCGCGGTTGAGACAGCTGGGAAGTCGTTACGCCATTCGTGCAGGTCGGAACTTACCCGACAAGGAATTTCGCTACCTTAGGATGGTTATAGTTACCACCGCCGTTTACTGGGGCTTAAATTCAGAGCTTCGCCCAAAGGCTAACCCTTCCTCTTAACCTTCCAGCACCGGGCAGGCGTCAGTCCGTATACATCGTCTTGCGACTTCGCACGGACCTGTGTTTTTAGTAAACAGTCGCTTCCCACTGGTCTCTGCGGCCTTCACCGCTCACGGAGCAAGTCCGGTCACGGTTCCGGCCCCCCTTCTCCCGAAGTTACGGGGGCATTTTGCCGAGTTCCTTAACCACGATTCTCTCGATCTCCTTGGTATTCTCTACCTGACCACCTGAGTCGGTTTCGGGTACGGGCGGCTGCAACCTCGCGTCGATGCTTTTCTCGGCAGCATAGGATCACTGATTTCCCCAAAACGGGTACGCGTCGGATCTCAGGCACACAGACGACGGATTTGCCTATCGTCAGCCCTACATCCTTACACCAGGTTCACCTTACGGATACCATCGCCTGGCTCAGCTACCTTCCTGCGTCACACCTGTTCATACGCTAGCCGCACCAGCATGGGGTCGAGCGTTAGACCGGCCCGCATCACCCCGAAGGGATCCGCTGGTCCGGGTTAGGACTCTTAGCACCACTGGATTAGCTTGGGCGGTTGTTCGCCGGTACGGGAATATCAACCCGTTGTCCATCGACTACGCCTGTCGGCCTCGCCTTAGGTCCCGACTTACCCAGGGCGGATTAACCTGGCCCTGGAACCCTTGGTCTTTCGGAGGACGGGTTTCTCACCCGTCTTTCGCTACTCATGCCTGCATTCTCACTCGTGTGGCGTCCACGGCTGGATTACTCCGCCGCTTCACTCGCCACACGACGCTCTCCTACCACTCCGCACGACTGAACCACGAAGGCTTGTCAATATGCGAAATCTACAACTTCGGCGGTGTGCTTGAGCCCCGTTACATTGTCGGCGCGGAATCACTTGACCAGTGAGCTATTACGCACTCTTTCAAGGGTGGCTGCTTCTAAGCCAACCTCCTGGTTGTCTATGCAACTCCACATCCTTTCCCACTTAGCACACGCTTAGGGGCCTTAGTTGGTAGTCTGGGTTGTTTCCCTCTCGACGATGAAGCTTATCCCCCACCGTCTCACTGCTGCGCTCTCACTCACCGGCATTCGGAGTTTGGCTGACGTCAGTAACCTGTTGAGGCCCATCGGCCATCCAGTAGCTCTACCTCCGGCGAGAAACACGCAACGCTGCACCTAAATGCATTTCGGAGAGAACCAGCTATCACGAAGTTTGATTGGCCTTTCACCCCTATCCACAGCTCATCCCCTCCATTTTCAACTGAAGTGGGTTCGGTCCTCCACGACGTCTTACCGTCGCTTCAACCTGGCCATGGATAGATCACTTCGCTTCGGGTCTAGGACATGCGACTCAAATCGCCCTATTCAGACTCGCTTTCGCTACGGCTACCCCACACGGGTTAACCTCGCCACATATCGCTAACTCGCAGGCTCATTCTTCAAAAGGCACGCCGTCACCCCTACAAGGAGGCTCCGACGGTTTGTAAGCAAACGGTTTCAGGTACTATTTCACTCCCCTCCCGGGGTACTTTTCACCTTTCCCTCACGGTACTTGTCCGCTATCGGTCATCTGGGAGTATTTAGGCTTATCAGGTGGTCCTGACAGATTCACACGGGATTTCTCGGGCCCCGTGCTACTTGGGATACACATCCGGCCATAACACCATTTCGTCTACGGGGCTGGCACCCACTACGGCCTGGCTTTCAAACCAGTTCGACTATGATGCGCTGTAACCGTCCCAGTCCGGCAGAACTGAGCGACGTGTCCCACAACCCCGACCATGCAACGCCCGCCGGCTATCACACATGATCGGTTTAGCCTCATCCGCTTTCGCTCGCCACTACTCACGGAATCACATGTTGTTTTCTCTTCCTGTGGGTACTGAGATGTTTCACTTCCCCACGTTCCCTCTACCCGCCCTATATATTCAGGCGGGAGTCACCAGGTCGACAAGTCGCCTGGCGGGGTTTCCCCATTCGGAAATCCTCGGCTCACAGCTCGATTATCAGCTCCCCGAGGCTTATCGCAGATTTCTACGTCCTTCTTCGGCTCCAGATGCCAAGGCATCCACCGTTTGCTCTTAGAAACTTGACCACAAAGATTAAAATTGCGATCGACTCGAACAACAACCAGCAAGCCGGTCATCGTCACGAGCGATCTAAGATGCTCGCGTCCACTGTGTAGTTCTCAACATACGATCGGCACCACACTCCCCCGACACTCTCGTGTCAGCTTCATGTAGCCCATCGAAGAACCAGCAACACCCAGAGCCTGCACGGCCCCGACTGTCACGGCTCAACCCCCGACCAACCGGCCGGGAAGCCTGGTCCCTCAGGACCCAACAACGTGCACCAGCCATCCCGCTCACCACCAACCCGTTCCCAACCCACCGAAGCAGGTCGTACTGAGGTCGGCAGCCACGCTGACGACTGCACTGTCAATGTTCCACCCATGAGCTAACCGTCGGACACGTTCGGTCCGAATCGGCGCCTGAACCAGCCTGCGTTGCATCAACACAGTGGTCAGATGCTCCTTAGAAAGGAGGTGATCCAGCCGCACCTTCCGGTACGGCTACCTTGTTACGACTTAGTCCTAATCACCGATCCCACCTTCGACGGCTCCTTCCACAAGGGTTAGGCCACCGGCTTCGGGTGTTACCGACTTTCATGACTTGACGGGCGGTGTGTACAAGGCCCGGGAACGTATTCACCGCAGCGTTGCTGATCTGCGATTACTAGCGACTCCGACTTCATGAGGTCGAGTTGCAGACCTCAATCCGAACTGAGACCGGCTTTTTGGGATTCGCTCCACCTTACGGTATCGCAGCCCTTTGTACCGGCCATTGTAGCATGCGTGAAGCCCAAGACATAAGGGGCATGATGATTTGACGTCATCCCCACCTTCCTCCGAGTTGACCCCGGCAGTCTCCTATGAGTCCCCGCCATAACGCGCTGGCAACATAGAACGAGGGTTGCGCTCGTTGCGGGACTTAACCCAACATCTCACGACACGAGCTGACGACAACCATGCACCACCTGTACACCGACCACAAGGGGGCGACCATCTCTGGCCGTTTCCGGTGTATGTCAAGCCTTGGTAAGGTTCTTCGCGTTGCATCGAATTAATCCGCATGCTCCGCCGCTTGTGCGGGCCCCCGTCAATTCCTTTGAGTTTTAGCCTTGCGGCCGTACTCCCCAGGCGGGGCGCTTAATGCGTTAGCTACGACACAGAAACCGTGGAAAGGTCCCTACATCTAGCGCCCAACGTTTACGGCGTGGACTACCAGGGTATCTAATCCTGTTCGCTCCCCACGCTTTCGCTCCTCAGCGTCAGTTACGGCCCAGAGATCTGCCTTCGCCATCGGTGTTCCTCCTGATATCTGCGCATTCCACCGCTACACCAGGAATTCCAATCTCCCCTACCGCACTCTAGTCTGCCCGTACCCACTGCAAGCCCGAGGTTGAGCCTCGGGATTTCACAGCAGACGCGACAAACCGCCTACGAGCTCTTTACGCCCAATAATTCCGGACAACGCTTGCACCCTACGTATTACCGCGGCTGCTGGCACGTAGTTAGCCGGTGCTTTTTCTGCAGGTACCGTCACTTTCGCTTCTTCCCTACTAAAAGAGGTTTACAACCCGAAGGCCGTCATCCCTCACGCGGCGTTGCTGCATCAGGCTTTCGCCCATTGTGCAATATTCCCCACTGCTGCCTCCCGTAGGAGTCTGGGCCGTGTCTCAGTCCCAGTGTGGCCGGTCACCCTCTCAGGCCGGCTACCCGTCGTCGCCTTGGTGAGCCATTACCTCACCAACAAGCTGATAGGCCGCGAGTCCATCCCCAACCAAAAAATCTTTCCACCACCAGGCCATGCGACCAGTAGTCATATCCAGTATTAGACGTCGTTTCCAACGCTTATCCCAGAGTCAGGGGCAGGTTACTCACGTGTTACTCACCCGTTCGCCACTAATCCACCCAGCAAGCTGGGCATCATCGTTCGACTTGCATGTGTTAAGCACGCCGCCAGCGTTCGTCCTGAGCCAGGATCAAACTCTCCGTAAAAAAATTACCAACCACACCCGAAAGCATGGCCGAGTTGATACTGACAAAAAGAACTGTCAACTGACAATTCTGTCTATCCAAAAGGAATTGTCTCCGGACCGAGCAAGCTCGGCCACGGGGTCAATAAATTGGCATTGACAATGTGCACGCTGTTGAGTTCTCAAGGACCAGACGCACTCCCCACTCGACCCCGAACACGAGGTTTCGCCAGAGAGGCTTTCGTTCTTGGTTTGACCACCGGTGTGTCGTCGGACCTGAAGGCCCAGTGGCTCATCCCTGTCGGGAGAGAACCGGTGGAGTAGTCATCCTAGGCGTCGAAGCGAACCAGCGCAAGGCCAGTTCTGAACTTCAGTGGAGGATCGTCCCGCTTGAGGGCCGGCAGGCCCTGGGCTCTCGCTCCAGCCGCTCCGCCGCACCTTTGGGGTGACGAGTAAGAACTCTACGTGCGGACCGGGGGCAGCGCCAACCGGCCGTACTTCCCGGGCGTGTCGCGTTCTGCAACACCGGCTCCCGGAACGCAGCGACGCCCGGCTCCCACAGGGGGAACCGGGCGTCGACGGGCGGAGCCGATCAGCCGATCGACACACCTGCGAGGGTCTTCTTGCCTCGACGGAGCACGAGGACTCCCCCCGGGAGCGCGAGCTCCGACAGCCGTGCGGTCGCGTCTTCGGCCCGGGCGTTGTTCACGTACACGCCACCCTGGTCGATGGAACGACGGGCCTCCCCGAGGGACTTCACGAGTCCGGTCTCGACGAGCGCCTTCGCCACGTCGGCATCACCGGGCAGCGTGGTCGAACCGGGGAGCTCGGCGATCGCCGACCGGAGGGTGTGTTCGTCGAGGGTCGTCAGGTCCCCGTTGCCGAAGAGCGCCGCGGCCGCGTCGATCGCCGCCTGCGTCGCCTCGACCCCGTGGACCACCGCGGTCACCTCGAACGCCAGCGTGCGCTGGGCCTCTCTGCGGAAGGGTTCGGCGGCGACGGCCTGCTCGAGTCGCTCGACCTCGGCCCGTGACAGGAACGTGAACTGCCGGAGCCGCTCGACGACGTCGGCGTCCGAGGTGTTGAGCCAGAACTGGTAGAACGCGTACGGCGACGTCATCTCCGGGTCGAGCCAGATCGCGTTGCCCTCGCTCTTGCCGAACTTCGTGCCGTCGGAGTTCACGATCAGGGGCGTCCCGAGCGCGTGCACCGTGGCCCCCTCGGTGCGCCGGATCAGCTCCGTCCCCGAGGTCAGGTTGCCCCACTGGTCGGAGCCACCGGTCTGCAGGGTGCACCCGTACTGCAGGAAGAGCTCCCGGTAGTCGAGTCCCTGGAGGATCTGGTAGCTGAACTCGGTGTAGCTGATCCCCGCGTCGGAGTTCAGACGCGCGGCGACGGCGTCCTTCTTGAGCATCGAGTTGACGCGGAAGTACTTGCCGATGTCGCGCAGGAAGTCGATCGCCGAGAGCGGCGCGGTCCAGTCGAGGTTGTTCACCAGGCGGACACCGTTGTCGCCGTCCGGGCTGAGGAACCGCGACACCTGGGCGCGCAGTCGCTCGACCCAGTCGGCGACGGTCTCCGGGGTGTTCAGCGTGCGCTCGGCCGTCGGTCGAGGATCGCCGATGAGCCCCGTCGAACCGCCCACGAGCGCGAGCGGCTTGTGGCCGGCCAACTGGATGCGCCGCAGCGTCAGCAGCTGCAGGAGGTTGCCGCAGTGCAACGAGGGCGCGGTCGGGTCGAAACCGCAGTAGTACGTGATCGGCTCGCCGTCGAGGGCCTCCTTGAGTGCGGTCTCGTCGGTCGAGACGTGCACCAGACCACGCCAGCGCAGTTCGTCCCACACCGAGGCGAAGGTGGGATCGTTCTGCTGGCGCGTCAGGACATCGAGCGCGGTATCACTGGACACCTGGCAATCGTACCGGCCGGGAGGCGCGGGGCGGGTCCCGGGTGCAGGCCGCCGGTTCCGTCGCGACGTGCCAGCGGCGGGACGGCCGTGCCGGTGGGGATCAGTCGAGCGCACCCTTGTGCCGTCGGTACGCCGAGACCGTGGGGTCGCCGGTCAGCCAGAAGCGCCAGGGGAAGCGCGCGCCGCCGGCGATGCCGCCGACGCCGGTGCGCGGTCCGCGCGAGATGCGCGGCACGCCTGCGGCGTCCGTCTCGGCGAGCAGCTCGTCGACGACCGCAGCCGCCGGGGCGGAGGCGAGCCGTGCCTCCAGGCCGGGCACCAGGGTGAGCGTGAACGGGCCGGACCCGTCGAGGAGCGACGTGCCGTCGTCCGTGCCGAGCACGGCACCGAGCGCGACGCCGAGGTTGCCCGGGCCGCGGGCGAGCGCGACGTCGGCGGGGCGAGGTCCCCGCCGTTCTCGGGCGACGGGGAGGCCCGCGACGACCTCGCCGCCGCGGAGGAGCGTTCCGGCCGACGTGCCCTCGGCGCCGCTGACCACGTTGACGCACGTGTGGATGCCGTACGAGCGGTAGGCGTAGAGCGTCCCCGGTGGACCGAAGAGGTGGCGGTTGCGCTGGGTCATCCCACGGTGGCCGTGGGAGCCCGGGTCCGTCGGGCCGTGGTAGGCCTCGACCTCCGTGATGCGGATCGCGACCCCGCGTCCGGTGATCGTCGCGCCGAGCAGGGCCGGGGCGGACGTGGGAGCGGGCTCGGCGAGCACCGCCCGCAGCGCGTCGGTCATCGGGTGAAGGGTGCACCCTCCGCCAAATCGCGGACGCGCTGGGTCAGGGACGTGAGCTGCTCCGCGACCCGGTCGGGAGCGGTGCCGCCGGCCCCCGCACGGGACGCCACACTGCCCTCGATCGTGAGGGCCGAGCGGACCTCCGGCGTGAGGTGCTCCGACACGGCGCGGTACTCGTCGTCGGTCGGCTCGTCGAGCTCGATGCCGCGCTCCTCGCAGTGGCGGACGAGGGCACCGGAGACCTCGTGGGCGTCACGGAAGGGGACACCCTGCCGGACGAGCCACTCGGCCACGTCGGTCGCGAGCGAGAAGCCCTGCGGCGCGAGCTCGGCCATCCGGTCGGTGTCGAAGGTCAGCGTCGCGATCATGCCCGTGAACGCCGGGAGCAGGACCTCGAGCTGCTCGACGGAGTCGAAGACGGGCTCCTTGTCCTCCTGCAGGTCGCGGTTGTACGCCAACGGCAGACCCTTGAACGTCGCGAGCAGGCCGGTGAGGTTGCCGAGCAGCCGGCCGGACTTGCCGCGCGCGAGCTCGGCGATGTCCGGGTTCTTCTTCTGCGGCATGATGCTCGACCCCGTCGAGAACGCGTCGTGGAGCCGGACGAAGCCGAACTCCTTCGTGTTCCAGAGGATGACCTCCTCCGCCAGGCGCGAGACGTCGATGCCGATCTGCGCGAGGACGAAGGCGAACTCCGCCACCACGTCACGACCCGCGGTCGCGTCGATCGAGTTCTCCGCGGGCCGTGCGAAGCCGAGCTCGTGGGCGATCGCCGTCGGGTCGAGCCCGAGCGAGCTGCCGGCGAGGGCACCGGCACCGTACGGGCTGACGCTCGCGCGGGCCGACCAGTCGCGGAGTCGCTCGAGGTCGCGCACGAGCGGCCAGGCGTGGGCGAGCAGGTGGTGTGCGAGGAGCACGGGCTGCGCGTGCTGGAGGTGCGTCCGGCCGGGCATGATCGCGCCGGGGTGCTCGTTCGCCTGCTGGCTGAGCGCGTCCACGAGGTCGATCACCAGGTGGCCGATGCGCCGACCGTGGTCGAGCATGTGCATGCGGCCGAGCGTGGCGATCTGGTCGTTGCGGCTCCGACCGGCGCGGAGCTTCCCGCCGAGTTCCGGACCGAGGTCGGCGATGAGCAGCCGCTCGAGCGCACCGTGGACGTCCTCGTCGGAGTCGTCCGGCTGCAAGTCGCCGGTGGCGTGCGCGTCGGCCAGCCGGTCGAGGCCGGCGAGCATGCGCTCCAGCTCGTCCTCGGTCAGGTAGCCCGCGGTGTGCAGCGCCCGGGCGTGCGCACGCGAGCCGGCGATGTCGTACGACGCGAGCTGCCAGTCGAAGTGCGTCGACTTGGAGAGGGCGGCCAACTCGGCGCTCGGGCCGTCGGCGAAGCGGCCGCCCCAGAGGGCGCCGGTGTTGGTGGCGTCGGTCTTGGCGTGCGGGGCTGCGTCGGTCATGTCGTCCTGCTGGTCGTGGCGGCGGGTGGTGCGAGGACCCGCGTCGGTCGGATGCGGGCGGGCGGCGCGGAGGCGGGTCGCTCGGGACGGGAGCGGCGAGGCGGAGGCGGGACGTGCCTCCAGGCCGGTGGTGGGACGGGAACAGCGGGTCCCGCCCCACCGGGGTCGGCTAGTTGGCGGCGTCGCGCCGGGCCGAGATCTTCGACGGCAGCGACCACAGCTCGATGAAGCCCTTCGAGAGGGACTGGTCGAACGTGTCGCCGGTGTCGTAGGTCGCGAGGTCGAAGTCGTAGAGGCTCTGCTCCGACTTGCGACCCGTGACCGTCGCACGACCGCCGTGCAGCTGCAGGCGGATGTCGCCCGAGACGTGCTGCTGGGTGTGGTCGATGAACGCGTCGAGGCTGCGCTTCAGGCCACCGAACCACAGGCCGTCGTAGACCAGGTCGGCCCACTCCGCCTCGATGCCGCGCTTGTAGCGGTTGACGTCGCGCTCGAGGGTCAGGCTCTCGAGCTCCTCGTGGGCGGCGATCAGTGCCATCGCCGCGGGGGCCTCGTAGACCTCACGCGACTTGATGCCGACGAGGCGGTCCTCCACGACGTCGATGCGGCCGACGCCGTGCTTGCCGGCGAGCGCGTTGAGCTCCTGGACGATGCGGAGGACGCTGAAGCGCTGACCGTCGATCGCGACCGGGACGCCCTGCTCGAAGGTGATCGTGACCTCGTCGGCGTCACGCGGGACCGAGGGGTCCTGCGTGTACGAGTAGAGGTCCTCGATGGGGGCGTTCCACGGATCCTCGAGGAAGCCGGTCTCGACCGCGCGGCCCCAGACGTTCTGGTCGACCGAGTACGGCGACTTCTTCGACTGCTCGATCGGCAGGTTGTGCTCGTTCGCGTAGACGATCGCCTTGTCGCGGGTCAGCGCGAGGTCGCGGACGGGCGCGACGCTCGTCAGGTCGGGGGCGATCGCTGCGACGGCGGCCTCGAAGCGGACCTGGTCGTTGCCCTTGCCGGTGCAGCCGTGCGCGACGCTGTCGGCTCCGAGCTGCTTCGCCGTGAGGGCGAGGTGCTTCGCGATGAGCGGGCGGCTCAGCGCGGAGACGAGCGGGTAGCGCTTCTGGTACAGCGCGTTCGCCTTGAGGGCGGGCACGAGGTAGTCGTCGGCGAACTCGTCCTTCGCGTCGACGACGACCGACTCCACAGCGCCGCAGTCGAGTGCGCGCTGACGGATGGCGTCCATGTCCTCGCCGCCCTGGCCGACGTCGACCGCCAGCGCGACGACGTCCTTGCCGGTGGCGTCCTTGAGCCAGCCGATGCCGACGGAGGTGTCGAGGCCTCCGGAGTACGCCAGTACGACGCGGTCTGCCATGTGGTTTCTCCTTGGGGGTGGGGGTGTCAGTTGGTGGGGGCCGTGGCCGGTGCGGCCGGTCCGGCCGTGGCCGGTCCGGCCGTGTTCGCGGCCAGGAGCCAGGCGAGGAGCGCCTTCTGGGCGTGGAGCCGGTTCTCCGCCTCGTCCCAGATGATGCTGCGCGGGCCGTCGATGACCTCGGCCGTGACCTCGAAGCCGCGGTCGGCCGGCAGGCAGTGCAAGAAGACGGCGTCGTCGGCGGCGTGCGCCAGCAGCTCGTCGTCCACGCGGTACCCGGCGAAGGTGTCGAGTCGCGACTGCTTCTCGTCCTCCTTGCCCATCGACACCCAGGTGTCGGTGACGACGACGTCCGCGCCGGCGACGGCCGCGACCGGGTCGGTGACCACGAGGACGGAGCCGCCCGTCACGGCGGCGCGCTCTTCGGCGTCCGTCACGACCGAGGCTGCCGGTGCGAAGGACTCCGGTGCGGCGACCCGGACGTGCATGCCCGCGGTCGCCCCGGCCAGCAGGTACGACTGCGCCATGTTGCTCGCGCCGTCGCCGACGAACGCCACGGTCTGACCAGCGAGCGTGCCGCGGTGCTCGCGGATCGTCAGGAGGTCGGCGAGGAGCTGGCACGGGTGGAAGTCGTCGGACAGGGCGTTCACCACCGGGACCCGGGTGCCGGCGGCCATCTCCTCGAGGCCCGACTGCGCGTAGGTGCGCCAGACGATCGCGGACACCATGCGCTCGAGCACGCGCGCCGTGTCCGACGGGGTCTCCTTGCCGCCGAGCTGGCTGTTCGCCGTCGTGATGACGAGCGGGCTGCCGCCGAGGTCGGAGATGCCGACGTGGAACGACACACGTGTCCGCGTGGAGGACTTGTCGAAGATGACCGCGACGGACTGCGGGCCGGCGAGCGGCTTCGCGGCCCAGCGGTCGGCCTTCATCTGCGCCGCGAGGTCGAGGATCGCGGACTGCTCGGCCTGGCTCAGGTCGTCGTCGCGGAGGAAGTGGCGGGTCATGCGGAGGGCTCCTGGGTGCTGGCGACGGCCGCCAGGCTCTCGGCGAGGATCGACACGAACTCGTCGATCTCGGCGTCGGACACGATGAGCGGAGGTGCGATGCGCAGGCTCGACTCGTTCGGCGCGTTGATGATGAGGCCCCGCTCGAGCGCGGCCTGGTTGACGGCGGGTCCGACCGGACCGGTCAGACCGACGCCGATGAGCAGGCCGGTGCCACGGACCTCGGCCACGAGCGGCGAGTCGATCGAGGCGATGCCCGCACGGATCCGCTCGCCCTTCGTCACCGCACCGGCGACGAGGTCGGCGCGCTCGATCTCCTCGAGGACGGCGTTCGCGACGCGGGTGCCGAGCGGGTTGCCGCCGAAGGTCGAACCGTGCTGCCCGGCCGAGAACAGGTCGGACGCCCAGCCGAAGGTCACGAGGGCGCCGATCGGGAAGCCGCCGGCGATGCCCTTCGCGATGGTGATCGCGTCCGGGGTGAACCCGTGCCCCTGGTACGTGAACCAGTTGCCCGTCCGCCCGACCCCGGTCTGGATCTCGTCGAGGATGAGCAGTGCGCCGTGCTCCTCGGTCAGGCGACGTGCGGCGAGCAGGAAGCCCTCGGGCAGGTCGACCACACCGGCCTCGCCCTTGATCGGCTCGAGGATGAGCGCCGCGACGTGGTCGTCGAACGCGGACTCGAGCGCCTCGACCGTGGAGTCGACGTGCTCGACACCGGGGACCATCGGCAGGAAGTCCTCCTGCAGCGCGGGTTTGCCGGTGAGCGCGAGCGCCCCCATCGTCCGGCCGTGGAACCCCTGCTTCAGCGCGAGGATTCGGGTCTTGCTCCCGTCGGCGCCCTTGTTGAGGCGAGCGAGCTTGAACGCAGCCTCGTTCGCCTCGGCACCGGAGTTGCCGAAGTACACGCGACCGGCGTCCCCGGCACCCGTGATGCGCTTCAGGCGTTCGGCGAGCTCGAGTTGCGGCGGCGTCGCGAAGTAGTTCGAGACGTGCACGAGCTTCGCCGCCTGGTCGGCGACGGCCTCCACGAGCGCCGGGTGTGCGTGCCCGAGCGAGTTCACCGCGATGCCGGCGAGGAAGTCGAGGTACTCGTTGCCGTCGACGTCCCACACCCGACAGCCCTCGCCGCGCTCGAGCATGATCTTCGGCGGGGTCAGGGATCGCATGAGCGACGCCCCGAACCGGTCGTTCCAGGTCTGGGTCTGCGTCTCGGTGCTCACTGCTGCTGTCCCTTCTCGGTCGCGTCGGCCACGTGCTGGCCGGTGCTGCTGTCCACCGACGGTGACGCGACGCGTCGGCCGATCTCGGCGTGGGTCATCTGGTTCTCGGTCCGGCGGCTCGGGTCCGGGATCACCTCGGTCCCCGCTCCGCGGAGGGTGAAGACCTCGAGCAGGATGGAGTGCGGGATGCGCCCGTCGATGATGGTCGCCCCACCGACCCCGCCGACCACGGCATCGAGGCACGCGGTCATCTTCGGGATCATCCCCGACTCGAGCGACGGCAGGAGCGCCCGGAGCTCCTCGACCGCGATGAGGTCGACGATGGAGTCGCGGTCCGGCCAGTTCCGGTACAGCCCCGGGACGTCCGTGAGCATCATGAGCTTCGCGGCCTTGAGGGCGATCGCGAGCGCTCCGGCGGCCGCGTCGGCGTTCACGTTGAGCGCCTGGTCCGGGTGGGCGTCGTCGATCGCGATGCTCGAGACGACCGGGATCCGGCCGGCTTCGATCGCGGCGAGGACACCCGACGGGTCGACGTGCGTGATGTCGCCGACGTGGCCGAGGTCGAAGTGCTCGCCGTCGACGACGACGCCCTTCTTCTCGCCGGTGAACAGCGAGCCGCCGTCGCCGAAGACGCCGACCGCGAGTCCCTCGCCGTGCTCGTTCATGAGGTCGACGATCTCGCGGTTGACCTCGCCCGCCAGGACGTCACGGACGACGGTGATCGCCTCGGTCGTGGTGACGCGGTACCCGCCCCGGAACTCGGACTCGATGCCCTGCTCCTTGAGCGCCGCCGAGATCTGCGGTCCGCCGCCGTGCACGACGACCGGGTGCAGCCCTGCGTAGCGCAGGTACACCATGTCCTCGGCGAAGGCCCGCTTGAGGTCCTCGTTGATCATCGCGTTGCCGCCGAACTTGACGACGACGACCTTGCCCGAGAACCGCTTCAGCCAGGGCAGGGACTCGATGAGCGTCGCGGCCTTGACGGCGGCGAGCTCGTGCTCTTCTTCCTTCGTGAGGTCGTGGTCGCTCATCAGCTGGAGTACGCGCTGTTCTCGTGGACGTAGTCGTGCGTCAGGTCGTTCGTCAGGATCGTCGCCGCGTGCGGCCCCACCCTGAGGTCGATGAGCACGTGGGTCTCGCGACCGGTCAGGTCGACGGTGTCGCTCGGCTCGTCGGGCGCCCCCGCGTGGCAGACCCGGACGCCGTTCATGCTGACGTCGACCGCGTACGGGTCGAAGTCGGCGTCGGTCGTACCGATGGCCGCGAGCACCCGGCCCCAGTTGGGGTCGTTGCCGAACACGGCCGCCTTGAAGAGGTTGTTCCGTGCGACGCTCCGGCCGACGGTCACGGCGTCGTCCTCGCTCGCGGCGCCGACGACCTCGATCGCGATGTCGTGGCTCGCGCCCTCGGCGTCCTGCTGCAGCTGCTTCGCCAGGTCGGCGCAGACCGCGGTCAGGGCCTCCTGGAAGTCGCCGACCTCCGGGGTGGTCCCGCTGGCGCCGGAGGACATCAGGACGACCGTGTCGTTCGTCGACATGCAGCCGTCGGAGTCGACGCGGTCGAAGGTCACGCGGGTGGCCGCGCGGAGTGCCTGGTCGAGTTCGTCGGCGGACAGCAGCGCGTCGGTCGTGATCACGACGAGCATCGTCGCGAGGCCCGGTGCGAGCATCCCCGCACCCTTCGCCATGCCGCCGACCGTCCAGCCGTCCTCGGTCACGACGGACTGCTTCGGCTTGGTGTCGGTCGTCATGATCGCCGTGGCGGCATCAGGGCCACCGTCCGGGGACAGCGCGGCGGACGCGAGATCGACGCCCTTCAGGACGTTGTCCCGGAAGGTCTGGTCGCCGACGCCGATGAGGCCGGTCGAGCAGACCACGACGTCGCCCGCACCGATGCCGAGGGAGTCGGCGACCGCCTCGGCGGTGAGGTGCGTGGTCTGGAACCCGAACGGACCCGTGAAGCAGTTCGCACCGCCGGAGTTCAGAACCACCGCGCGGGCGATGCCGTCGCCGACGACCTGGCGGGACCAGATGACGGGGTGCGCCTGCGCGCGGTTGCTCGTGAAGACGGCGGCGACCGCCGCCTCGGGCCCGTCGTTGACGACGAGCGCCACGTCGGGCTTCCCGCTCGTCTTGAGACCGGCGGTCACGCCGGCGGCGCGGAAGCCCGCAGCTGCGGTGACACCCTGTCCGGTCGACCCTGCCTGGAGGCCCGGCTCGGCTCCGCCACGCTGGGCCGGCTCGTGCTGGGCCGGCTCGTGCTGGTTCGGCTCGTGCTGGTTCGGATCGGTCACGGTGCGACTCCGTCCACGCTGAGGCCGAGGGTCTCGGGGAAGCCCAGGGCGATGTTGGTGGACTGGACCGCTGCCCCGGCGGTGCCCTTCGCGAGGTTGTCGAGCGCGCTCACGGCGACGACACGGCCCGCGGCCTCGTCGACGGCGATGCCGACCAGGCAGGTGTTCGCTCCGACCGTGTCGGCGGCGCGGGGGAACTCGCCCTCGGGCAGCAGGTGCACGAACGGCTCGTCCGCGTACGCCTGCTCCCATGCAAGCCGGACGTCGCGGGCGCTGACCCCCGGCGCGAGCTTGGCGGTCGTCGTCGCGAGGATCCCCCGCGACATCGGGACGAGCACGGGCGTGAACGAGATCGTGACGTCCGAGGCGCCGGCGACCTGCAGGTTCTGCTGGATCTCCGGGATGTGCCGGTGCTTGCCGCCGACCTGGTAGGCGCTCGCGGAACCCATGATCTCGGCGGCGAGGTAGGTGGTCGCGAGCTTCTTGCCGGCCCCGCTCGGCCCGACCGTCAGCACCGCGACGATGTCGTCCGACTCGACGAGCCCGGCCTGGATGCCCGGCTGGATCCCGAGCGTCACCGCGGTCACGTTGCACCCGGGCACCGCGATCCGCTTCGTACCGGCCAGCTCCGACCGCTGCCGGCCCTGCGTCTCGATGTCGTCCTCGTCGCGCCACTCCTCCGCCGACCCCGGCACGGGTGCGGCGTGCAGGAGTTCCGGGAGCCCGTAGGTCCAGGCGCCGAACCAGTCGCCGCCGTAGAACGCTTCCCACGCCGCGGGATCGGTCAGCCGGTGGTCCGCGCCGCAGTCGACCACGAGGGTGTCCTCGTCGAGCTCGGCGGTGATCGCCCCGGACTGCCCGTGCGGCAGTGCGAGGAACACCACGTCGTGTCCGCGGAGGTTCTCGGCCGTCGTCTCCACGAGGGTCAGGTGTGCCAGCGAACGGAGGTGCGGCTGCGTGGCGATGAGCGGCTGTCCGGCGTTCGAGAACGCCGTCACCGTCCTGACGTCGAACTCGGGGTGAGCGGAGAGCACGCGCAGGAGCTCACCGCCCGCGTAGCCGGAGGCTCCCGCCACGGCGACGGATACGGACATGGGTTTCCACCTTAGGTCGGACTGGTCGTCGAGAGAGTCGGAGGCGGCGGCCCCGGGCGGTGATCCTGAGGATCAGTCGCGCAGGGTCGCCCCGAATCGCTCGCCGGCACGTCGGACAGCGCCGTCACGGGCCTCGGAGGCCTCGGCAGCGGTCAGCGTGCGGTCCGTGGCGCGGAAGCGCAGCGCGAACGTCAGGGACTTCTGTCCCTCGCTCACGCCGGCGCCCCGGTAGTCGTCCACGAGGCGAGCATACTCCAACAGCTCGCCGGCACCAGAGCGGACGGCCTCGAGGACGTCACCCGCCGCGACGTCCGCGTCGACCACGAGCGAGAGGTCCTGCGTCGCCGCCGGGTACGACTCGATCGGGGCGACCGACACGAGCTCGGGTGCCGCCGCGACGAGGGCGTCGAGGTCGAGCTCGAGCACGGCGACCACGCGCGGCAGCACCGCGGCCTCGCTCAGCTCCGGCAGCAGCTCGCCCGCGACGCCGACGACGGCGTCACCGACGAGGAGCGATGCCGTCCGGCCGGGGTGCAGCGACGGGTGGGTCGACTGCGCCACGGTCAGGTCGACGCCGACCGCCCAGGCGACCTCGCGTGCCGCATCGAGCGCATCCGCGATCCCGTACGGCTCCGCTGCGGTGCCCGGCTGCTTCGGGACCCGGTTGCCCGTGAGGAGCGCGGAGACGTGGAACGGCTGCGCCGGCAGGGACGCATCGAGGGCTGCGAGGGTCTCGCGGTCCGGCAGGGCGGCACCGGCGGGGACGTCCGTCGTGCCGAGCTCGTGGCCGTCCGCCGGCAGGAAGACCCGCGACGTCTCGTAGACCGCGACGTCGACGAGGCCGCGCGACACGTTGCGCCGCGCGACGTCGACGAGCGCCGGCAGCCCGCTGCGACGGAGTCGGTTTTGCTCGCTGTCGAGGGCGTTGGCGAGCACGACGCTCGGCCCTCCGTCGCCGTCGATGCCGGGGTAGGCGTCCTGCGCGGCGGCGGACACGAACGGCGCGGTGACGACCTCGACCAGGCCCGCGGCTGCGAGGGCGTTCGCCACGCGGCGACGAGCCTGCTGGTGGCCGGTGAGCCCGCGGCCGGGCGGGGCGACGGGGAGGACGCTCGGGATGCGGCCGTAGCCGACGATCCGGGCGATCTCCTCGACCAGGGTGGTGTCGTCGCCGAGGTCCGGGCGCCACGTGGGCGGGGTGACCGAGAGCAGCTCGCCGTCGACCTCGACCGTGGCGCCGATCGCGCGGAGCGTGTCGATGACCTCGGCGTCGGTGTACTCGACGCCGATCAGCTCGGCCGGGCGTCCGATCCGCATGGCGATGGTCGCTCGGGGCGTCGTGTCGACGAGGGTCGAGCCGAGCGGGTCGGCGGTTCCCCCGGCGAGCTCGACGAGGAGCTCCAGGGCGCGGTTCGCGGCCGCCTCGGACACGAGCGCGTCGACACCGCGCTCGAACCGCCGGGACGCCTCGCTCGGGAGCTTGTGGCGACGAGCCGTCCGGGCGATGGACACCGGGTCGAACACGGCGGCCTCGACGAGGACGTCGGTCGTCGTGTCGGAGATCTCCGTGCGGGCACCGCCCATGACGCCGGCGAGGCCGACCGGGCCGTCGTCGTCGGTGATCACGAGGTCTTCCGGGTCGAGCTTCCGCGTGACGTCGTCGAGCGTGACGAGGGTCTCACCCGCGGCCGCCCGGCGGACGCCGAGACCGCCGACGACCTTCGCGAGGTCGTACCCGTGCAGCGGCTGCCCGAGCTCGAACATGACGTAGTTGGTGATGTCGACCGGCAGCGAGATCGAGCGGACCCCGGCCAGGGCGAGGCGTGACACCATCCATGCCGGTGTCTTCACGGTGGGGTCGATGCCCCGGACGACCCGGGTGACGAAGGTGTTCGCACCCAGGCGGCCACGGATCGGGGCGTGGTCGGCGATCGAGACCGGGAAACCCTCGGCGGTGCGGGGCGTCACGCGCTCGGCGGGGTCGTGGAACGAGGCGCCGGTGGCGTGCGCGTACTCGCGGGCGACGCCGCGCATGCTCATGGCGTAGCCGCGGTCGGGTGTGACGTTGATCTCGACCGCGGCGTCGTCGAGGCCGAGCAGCGAGATCGCGTCCGCCCCGACCTCCGGCTCCATGCCGAGGTCGGCGAAGCGGAGGATGCCGTCGTGCTCGTCACCGAGTCCGAGCTCGCGCGCCGAGGCGATCATGCCGTCGGACACGTGGCCGTAGGTCTTGCGGGCGGCGATCGGGAACGGGCCGGGCAGCACGGCTCCCGGGAGCGTCACCACGACGAGGTCGCCTGCGACGAAGTTGTGCGCGCCGCAGACGATGCCGCGGGGCTCGGGCTCGCCGACGTCCACCTGGCACCAGTTGATCGTCTTGCCGTTCTTCTGCGGCTCCGGCTCGAGCGACAGCACCCGGCCGACCACGATCGGGCCGGTCAGGTCGTAGGTGTGGACGTCCTCTTCCTCGAAGCCCACCGACACGAGCGCCGCGTGGACGTGCTCGAGGGTGGCGTCTTCGGGGAGGTCGACCGATTCACCGAGCCAACGGAGTGGGACGCGCATCAGACCACCGTTCCGAACTGCTGCGAGAAGCGGATGTCGCCCTCGAGGAAGTCACGCATGTCGTTCAGGCCGTTGCGGAACTGCAGCGTCCGCTCGATGCCCATGCCGAAGGCGAAGCCCTGGTACTCGTCCGGGTCGATGCCGGCGGCGCGCAGGACGTTCGGGTTGACCATGCCGCAGCCGCCCCACTCGACCCACCGCGCGCCACCCTTGGCGTTCGGCTGCCAGACGTCCATCTCGGCGCTCGGCTCGGTGAACGGGAAGTAGTTCGGGCGGAGGCGGATCTGCGCCTCGGCGCCGAACATCTGCCGTGCGAAGTGCTCGAGCGTGCCGCGCAGGTGCGCCATCGTCAGGCCCTTGTCGATCGCGATGCCCTCGACCTGGGTGAAGACGGGCAGGTGCGTGGCGTCGAGCTCGTCGGCGCGGTACACGCGCCCGGGGGCGATGACGTAGAGGGGCAGCTCGCGCGAGAGCAGCGACCGGACCTGCACGGGCGACGTGTGGGTCCGCATGAGCAGGTGTCGTTCGACGGGCTCGACGAAGACGGTGTCGGCCATGGCGCGGGCCGGGTGGTCCTGGTCGAAGTTCAGGGCGTCGAAGTTGAACCACTCGTGCTCGAGCTCGGGGCCCTCCGCGACCTCCCACCCCATGCCGACGAAGATGTCCGCGACGGCGTCGTTCAGGAGCGACAGCGGGTGCCGCGAGCCGGGCGTGCGGCGCGAGGGCAGGGCAGTGACGTCGACGCGCTCGGACTCGAGTCGTGCGCGTTCTTCGGCCTCGGCCAGGACGGACTCCTGCTCGGCGACGGCCTGGTTCACGCGACCACGGGCCTGCCCGACGAGCTTGCCGGCCGCGGCCTTCTGCTCGGGCGGCACACTGCGCATCGACGCGTTCATCCGTGCCAACGGCGACTGCTCACCGGTGTGCTCGGCCCTGGCCTGCTTCAGCTCGGCGACGGTCGTCGTGGCCCGGACGGCCGCGAGGGCGGCGTCCACGGCGGCGCTGACGGCCGGTTCGCTGATCTCGAGGTGTTCTGACACGAGGCCCAAGCCTACCGGCCGATGGGATACCGCCGTCCTGTACCCGGTGGACGGTGGAGGGAGGACCCGTGTCAGCCCGCTGTGGAGGAAGCAGCCGCGGCCCGCTGCGCGAACGCGCTCTCGTACAGGCACACCGAGGCCGCGGTGGCGAGGTTCATCGACTCCGCCTGCCCGTAGATCGGCACCTTGACCGCACGGTCGACGAGCGCGAGGTCCTCGTCGGTCAGCCCGCGGGCCTCGTTCCCGAAGACCCACGCCGTCGGCCCGTCGAGCATGCCGTCCGCCCGCACCTCCGGGAGGTCGTCGCCCGACACGTCCGCCGCGAGCACCGTGTAACCGAGCGCCTTCGCCCGCGCGAC
The DNA here is from genome assembly GCF_051548005.1 of Curtobacterium flaccumfaciens. Lineage (GTDB taxonomy): Bacteria > Actinomycetota > Actinomycetes > Actinomycetales > Microbacteriaceae > Curtobacterium. Next base: position 6,612 of record NZ_JBPUGH010000030.1, on the reverse strand, counting down.
CGCGTCGGCGAGCGTCACGCCCACCGAGACCGGCACGTGGAACAGCGAGCCCGTGGTCGAGCGGACGACCTTCGGGTTGTACGGGTCCACCGAGCGCCCGGTGAGGACCACCGCGTCGGCGCCGGCGGAGTCGGCGGCGCGGATGATCGTGCCGGCGTTCCCGGGGTCCCGCACCTGCTCGAGGATCGCGACCAACCCCGGCAGCGAGTCGTCCGTCGCGGAGTCCCCACGAGCCTCCAGGCCGTCCGACGCGTCGACGGAAGCCGGATCCGGGAAGACCGACCGCACCGACGTCGGGAACTGCTGGCAGACCGCGACGACCCCCTGCGGCGTGACCGTGTCCGCCATGGTGTCGAGCACGTGCTCGGTGACGAACCAGGTGTCGACCGGCGCGTCGTCGAGCGCGTAGCGCGCGGCCGCGGTCGGCGTCACGTAGAGCTCGCGGAGGAGCTCGGGGCGGTACTCGAGTGCCTCGCGGACGGCCTGCGGCCCCTCGAGCAGGAACAGGCCGGTGTCGGCGCGGACGTCCTTCTTGGCCAGCGCTGCGACGGCGCGCACACGGCCGGCCTTGGGGTTCTCGAGGAGATCACTCACGGACACCAGTCTAGGAACGCACGAAGCCCCCGTTCCGCGGACGGGACGGGGGCTTCGTGGTGCAGCTGGCGCGACTACGCGGCCTTCGGGGCCGAGGTGTCGGCCGGCAGGGCCTTCTTGGCGGTCTCGACGAGCGCCGCGAACGTGTCGGGGTTGTTCACCGCGAGGTCCGCGAGGATGCGACGGTCGACCTCGACGCCGGCCAGGTTCAGACCCTGGATGAGGCGGTTGTAGGTCAGGCCGTTCGCACGCGACGCAGCGTTGATGCGCTGGATCCAGAGGCGACGGAACTCGCCCTTCTTGGCGTGACGGTCGCGGTACGCGTAGACGAGGGAGTGGGTGACCTGCTCCTTGGCCTTGCGGTACAGGCGCGAACGCTGGCCGCGGTAGCCCTCGGCGCGCTCGAGGATGACGCGGCGCTTCTTGGCGGCGTTGACCGCTCTCTTTACACGTGCCATTGATCTATTCCTTTACGTTCCGCCGGCTCAGTGGCCGAGAAGCTTCTTGACGTTCTTCGCGTCGGCCTTGGCGAGGACCTGGTCCTCGTTGAGGCGGGCCTTGCGCTTGGCGCTCTTGACCTCGAGGTTGTGACGCATACCGGCCTGCTGCTTCATGATCTTGCCGCTGCCGGTGACCTTGAAGCGCTTCTTCGACCCGGAGTGGGTCTTCTGCTTGGGCATGGAGGTGCCTTTCCGTGGGATGGGGTTGGGGGCCGCTACGGTGCGGGATCGGTCGCGAGGACCTACTCGGCCGGGGCGGCCTGCTGCTCCGAGCTGGACGCGGCGGAGGAGTCCTCGCCGGTCTTCGCAGCGTGCTCCGACGCGCGACGCTCGGCCTTCTGTGCAGCACGCTTGGCGTTCTGCTCGCCCTTGACGTCGGACTTGTTCTTGAGCGGAGCGATGATCATCGTCATGTTGCGGCCGTCCTGGGTCGGACGCGACTCGACGACGCCGAACTCGGCGATCTCCTCGGCGAACCGCTGGAGGAGACGGACGCCCTGCTCGGGACGCGACTGCTCACGACCGCGGAACAGGATCATGGCCTTCACCTTGTCGCCACCGAGGAGGAAGCCCTCGGCGCGCTTGCGCTTGGTCTCGTAGTCGTGCTTGTCGATCTTCAGGCGGAACCGGACCTCCTTCAGGTCCGTGTTCACCTGGTTGCGACGCGCTTCCTTGGCCTTCTGCGCAGCCTCGTACTTGAACTTGCCGTAGTCCATGATCTTGGCCACGGGCGGCTTCGAGTTCGGGGCGACCTCGACCAGATCCAGTTCGGCTTCCTGCGCGAGACGCAGGGCCATGGCGATCGGGACAACGCCGACCTGCTCACCCTGGGGGCCGACGAGTCGGACCTCGGGAACGCGGATTCGGTCGTTGGTGCGGGGATCGGTGATGCGGAGCTCCTTCAATCAGGTGGTTGGCCGTCCGGGGCTGTTGCCCTGGACGACGGCACGAGAGAGGAGGTCTGACGCACGGATCGGAACCCGTTTGCACCGCCCGACGTCTCCCTTGCGGGAGGACCTGCCGGTCTCGCGTTGCACGAGCCCGGCGGAGCGATGGGGACCCGGTAGCCTGGTGGTGCACAGCCGCGGGTGGGAGAGACTCCTCTTTCGCAAGACGCCGTTCGAGCCCCCGAGGGCGCACGGGCAGCATCTGCCGCGACAGAGTCTAGCAGAGGAGCACCGTGACCGACACCCCGCCGAACGAGCCCACCGGAGCCGACGAGGCGCGTGACATCGCGGAGGTGCCGGCGGTCGAGCTCATCAACACCGTCGCGGTGCACCTGCTGAGCGCCGCGGCCGTGAAGGTCGGGCTCGCGGACGACCCGCAGGAGCAGACCGACCTCGACGAGGCCCGGAAGCTCATCACCGCCCTGGCCGGGCTCGTCACCGCCGCCGCGACCGAGATCGGCGACCACCACGCCCGACCGCTGCGCGACGGGCTGCGATCGGTCCAGCTGGCGTTCCGCGAGGCCTCCGCCATCCCGGACGCCCCGGGCAAGGGTCCGGGCGAGAAGTACACCGGTCCCGTCAACTGAACCGTCGGTCGCGATCGCGACCGGACGACGGACTGGAGGCCCGTGGCGACGCCGCCACGGGCCTCCGGTCCGTCAGGCCGACCTGTCGGTGAGTGCCGCGCGCGGGCAGGCCCGCCAGCCAGCTCTGCGCGCGCAGCTCCGTCAGCCAGCGCTGCGCGCGCAGCTCCGACAGCCAGCGCGGCGCGCGGCGAGCCGCGCGACGGCCGTCAGGGGGATGCCCACACAGTCCGGCCGGTTGCGGCTCTCGTAGACGACCACGTAGACCGCCTTGTCGAGCTCGAAGGCGTCGAGGACCTCGCGGTGGGCGCGCAGGTCACCACCGATCCCCTGCTCGTAGCCGGCCAGGAACGCGTTGCGGGCACCGTGCGCCCAGTCGCCGGTGTCCACCGGATCGGCATCGTGAGCGAGTGCCCCCGCGACGTAGTCGAACGACCGCAGCATTCCCGCTACGTCGCGCAGCGGGACGTCGGGCACGGAACGCTCGGCGAGCGGACGGAGCGGCTCGCCCTCGAAGTCGAGGAACACCCACCCCCGTTCACCCGGCACCGCGAGCACCTGACCGAGGTGCAGGTCGCCGTGGATGCGCTGCAGGTCCGGCCACGACGCCTCGGCGGCCCGGGCGTACACGGCACGGACGGCGTCGGCGTGCTCCGCGACCGCCGGGGCCTCGCGTTCGGCTGCCGCCAGGCGCGCGTGCAACGTCGCGAGGGCGTCACGGCGACGGTCGTCCGTCGCGGGGATCGTCGGCATGACCTCGGCGAGCGTGCGGTGCACCTCGGCGAGCGCCGACCCGAGCCGCGTCGCGTCGTCGACGAAGGCGGTGCCCGCACGGGCGTCGTCGAGCGCCACGCGCCAGGCGTCCCGGGTGCCCGGCAGGAACTCCTGGGCGACGGCGAGGTGTCCGGTCGCGGTCCCCTCCGGCCGTCCGGTGTCCGGCCAGGAGCCGCGGAGCGCGCCGTAGACCGCCGGCACCCGGGTGCTGCCGGCCGCCGACAGTGCGAGCTGCGTGGTGACGTCGGGGTTGTCGCCGTGGTGCAGCACGCGGAAGACCTTGACGATGACCTGCGCGCCGGACTCGGTGTCGCAGATGACGGAGGTGTTCGACTGCTCACCGGACAGCACGCGAGCCGCGGTCACGGTGCCGATCGGCCGGAGCGACTCCGGGCCGGCGTCGATGCGGGCGGCGAGGCCACGGACCCAGCCGAGGTCGGCCGTGGCGTCGGTGAGGGTGCCGTCGCGCACGACGACCGGCGCCTGGTAGAGGACGGCGCCCGTCGCGGCGTCGTCGAGGACGAGGCGGGTGTCGTCGTCGGTGGACAGCGTGCGGAGCGTCGGGCCGGCGCCTCCCTTGGCGGCGTACCAGCGCTGTGCGGCGACCCACGGTGCGAGGTCGTGGTCGGAGGGAGCGTCGCTCATGCCGCGGAGGCTACGCGCCCGGCGCTGGGGAGGTGGGGGACGCGGTCCGCGGTGCGTGCGGCGCCGGGGAGCCGAGGGACGCGGTGCCAGGATGGGGCCGTGCCGCACTACCTCGAGGACCTCGCCGCCGGACAGACCTTCACCACCCCGGGTCGGACGATCACGGAGGCCGACGTCGTGTCGTTCGCCTCGTGGACGAACGACAACAACCAGGTGCACACCGACGTCGAGTTCGCGGCACGCACCCGGTACGGCCAGCGCGTCGTGCACGGGCTGCTCGGCACGTCGCTCTGCCTCGGCCTCATCGCACGCACGGGGGTCTTCGAGGGCTCGGCCGTGGCGCTGCTCGGGATCGACCAGTGGCGCTTCACCGCTCCGGTGTTCATCGGCGACACCGTGACGTGCTCGGTGGAGATCCTCGCGACGCGGCTGACGAGCTCGGGGACGACGGGCATCGTCGAGCGGGCCGTGTCCCTCCGCAACCAGCACGGCGAGGTCGTCCAGCAGGGGCGGATGGACGTCATGGTGCTGACCCGGGACGCCGCGATCGCGTGACGAACGGCTCGGTGCCGGTTCGTCGCCACGGCTCTTTACAACGATGTACGCGCGGGTCCAGCATGGACGCATGAGCACGCTCGCCGGCAACGACGCCGCCCCCACCATCCTCCCCGTCGCGACCGAGCAGGACGGCACGTACCCGCGGCCGCAGCTCCTCCGCCCGACCTGGGCCGACCTCGACGGCACGTGGTCGTTCCGCAACGACGGAGACGACGCCGCATGGCGCTCGGGCTTCCCGGACCCGCGGGACATCACCGTGCCGTTCCCGCCCGAGTCCGTCGCGTCCGGGATCGACGAACCGGGCTTCCACCCCGTCGTCTGGTACTCGCGGCGCCTCACCGGTGCCGACCTCGCCGCCGCCGGGTACTCCCCCGCGCAGCCTCGGCTGGTCCTCCACTTCGGCGCCGTCGACCACCGGGCACGGGTATGGATCGACGGGCAGTTCGTCGGCGAGCACGAGGGCGGCCACACCCCGTTCGCCTTCGACGTCACCGAGGTGCTGACGGCCGACCCCGACGCCGAGCACACGCTCGTCGTCCGCGCCGAGGACGACCCCCTCGACCTGACGCAACCGCGCGGCAAGCAGGACTGGCACGAGGAGCCGCACGCCATCTGGTACCGCCGGACCACGGGCATCTGGCAGACCGTCTGGCTCGAGGCCGTGCCGACCGTGTCGATCGCAGCCCTGCGCTGGACGAACGTCGACCACGCCACGGTCCGGCTGTCCGTCCGGCTCGCGGGCACCCGACCGGGCGGCGAGCGCCTCCGCGTCGCGGCGTGGTGGGGCGACGAGCGCCTCGCGACCGTCGAGTCGGCCCTCGGTGACGTCGCCCGGTCGAGCGCGATCGACACCGAGTTCGACGTCGTCGTGCCGATCGCCCGGCAGACGAACGGGCAGGCCGAGGACGAACTGGTCTGGACGCCCGAGACCCCCCGGCTCGTCGACGCCACCGTCACCCTGCTCGACGGCAGCGGTGCGGCGACCGACGCGGTCGCGAGCTACTTCGGCGTCCGCACGACGACGGTCGGTCAGGGCGCGTTCCTGCTCAACGGCCACTCCTACGACGTCCGCAGCGTCCTGAACCAGGGGTACTGGCCGGACTCCCACCTGGCTGCGCCGTCCCGGGAGGCACTCCGCCGCGAGGTCGAGCTCATCAAGGAACTCGGCTTCAACGCGGCGCGGAACCACCAGAAGGTCGAGGACCCGCGGTTCCTCTGGTGGGCCGACAAGCTCGGGCTGCTCGTCTGGGGCGAGATGCCCGGGGCCTACGCGTTCTCCCCCACCGCCGTGCAGCGGTTGGTGCGGGAGTGGATGGACGCCGTCGAGCGTGACGCCTCGCACCCGTCCATCGTGACCTGGGTCCCCGCGAACGAGAGCTGGGGCGTGCAGCACATCGCCGACGACCCCGCGCAGCAGGCGTACGCGCGTGCGCTCGCGGACGTGGCCCGAGCCCTCGACCCGACCCGCCCGGTGATCTCGAACGACGGCTGGGAGCACCCCGCATCGGACATCCTCTCCGTCCACGACTACGAGGGCGACGGCGACGTCATGGCCCGCACGTACGCCGACGACGCCGCCCGCACAGCCCTGCTGCGCGGCATGGGTCCGGCGGACCGGCAGATCCTCGTCGGCGGTGCGGTCGACGAGGGGCAGCCCGTGATGCTCACCGAGTTCGGTGGTGTGAACTACCAGCCCGGCGTGCAGCGCGAGGACGGGTGGGGCTACACCTCGGCGTCCGACGGCGACGACTGGATCGCGCGCATCACCGGTCTGTACGACGCGATCCGGGCGAGCACGTTCCTCGCAGGCTCCTGCTACACGCAGCTCACCGACACGATGCAGGAGACGAACGGGCTGCTCAACGCCGATCGCACGCCGAAGGTCCCGATCGAACAGATCCGCCGCGCGGTCACGGTCCGGCGGGCGGGCGCGACCGCGTCTGCCGGACGGTGACGGCCGCGACCGCTGCCTCACCGCGTGCGAGGATCGTGCGGTGACCGACGTGGCGG
>NZ_JBPUGH010000029.1:0-27023 GCF_051548005.1 Curtobacterium flaccumfaciens | reverse complement strand
CCCCCGGGCCGCGGAGGCGAGGAGCGCCGACGCCCGGCCGGCGGCCACGGTGCCGACCGTCAGGTGCAGCGCGCCGTCCGCTGCGAGCCGCTGGTCGACGACGTCGCCGCCCCCGTCGTCCGGCCGCACGGTCGTCGTCGCGACGGTGTACCCCGGCACCTCGACGGGTTCGGGGGCGAGGCCGTCGAGCACCCGTCGGACCCGCCGCCGGTCGATCGCGTACCCGAGTTCGCGCTCCGCCCACCGCGCGAGGTCGCGGAGCAGGGCCACGTCCTCGGCGCCGAACTCGCGCGGCTGGGCGTCCATGACGCAGAGCGTGCCGACCCGCGTGCCGTCGAGCATCGTCAGGGGAGCACCGGCGTAGAAGCGTATCCCGTGCTCGGCGACCGCGGCCGTGGCGGCGAAGCGCGGGTCGAGCGTGGTGTCGGGGATCACCATCGGTTCCGGCGTGAGGACCGTCGTCGCGCAGAACTGCTCCGACGCCGGCACGCTCGTCCCCTGCTGCCAACCGAACGTCGACTGCGTGGTGACGACGTCGTGGTGCACGAGGTTGAGGAACGTCAGCGGGACGCCGAAGGCCTCCTGCGTCATCCGGGTGATCCGGTCGAAGCGCTCCTCGGGACCGCTGCCGAGCACGCCGAGTGCCTCGACGACGGCGGTCCGCCGTGCGGCGGGGTCGAGCGGGAGAGCGGTGGGGGACTGCGTCACACGCCCTGTCTACCCGCACCCTCCGCCGTGAACCAGTCCCGAGGGTGGGGGTCGGCCGTCAGCTCGCTGCGCGCGGACACCGGAGCGGCCCACTTCGCGGCGTTCGCGAGGACGCGCTGGATGTCCGGGTGGTGGTACACCGGGTACTCCTGGTCGCCTGGGGAGAAGTAGAACACCCGGCCGAGGCCGCGACGGTACGCGACTCCGGAGCGGAAGACCTCGCCGCCGGAGAACGTGGAGAGGAAGACCTCCTCGTCGGGGCGCGGGATGTCGAAGAACTCGCCGTACATCTCCTGCTGGTCGATGACGATCGGGTGCGGGACACCCTCGGCGATGGGGTGGTCCGGGGCGATCGTCCAGACGAGCTCGCGGTCCTGCCCGTCGTTGCGCCACTTCAACGAGCACGTGGTCCCCATCAGGCGCTTGAAGGGCTTCGAGTAGTGGCCGGAGTGCAGCACCACGAGCCCCATGCCGGCGTGCACGGCGTCGACCACGCGCTGCACGACCTCGTCCGAGACCTCCTCGTGGGCGGCGTGGCCCCACCAGAACAGCACGTCCGTCTGCGCCAGGCGTTCGGCGGTGAGACCGTGCTCGGGCTCCTGCAGCGTCGCGGTGGACACGTCGGCGTCCGGCACGAGCTCGCGGAGCCCGGCCGCGATGACGGCGTGCATGCCGTCGGGGTAGTGCCCGATGACCGTGGCGTCGCCGCGGCTCTCGTGCACGTTCTCGTTCCAGACGACGATCCTGGGTGCGTCCTTGCTCATGCGGTGACCTCCATCTCTCGACCCGCAGCAGCGGACGCGTAGATCGCGTCGACGACACGGCTGCGGTGCAGGGCGAACTCCCCGTGGTGCCCCTCGTGGGCCCCGGAGCGGATCGTGGCGAGGAACTCCTCGATGACGCGCTGGTGGTGCCCCGCGGGGACGCGCACGCCCGGCCGGGTGACCGTCGGCACGCCCTGCTCGTCGGAGTACAGCGTCACGGTGCCCTCGGTCGCGTAGTCGCGGACGAACAGTCGCGCGCCGCCGGTCGAGCCGAGCAGCTCGACCTCGATGTCCTCGACGTCCTTCGAGTAGCTGGCCCAGCTCGCCTGGAGCTGCAGGCTCGACCCGTCCTCGAACCGGAGCAGGGCGCTCGCGAAGTCCTCGACGTCGAAGGGGCGCCCCGTGGCGGCGGACACCGGGTCGCGGTCGCTGCCGCCACGACCCGCGCTGCCGAGCTCGTTGTACGCCACGGCGCTCGCGGTCACCACGCGGGGCTCGCCGAGCAGGTGCAGGGCGATGTCGAGGACGTGCGAACCGAGGTCGATGAGCGGCCCTCCGCCCGCGGTCTCCTTGTTCGCGAACCAGCTGCGGATGCCGGGGATGCCCGCGCGACGGAGCCAGCTCGCCCGCGCGTGGTAGACGTGGCCGAGCGGCCCGTGTCCGTCGGCGTCGCGCTGCGCGAGGTGGTTGCCGAGGAACTGCACGTCGGCCCGGCGGCGGTGGTTGTAGGCGACCTCGAGCACCCGGTCGTTGCGCACGGCGGCGTCGACCATCTCCTGCGCCTGGTCGCCCGTCGTGGCGAGCGGCTTCTCGCAGAAGACGTGCTTGCCGGACTCGAGCGCGGCCACCGCGATCGGGTGGTGCAGGGCGTTCGGGACGCCGATCGACACGATGTCGAGGTCGTCGCGGGCGACGAGGTCCTGCCAGTCCGCGTACCGGTGCGGCACGCCGCGGGAGTCGGCGAGCTCCTGCAGCCGGTCGGTCTCCTGACCGGCGAGGGCGATCACCTCGGCGCCGCGGATCGCCGTGTAGGCGTCGAGGTGCGTGGTACCCGCGAAGCCCAGGCCGATCACCCCGACTCGGAGGGTCGGCGTGGAGGTGTCGGTGGTCGTGGTGTCCGTCGTGGTCGTGGTCGGTGTCGTCGTCGACATGACGACAACGCTAGTCGGGACGCGGGTCGAATCGATACGACCGGCGGCGTGTCGGGCTGTCGGTCGGTGCACGGTGTCGGGCTCCTGTCGGGGACCACGCGTCACGATGTCCGCATGACTCCCCGATCCCTGTTCCGTGCGGCCGCGGTCGCCGAACTCGTGACCTGGACCCTGCTCATCGCCGGGATGGTGCTGAAGTACGGGCTCGACGCTGGCGACTGGGGCGTGCGCATCGGCGGCGGCGTGCACGGCTTCGTGTTCCTGGCGTACCTCGTCGTCACGACGGTCGTCGCGGTGAACCAGCGCTGGTCGTTCGGAGCGCTCGTGCTCGGATGGGCCAGCGCCGTCGTGCCGTACGCCACCGCGCCGTTCGAGGTCGCGGTCGCCCGTCGCGGGATGCTCGACGGCCCGTGGCGGCGATCGGCGGAGGGACGCGCGGGCTTCTGGGACCGCCTGCTGTTCTTCGTGGTGCGGCGTCCGGTGCTCTCGGTGGCGATCGGCGTCGTGGCGGTCGCGCTCGTGTTCTCCGGCCTGCTCGTCGTCGGCCCGCCGGTGCCCGCGCGCAGCTGACGCGGGCACGCCAGTGCGCCGGGATGCGCGTCGAGCGCCGTGTGCGCGCACCCGCGACCGGTGACGCCCGCCGCCGAGGTTCCAGGACTCGCCGCTCGAGTTCGCCGAGGTTCCGATCGACGGCGCGTGCGCGCGCGAGAACGCAGTATTTCGGGACCCGACGCGCGCGCCCCGGCACCAAGGCGCCCAGACGACGGACGGGAGGCCCGGTGCCAGCTGGCACCGGGCCTCCCGTCCGTCAGGGTCGCGCCTACAGCGCGGCCAGGATCCCGTTGAGGGTCGCGGACGGGCGCATCACCGCGCCGGTCTTCGCGTCGTCGGGACGGTAGTACCCGCCGATGTCCGCCGGGTGCCCCTGCACGCCGTTCAGCTCGTCGACGATCGTCGACTCGTCCGCCCCGAGGCGAGCGGCCACGTCCGCGAACGCCGCCGCGAGCTCCGCGTCGTCGGTCTGCGACGCGAGTTCCTCGGCCCAGTACTTCGCGAGGTAGTAGTGGCTGCCTCGGTTGTCGATCGAGCCGAGCTTGCGCCCCGGGGACTTGTTCTCGTCGAGGAAGGTCCCGGTGGCCCGGTCGAGCGTCTCGCCGAGGATCTTCGCGCGCTGGTTGCCCGTCACGCCGGCGAGGTGCTCGAACGACACCGCGAGCGCGAGGAACTCGCCGAGGGAGTCCCACCGCAGGTAGTTCTGCTCGACGAGCTGCTGCACGTGCTTCGGAGCGGAGCCACCGGCACCGGTCTCGAACAGGCCGCCGCCGCCGAGCAGCGGGACGACGGAGAGCATCTTCGCCGAGGTGCCGAGCTCCATGATCGGGAAGAGGTCGGTGAGGTAGTCGCGGAGCACGTTGCCCGTGACCGAGATGGTGTCCTCGCCGCGACGGATGCGCTCGAGCGAGAAGGCCATGGCGTCCTCGGGCGACATGATCTCGATCTGCAGGCCGTCCGTGTCGTGCTCGCCGAGGTACGTCTTCACCAGGCCGATGAGGTTCGCGTCGTGTGCACGCGTCTCGTCGAGCCAGAAGACCGCCGGCGTCGCCGAGGCACGGGCACGCGTCACCGCGAGCTTCACCCAGTCGCGGATCGCGACGTCCTTGGTCTGGCACGCACGCCAGATGTCACCGGCCTCGACCTCGTGCTCGATGACGGTCTCGCCGCCGCTCGTGACGACGCGGACACGGCCGGCCGCGGGGAGCTCGAAGGTCTTGTCGTGCGAGCCGTACTCCTCGGCCTTCTGCGCCATGAGGCCCACGTTCGGCACGGAGCCCATGGTGGCCGGGTCGAAGGCGCCGTTCGCGCGGCAGTCCTCGATGACGGTCTGGTAGATCCCGGCGTAGCTGGAGTCCGGGATCACCGCGAGGGTGTCGTGCTCCTCGCCGTCCGGGCCCCACATGTGGCCGGAGGTGCGGATCATCGCCGGCATCGAGGCGTCGACGATGACGTCGCTCGGGACGTGCAGGTTCGTGGTGCCCTTGTCCGAGTCGACCATGGCGAGCTCGGGACCCGCGTCGAGGCCCTCGTCGAACGCCCGCTTGATCTCGGCTCCGTTCGGCACGGCGTCGAGCGCGGCGAGGATCGAGCCGAGACCGTCGTTCGGGTTGAGGCCGGCGGCGGCGAGGTCGGCGCCGAAGCGCTCGAACACGGTCGGGAAGAACGCGCGGATGACGTGGCCGAAGATGATCGGGTCGGAGACCTTCATCATCGTGGCCTTGAGGTGCACGGAGAACAGGACGCCCTGCTCCTGCGCCGCGGCGATCTGGTCCTGCAGGAAGGCCTCGAGTGCGCGGACGTGCAGGACGGTGCCGTCGATCACCTCGCCCGCGAGGACGGGGATCGACTGCTTGAGCACGGTGCTCGCGCCGTCCGCACCCACGAACTCGATGGTCAGGGTGTCGTCGGCCGGGGCGATCCAGGACTGCTCGTTCGACCGGAAGTCGTCCTTGCCCATCGTCACGACGTTCGTCTTCGAGTCGGACGACCAGGCGCCCATGCGGTGCGGGTGCTTGCGCGCGTAGTTCTTGACCGAGAGGGGCGCGCGGCGGTCGGAGTTGCCCTCGCGCAGGACCGGGTTGACGGCGCTGCCCTTGGTGCGGTCGTACCGTGCGCGGACGTCGCGTTCCTCGTCGGTGCTCGGCTCGTCGGGGTAGTCCGGCAGGTCGTAGCCCTGCGACTGCAGTTCCTTGATCGCGGCCTTGAGCTGCGGGATCGACGCCGAGATGTTCGGCAGCTTGATGATGTTCGCCTCGGGGGTCTTCGCGAGCTCCCCGAGCTCGGTGAGGGCGTCGTCCAGGCGCTGCTCGTCGGTGAGCCGCTCCGGGAACTGCGCGATGATCCGGCCGGAGAGCGAGATGTCGCGGGTCTCCACGTCGACACCGGCGGTGCCGGCGAAGGCCTGGATGATCGGGAGGAAGGAGTGGGTCGCCAGGAACGGCGCCTCGTCCGTGAGCGTGTAGATGATCTTGGCCATGCTGGCGGGTACTCCCTTGTTCATGCCGTCGGTACGCCCCACGCTACTCGCAAGCGCGGGATGTCTCGATGTCAAGATACCTGGTCGGGTCACCTCCCAGCGAACATCCGTCTGACATCCGGGAGGCACATGGCCGCCCCTTGGGGACGAAGCGTCGACTGGTCTCCCGCGGCACCACCGCCGCGGTGGGAGGAGCAGACCGTGACGACGACACGACGACGGACCCCCGAGGACTTCGGGTGGACGGAGGAGGACCTCCGCTCGGCCTACGCGGTGGACGGCAGCGGGCCGTACCGGTACGCACCGGACGGCTCCGGGCCCTTCTCCCACGACGTCGACGGCTCGGGCCCGTGGCTCGTCGGACCGGAGCCGACGCGGGGGATCGCCCGGTTCGCACCACGGCAGCGCCGGACCGGCTCACGACTGCGCCGGATCGGGACGGCGTGTGCTGCAGGAACGCTCGCGCTCGTGCTCGCAGTGGGGAGCGTCGCTGCGGTCGCGCACACCGCTCCTGCACAGCACCGGGTGGACGCCTCTGCCGTCCACAGCACGGCCCCGGACGGCGACTGACGGGCCGTTCGGTGCCACCCTGGGTGCGTGACCGAACTCCTCGTCGTGGGCGTCATCGCCCTGCTCGCCATCGCCGGTGCGGCCGTGCTCGGCCCGCGCATCGGCGTCGCGGCACCGCTCGTGCTCGTCGCGGTCGGCATCGCGGCGAGCCTCGTACCGTGGGTGCCGGACGTCCGGATCGACCCCGAGTGGATCCTCGCGGGGGTGCTCCCACCGCTCCTCTACTCGTCCGCGGTGTCGATGCCGTCGATGAACTTCCGGCGCGAGTTCGGCGCGATCAGCGGCCTGTCGGTGCTGCTCGTCGTCGCGAGCTCGGTCGTCCTCGGGCTGTTCTTCGCCTGGGTGGTCCCGGGCATCGGGATCTGGTGGGGCATCGCACTCGGGGCGATCGTCAGCCCCACCGACGCGGTGGCGACGTCGATCGTCAAGCAGACCTCGGTGTCCCGCCGCGTCGTGTCGATCCTGGACGGGGAGTCCCTGCTCAACGACGCGACCGCGCTGGTGCTGCTCCGCACGGCGATCGCGGCCGCTGCGGCGTCGTTCTCGTTCTGGGGGGCGCTCGGCGACTTCGCGTGGGCCGTCGCACTCGCGGCGGTCGTCGGCTGGCTCGTCGGCTGGGCGAACGTGGCCGTGCGGCGCCGCGTGTCGAGTCCGGCGATCAACACGGCACTCTCGTTCGCCGTCCCGTTCGTCGCAGCGGTCCCGACGGAGGTCCTCGGCGGATCAGGGCTCGTCGCGGCCGTGGTGGCGGGGTTGTTCACGGGCATCGTCGGGCCGCGGAGGCTCCCGCCGTCGCACCGGCTGTCCGACGCGCAGAACTGGCGGACGATCGAGCTCGTGCTGGAGGGCGCGGTCTTCCTGACGATGGGACTGCAGCTCTCCGGGATCCTCCGTGACGTGCGGGTCGAGCACGTGGGCATCGGTCCCGCGGTCCTCATCGCGGTCGGTGCCCTCGTGCTGACACTCGTCGTCCGCGCGGCGTACGTGGTCCCCCTGCTCGCCGCCCTGTCGGTGAGCGCACGTCGTGGCGCCCGGATGGAGGAACGCGTCGGCGAGATGGGCCGCACCGAGGACCGTGACGCCATCAGCGAGATGATCCGTGAGCACCGGCCCGGCAACCGGCAGCCGTCGGAGCGCGAGCTCGACCGCTTCACCGTGCGGCTCCGGCGAATGCTGGCCGACATCGCCTACTACCGTCGCGCCCCGCTCGGCTGGCGTGAGGGCACCACGGTCGTCTGGGCCGGCATGCGCGGTGCGGTGACGGTCGCGGCCGCGCAGACGCTCGAGCCCGAGACCACGCCGCAGCACGCACTCCTCGTCCTCATCGCGTTCGCCGTCGCGGTGCTGTCGCTCGTCCTCCAGGGCGGCACCATCGGGCCGCTCCTCCGGCGGATCGCGGAGCCGTCCCCGGACACGAGCGCCTCCGACGCCGCGGAACGACGACGGCTGATCGAGCTCATGCGCGCGGCGTCCGAGTCCGTCGCGTCGGCGCGCGAGGAGCCCCCGGCCCGACGGGAGGAACTCGAGGCAGCGGACCCGACCGAACTCCGCGCGTGGATGGGTCGCGAGAAGGCCCGACGGCTCGCGGTGCTCGAGGCGCAGCGGCGCGCGATCCTCGACGCCCGCGACGACGGGACGTTCGACGCCGAGGTCCTCGAGGCGATGCTGCAGAACCTCGACGCCGAGCAGATCGCGCTCGAGCTCCGCGGAGCGCCAGCGTCCTAGTGGCCGATGGTGATCCGGAACACCCGGACACCCGAGGTCTTCAGCGCCGCGAGCCCGAGGCGCATCCGGAGGTTCCGGAACGGCCGGTTGCGTCCGGTCGGCGCGGCCGCGGCGCCGATCTGGTGCAGCACCTCGGACGTCAGCGTGCGCTCGACCTTCGGCGCGAGCCGGGTCACACCCGACACCGTCACGACGATGCGCACCGCGTTCGGCGCGAGCAGCGGGTCGATGAGCTCCGCGGCCTCGTGCGCCCGGTGGAACGCGGGGTCGTCGCCGGGGCGGCGGATCGCGATCACGGCGAGTTCGGCGTCGCCGGTCTCGCTCGGATCCGGGAGGTCGTCGACGCCGACGACCCGCATCTTCGTGGCGTCGACCCCGGCACGGACCGCGGCGGAGCGCAGCACGGGCAGCAGTTCCTGGGTGCCGGCGAGGACGACCTCGGCGGAGCGCAGGTCGATCGGTTCGTGGCGTTCACGCGGCGTTCGGGCCATCGGTTCCGGTCCTTCCGGTCGCTCTCCTCGGACAGTACTGATCGACACGGGAAGTCGTGCCGTCGGGGTGCGTCCGGTAACGGAATGATCACACTGGGGTCTGTACAAACGAACAGAGTCGTGCAGAATGGTGGGCGGCCATGACGACTGCACCCCACCCAGACCAGCACCCGGAGACCCCGGTCGTGCACCTGTCGCGCCGCGCAGCCCTCGAGGCCGAGCGCGCCGCGGCCCGCAAGCAACCGCGCCGGACCGGTCGGGCGGTCGTCGCCGATCGTGCGGTCACGACCGAGCGCGCGGTCACCACCGACCGCCCGGCCGACACCGGTCGCGGGGTGGCGAGCGGTCGCGGGGTCGCCGCCGCACGGGCCACCACGGAGCACGCCGGAACCGCACACAGCGAGGCCCGCATCCGCCGGGTCGACCGCGATGCCACAGGCCCGACGCGCGCCGCCCGCACGGTCACGGCGTCTGCAGCCGCGCAGCCGCGACGCCCGCTGCGCTCCCGGGTCAACCCGCTGCGGTCGGCGAACCGCGCGAGCCGCGTCACCCTCACCAGCGCCCTCGCCGCCTTCGTGCTCTTCGCCGCCTCCGCGACCCCGGCACACGCCGCCTCCGGCACGTCGATCGCCACCGCGACCCTCGCCCCGAGCGTCGTCGGTCAGGACTACTCGGTCACGCAGCTCGCCGCCCTCGCCGACCCTGCACGTGACGGCTTCACGATCGGCGGCGGCTCGACGACGAAGGAGCAGGCCACCGCGAGCGGCTCCGTGTCGTTCGGGGGCGAGGTCCGCTCGCCGTTCCCGGGGCCGGTGCAGATGAGCTCCGGTTTCGGCTACCGCTCGGCACCGTGCGGAGCGTGCTCGTCGCTGCACGAAGGGCTCGACTTCACCCCCGGGCTCGGGACCCCGATCGGCGCGATCGCGAAGGGCACGGTCCGCGTCGCCGGCACGTACTTCAACTACGGCACCGCAGTGGTGATCGACCACGTGATCGACGGGCGCAAGGTCGCCACGCTGTACGGCCACATGATCCCGGGATCGACCCCGCTGAAGGTCGGCGACACCGTCGAGGCCGGCGAGTTCATCGGCCAGGTGGGCAACTCGGGCGTCTCGACCGGAGCGCACCTGCACCTCGAGGTGCTCCTCGACGGCGTCACCCCGATCGACCCCGCCGCGTGGCTGGAAGCCCACACCGGACGCCCGATCACCGCCTAGGCAGCCGATCCACAGCACCCCCGCAGTCACCGCGGGGCCGACTCCCAGAACCCCTGTGCAGGCTCACAGGCATGGACGACTGTCACAGGCCCAGCGCCCGATCGCGACCGGTTCCGCCCCGACCTGAGCGGACCACCCGCTGATGGGCGCCGACACCTGGATCGCCTTCGGGCTCGTCATCCTCTTCGTGCTCGTCGGCGGTGTGTTCGCCGCCGCCGAGATCGCCCTCGTCTCCCTCCGCGAGTCGCAGCTGCAGCAGCTCGAACGCAAGGGGCCGCGCGGTGCACGCGTCGCCCAGCTCAGCCGCGACCCGAACCGCTTCCTCTCCGCGGTGCAGATCGGTGTCACCGTCGCCGGGTTCTTCTCGGCCGCGTACGGCGCCTCGACGATCGCACCCGACATCGCCCCGCTGCTGCAGGGCCTCGGCCTCGAGCGTGGAGCCGCCGAGGCCGTCGCCCTCGTGCTGCTCACCCTCGTCATCGCCTACCTGTCGCTGGTGTTCGGCGAGCTCGTCCCGAAGCGCCTGGCCCTCCAGCGCGCCGAGGGCTTCTCGATGATCGTGGCCCCGCCGCTCGACCGGTTCGCGACCCTCATGCGCCCGGTCATCTGGGTGCTGTCCAGCACGACGAACGCGATCGTGCGACTGCTCGGCGGCGACCCGAACGCGCGCAGCGAGTCGATGAGCACCGAGGAGCTCCGTGACCTCGTCGCCGAGCACGACGCCATCGACGCGCAGGGCCGGCAGATCGCCCGCAGCGCTCTCGACGCCGGGGACCGCACCCTCCGCGAGTCGATGCGCCCGTGGTACGACGTCTCGACCATGGACGCCGACCTCTCCGTCCGCCAGGCGACCGACCACGCGCTCGACGCCGGGCACTCCCGGTACCTGGTGACCTCGGGCTCGCGCGACCACGTCACGGGCTTCGTGCACCTCCGAGACCTCCTCCGCCCCGCCGACCCCGAGGCACCGCTCGCGACGCTCGTCCGGCCGGTCCTGGCGATGCCGGAGACGAAGTCGCTGTCGAGCGCGATCGCCCAGATGCGCACCGACGGCCACCAGATCGCGCTCGTCGTCGACGAGTACGGCGGCAGCGCGGGCATGGTGACGCTCGAGGCCCTGCTCGAGGACCTCGTCGGTCGCATCAAGGACGAGTGGGACACCGCCGAGCCGGACGCCGTGTCGGCCGGTGCCGACGGTGTCGACGGCTCGCTCGTCCTCGAGGACCTCGCGGCCGACGGCGGGCCGGTCCTGCCCGACGGCGACTACGAGACCGTCGGTGGGCTCGTGCAGGTGCACCTCGACCGCGTCCCCGTCGTCGGGGACGTGGTGGAGCTCGACGACTGGTCGATCGAGGTCACCGAGATGGACGGACACCGCGTGGCGCGCGTGCGCCTGGTCGCGCGGGAACGCGCGCTCTAGTCGCGACCACCAGCGGACGGGAGGCCCATGGCGGCGCCGCCACGGGCCTCCCGTCCGATCCGTGCGGACCCGGTACCGAGGCAGGCCCTCCCGGTACCTGTCCCGGTACCGGTTCCGCCACGTAGCCTTGCGCGCATGGGTATCGACGTGCGCAAGGAGATCCAGGACTTCCTGTCCTCACGACGGGCGCGACTCACCCCGGACCAGGTCGGCATGCCGACGTTCGGTGGGGGAGTCCGACGGGTCCCGGGCCTGCGACGGCACGAGGTGGCGATGCTCGCCGGGGTGAGCGTCGACTACTACACGCGACTCGAGCGGGGGACCCTCAAGGGCGTCTCCGACAGCGTGCTCGACGGTCTCGCGGCAGCCCTCCGGCTCGACGACGACGAGCGCACGCACCTGTGGGACCTCGCCCGCCTGGCGAACGCCGGGGTGAAGACCATGCACCGGAACGTCCCGACCCGCGTGCGACCGGGCGTGCAGCAGCTCCTCGACGCGATCACCGGTGCACCGGCGTGGGTGCGCAACGAGCGCGGTGACGTCGTCGCGACGAACGAGCTCGGTCGGGCGCTGTACTCGCCGATGTTCGCAGGGCCCGGTCGACCGGTGAACACCGCACGGTTCACGTTCCTCGACCCGGCCGCCCGCGAGTTCTTCCCCGACTGGGCCCAGACCGCGCGGGACGCGGTGGCGATCCTCCGTGCCGCGGCCGTCGCGAACCCGTGCGAACCCGGACTCGTGACGCTCGTCGGGGAGCTCTCGACCAGGAGCGAGGAGTTCCGCACGTGGTGGGCGGCGCACGACGTCCGGTCGCACCGCACGGGCCGGAAGCGCATCGAGCACCCGGTCGTCGGCCGGCTCGAGCTGACGTACGAGGCGCTCGACCTCGTCGCGGACCCCGGGCTGACGATGTTCACGTACGGGGCCGAGCTCGGGAGCGAGTCGGAGCGGAACCTCGCGCTCCTCGGGACCTGGGCGGCCACGGAGCGTTCGGAGCGGTCCGCCGCGGTGTAGCCCGCACGTGGGGTCGCGCGTCGGGCGGCGGGCCGCGGCGACGTCGCTGCCGAACGACGGCGCCGCTGTCGTGCGACATCGGTCACGTCGTTCGTTGCACGCGCGGGACATTGCAGGCGCGCCGGAACGACAGCGCCGTCGTCGTACGACGTCGGATCTGTCGTCCGACGACAGCGAGCCGACGACATCGAGCCGGCCCAGGCGCACTACGCGGCGGGCGGCCCCGGCTCGTCGTCGTCCAGTCCGTCGAGCAGGCCGGCGTTCTCCAG
Source organism: Curtobacterium flaccumfaciens (assembly GCF_051548005.1). Taxonomy (GTDB): domain Bacteria; phylum Actinomycetota; class Actinomycetes; order Actinomycetales; family Microbacteriaceae; genus Curtobacterium. The sequence goes on along the minus strand of NZ_JBPUGH010000029.1, from coordinate 14,663 downwards.
CCGGAGGCGCTCGATGCGCAGCGCACGTTCGACCGCCGAGAGCCGCAACACCCGGATCCCCGCGAACACGAGCACGATGAGCGCGACACCCAGCACGAGTGCAGCGAGCACGACGAGCAGGTACACGACGGTGACGACGGCGAATCCCCCGGAGAACATCCGGCGAGCGTAGCAGCGGCGGTCCGTAGGCTGGGGCCGTGACGAGGACCTCGGACGGATCCGCCGGTGACGCCGACTACGCCGTGATCGGCCACGAGTACCGCCGCTGGCGTCGCCCGGAACCGTCGTTCGCACGGGCGATCACCAAGGCCCTCGGCGACGCCCGGACCGTGCTCAACGTCGGCGCGGGTGCCGGCTCCTACGAGCCGACCGACCGCGAGGTCACCGCGGTCGAGCCCTCGGCCGCCATGCGCGCGCAGCGCCCGGACACCCTGCCGCCGGCGATCGACGCTACCGCGGAGGACCTCCCGTTCGCGGACGACACGTTCGACGCCGCGATGACGACGTTCTCGGTGCACCAGTGGGGCGACCTCGAGCGCGGGCTGGCCGAGGTGCGACGGGTCACCCGGGGACCGGTCGTCGTCCTGACGTGCGACCCCGACCGCGTGCAGGACTACTGGCTGGCCGAGTACGCCCCCGAGGTGATGGCGACCGAGGCACGCCGCTACCCCGCTCTCGACCGGATCGCGGCGGCACTCGGCGGCGAGGTCGAGACCACCCGCCTGCCGATCCCCTTCACGTGCGTCGACGGCTTCTCGGAGGCGTACTACGCCCGGCCCGAACGACTCCTCGACCCCGGGGCGCGGCTGGCGAACTCGGCGTGGTCGTTCGTGGACGAGATCACCGCGCGGCGGTCGGTCGCGGCACTGCGGGACGCGCTCGAGTCCGGCGAGTGGGACCGTCGGCACGGCTCGCTCCGGGTCCGGCCCTCGTACGACGGGTCCCTCGTGCTGCTGCGCGCGACGCCCGTCTCGGCATGACACCGACGAGCGGGACTCCCGACGGCGCAACGACTCCGACACGCCCGGCTTGACACGTCGTCGTAGGCTGGTCGGGTGAGCTTCCAGGAGGTGGTCGGCGCGCAGAGCGCCGGCATCAGGGCGTGACGCCCCCGGTCGCACCGTGCGGTGCGGCCGCCGTCACCGACCCCTGATCCCCTCCGCCCGGCGCGGCGCGCGACCGCGTGCCCCGGGCCCGTCGAGAGCGACACACCATGCTGCCCGTCAGCGAGAAGACCATCCGCACGTCGTTCGTCAACGCCTCCCGCAAGGAGACCGGCGACATCACCCTCCCCGAGGACTTCGAGACCATCGACTGGGAGGCGCTCGACTACCTCGGCTGGCGTGACCCGAGGATCGGTCGTCGCGCCTACGCCGTCGTCCCCACCCTCGAGGGCGAGCTCGTCGGGATCCTGTTCCGGCAGGCCGAGGCCTCGCCCCGCAACCGCGCGCAGTGCTCGTGGTGCCAGGACGTCAAGCTGCCGAACGACGTCGTGTTCTACAGCGCCAAGCGGTCCGGGAAGGCCGGTCGGAACGGCAACACCGTCGGCACGCTCGTCTGCCAGGACTTCCAGTGCTCGCGGAACGTCCGCAAGCTGCCGCCGCCCGCCTACGAGGGCTACGACGTGGAGGCCGCACGGCTCCAGCGGATCGAGGACCTGCAGCTCCGCGCGGCGTCGTTCGCCGCGGAGGTCTAGTCCGAACGCGACCACGAGACGGTCGGGAGGCCCGTGGCGAGCGTGCCACGGGCCTCCAGTCCGTCAGGTGGTCGCGTCGGCGATGCGCGTCCGTCGCGTCAGCGACGCGCGTCCGTCGTGTCAGCGACCGATCGAGGACATGTCGGGGTAGCGGTCACCCGTGGGCACGGGCAGCGACGAGAGCCGCGTGAGCTGGTCCGGCGAGAGCGTGATCGACGTCGCACCGACGTTCTCCTCGAGGCGGCTGACCCGCTTCGTCCCCGGGATCGGCACGACGTCGTCGCCCTGCGCGAGGAGCCACGCCAGCGCGACCTGTGCGGGCGTCCCGCCGACCTCGTCGGCGATCTCCTTCACGGAGTCGACGATCCGCATGTTCTGCGCGAACGCCTCTTCCGCGAAGCGCGGGTTCGCGCGGCGGAAGTCGTCGTCGTCCAGGTCGGACGGGCTGGTGATCGCGCCCGTGAGGAAGCCGCGGCCGAGCGGGGAGTACGGCACGAGACCGATGCCGAGCTCGCGGAGGGTGTCGAGCACCTCGCCCTCGGGGTCGCGCGTCCACAGCGAGTACTCGCTCTGGAGGGCCGTGATCGGGTGCACGGCGTGGGCCTTGCGGATCGTCGCCGCCGACGCCTCGGAGAGCCCGATGTGACGGATCTTCCCCTCCTCGACGAACCCGGCGAGCTGTCCGATGACCTCCTCGATCGGGACGGCCGGGTCGACGCGGTGCTGGTAGTAGAGGTCGATGTGGTCCGTGCCGAGGCGGCGGAGGGAGCCCTCGAGCGCCTCCCGGACGGACTCGGGGGCGGAGCTGATCCCGCGCTCGGTCGCCGGAGTGGCCTCGCCCGCGGTGTGCGTGATCAACCCGAACTTCGTCGCGATGACGACGTCGTCGCGGCGGTCGGCGAGCGCGCGGCGGAGGAGCTCCTCGTTCGTGTACGGGCCGTACGCCTCGGCGGTGTCGAACAGGGTGACGCCCAGGTCGATCGCGCGGTGGATCGTGCGGATCGACTCGTCGTCGTCGGAGCCGGCGCCGGAGTAGAAGGCGCTCATGCCCATGGTGCCGAGGCCGATCGGCCCGACCTCGAGGTCTGCGAGCTTGCGTGTCTGCATGGGTCCGGTCTACTCGCCGATCCGCGTTTGGAGGGAGGCACTGACGGTGCCCGCCCAGGTGGGGACGCGCTGGTGCGGTTCCTCCAACACAGTCGCCGGGTGCAGAGTGCAACTGGTGTGATCGGTCCGTGAACCTGTACTTCCGGCTGCTGCTCCTGACCCTGCGCACCCGACTCGCACGCACGCGTCCGTCCCGGCTCGGTCGCGGCACCTCGCTCTGGGACGAGGCACGCACGCCGTTCCGCGTCGCACCCACCGACCTCGACCCGCTGCGGCACGTCAACAACGGCAAGTACCTGTCCCTGCTCGACCTCGGGCGCTACGACCTGCTCACGCGCTCCGGGTTCTGGCAGGCGGCGTCCGAGCGCGGGTGGTACGCGGTGGTCGCCGCGCAGACCATCACGTACAAGCGGTCCCTGACGCTCGGGCAGCGGTTCGCCCTGCGCACCCGGGTGCTCGGGATGGACGAACGGTCGGTGTACATGGAGCAGACGTTCGTCCGCCGCGACAGCGTCATCGCGCGGGCGGTCGTGCAGGCGCGGTTCCTGCACCGGGACGGCGGTCACGTGACCCCGACGGAGCTGCTCGCGGTCACCGGGCCCGCGCCGCGGGACCTCACCGTGCCGGACTGGGTCCGGGAGTGGGCGGACGCTGTGCGGATCAGCAGCACCACGCGCTGAGGACGGCCTCGTGGAGTGGTCGCACATGGCGTAGACAGGGGCGATGGACTCCGACTCCGCCGACCGAGCCCCCCGCCGGACCAGCCGCCGCGCGCTGATCGGTGGCGGCGTGGGCATCGGGATCGCCGGTTTCCTGGCGGCGTGCTCCGGTGGGGCGCCGCGGCCGGGCCGGACGCCGTCGGCCTCCGCGACGGACGCGGCACCGGACCGCACACCGACCTCGTCCTCCACGACGGGCGGCCCCGACTCCTGGCAGGCCCTCGCCGCCGCGGTGTCCGGAACGCTCCTCCGGTCGGGATCGCAGGACTGGGACAGCGCCCGGGTGCTCGAGAACCCGCGCTACGACGACGCCGACCCGCAGGGCATCCTGCTCGCCACGAGCGAGGCGGACGTGCAGGCCGGCCTGGCATTCGCGCGGAACACGAACACCCCCGTCGCGCTGCGTGCGGGCGGTCACTCGTACACCGGCTGGTCGGCCGGCGGCGCCCCGGGTACCGACGTCCCGCGTTCGCTCGTCATCAGCACGAAGGAACTCGACGGCATCGAGGTGCACGCCGACGGCACCGCGACGATCGGCCCCGGTGCGCAGCTCGCGAACGTGTACGCGACCCTCGCCGCCCAGGGCCGGGCGATCGGCGCCGGCTCGTGCCCGACCGTCGGGACCGGCGGCCTGACGCTCGGCGGTGGTGTCGGCGTGCTCACACGCTCCTTCGGCCTGACCTGTGACCAGCTCACGGCCGTGCGGCTCGTCACGCCCGACGGTGCCGTGCACGACGTCTCCGAACAGGCGGAGCCGGACCTGTTCTGGGCCTGCCGAGGCGGCGGGGGCGGGACCGTCGGCGTCGTCACCGCGCTGACCTTCCGGACCCGCACCGCGCCGGGCGTCCTGCTCTTCGAGCTCGCGTTCCCGGCGTCGGCCGCAGCAGACGTCGTCCGCGCGTGGCAGGACTGGGCGCCGTCCGCCGACGACGAGTTGTGGTCGACGCTCAAGCTGCTCGGCGGGTCGCGGCACGCCGCACTGTCGGTGACCGTGACCGGCGTGTGGACCGGTTCGAAGACCGGCGCCGACGCCTCGGTCGACGGGTTCATCGCCGCGACGGGTGCGAAGCCGACACGGCACACCGCCGAGCAGCTGTCCTACGGCGCCGCGATGTCCGCGCTCGCCGGCAAGCCGCAGCGCGTGTCCGAGGCGGCGACCTCGTCGATCGGCGGCACGAAGCTCACGGACGCCCAGATCGACGTCCTCGTGCAGCACGCGGCGGCAGCCGGAGACGTGTCCGGCAACCTCGAGGGCGGCGTCTCGCTCGACGCCCTCGGCGGGGCGGTCGCACGGGTCGGGCGGACGGACTCGGCCTTCCCGTGGCGGTCGGCGCTCATGACCGTCCAGTACACGTCGGTGTTCGCGGACGGGACGGACCCGGCACCGTTCGACGCGTACGTGCGGGCGTTCCGGAAGGCGATGACGCCGGCGTGGGGGAGCGCGGCGTACGCGAACTACTGCGACGCGGCCATCACGGACCCGTCGGACTACTTCGGCGTGAACACCTCGCGCCTGCACCGGATCGCCGAGCAGGTCGACCCGGACGGGCTGCTGTCGCAGCCGCACTGGGTCTGAGGCACCGGTTCTGAGGCACCGGGTCGCGTCCTGACAGGACGTGGACCCGGCGTCCCGGTGACCCGGTGACCCGGCCTGGAGGCTCGGTGCGGGTCCGCCACGATCGTCACCGCGTCGGCGGTGCGGCCTAGCATCGGCGCATGGACACCGAGGACCTCGTGCTGCCCGACGCCGCAGCGTGGCGCGCCTGGCTCGACGAGCACGAGGACGACCCCGACGGCGTGTGGCTCGTCCTCGCGAAGAAGGGCACGACCGAGCCCACGTCGCTGACCTACGACCAAGCGCTCGACGAGGCGCTCTGCTCGGGGTGGATCGACGGGCAGAAGCGCGGCCGCGACGCCGCCACCTTCCGGCAGCGGTTCACGCCCCGACGACGGGCGTCCCTGTGGTCGCAGCGGAACATCGGCATCGTCGCGACCCTCGTGGCGGACGGCCGCATGCGGGAACGGGGCCAGGCCGAGATCGACCGGGCGAAGGGCGACGGTCGATGGGATCGTGCCTACGCGGGGGCTGCGACCGCGACGGTGCCCGATGACCTCAGGGCAGCGCTCGACGCCGCCCCGGCCGCCGCGGCGCTGTTCGCCGAGCTCGACGGCACGAACCGGTACGCGGTGCTGCACCGGGTGACGACGGCCCCGAGCGCGGCGGCTCGGGCGAACCGGATCGCGAAGCTCGTCGGCGGACTGGAGCGGGGCGAGACCCCGTACCCGCGGAAGCCGCCGGCGGAGCGCGGGGTCGACGTCCGACATCCGCATCCGGCGGCCTCGCGTGGGGGACGGGCGCTCAGGGACGCGTCACGGGTGCGGCGTACAACGGCGTGCATGACCACTGGTACCGACACCACCCGTCCCGCAGCGTCCTCCGGCACCTTCCGCATCGGTGGCGACCTCGAGGTCCACCGCCTCGGCTACGGCACGATGCAGCTCACCGGCCCCGGCGTGTGGGGACCGCCGAAGGACCACGACGAGGCCGTCCGTGTCCTCAAGCGCGCCGTCGAACTGGGCGTCGACTTCTTCGACACCGCCGACTCCTACGGCCCCTACGTCGCCGAGGACCTGCTCCGCGAGGCCCTGCACCCGTACGGCGACGACATCGTGATCGCCACGAAGGCCGGCCTCACCCGCACCGGACCGAACGAGTGGCCGCCGGTCGGCCGTCCGGAGTACCTCCGCCAAGAAGCCGAGATGAGCCTGCGCCGCCTCGGCCTCGAGCGCATCGACCTGTTCCAGCTGCACCGCATCGACCCGAAGGTCCCGCTCGAGGACCAGATCGGCGAGCTCAAGAAGCTCCAGGACGAGGGCAAGATCCGCCACATCGGCCTGTCCGAGGTCTCGGTCGACGACGTCAAGGCCGCGCAGGAGCACGCCACGATCGTCTCCGTGCAGAACCTGTACAACCTGCAGAAGCGCGACGCCGAGGACCTCCTCGACTGGTCCGAGGAGCAGGGCATCGGCTTCATCCCGTGGTTCCCGCTCGCGACCGGCGGTCTGACCGGCGATGACTCGCCGCTCACCGCGATCGCCGAGCGCAAGGGTGCGACGCCGGCGCAGCTCGCCCTGGCGTGGCTGCTCAAGCGCTCGCCCGTCATGCTGCCGATCCCCGGAACGTCGAGCGTCGACCACCTCGAGGACAACCTGCAGGGTGCCGTCGTCGAACTCACCGACGAGGAGTTCGAGGAGCTCTCCGGCCTCGGCCACTGAGGTCGCCGGATCGCTGACGCGACCCCACGACGGACGGGAGGCCCGTGACCGGCTGGTCACGGGCCTCCCGTCCGTCGTGTTGCGGCGTCCGTCGCCGCTCGGATCAGGCGGCGCGCAGGCGCGCGAGCACCGCGCGGTGGTCGCTGCCGTTCGACGGCAGGACGCTCGTCGAGACGGTGCCGAGCCCGCGGACGAAGACGTGGTCGAGCCGGACGACCGGCATCTGCGCGGGCCAGGTGAAACCGAAGCCGCCCCCTTCGGCGAGCTCTGCGCGGAGCGGCGCCATGAGCGGGTCGGACGCGCCGCCGTTGAAGTCCCCGGCCACGACGAGCCGTTCGGCGGGGTCGTCGCGGACCTCAGAGGTGAGCGACCGCAGCATCGTCGGCCGGGCGTCCTCGGTCCGCAGCCGCAACGAGTCGACGTGCACGACGTAGACCCGGACGTCGCCGATCGCGGTGGAGACCGTGACCCGCAGGGACCGCGCCCATCCGAGTCCGAGCGTGAGGGGTTCCCCGTCGCTCAGCGTCGTCCGGCTCCACACCCCGACCGAGCCGACGCGGTAGTGGTGCGGGTAGGCGTCGGCGAGCGCGGTCTGCACGGCGTCTCCGGAGTCACCGGTGAGTTCCTCGAGCGCGATGACGTCCGGGTGCCGTGCCGCGATGGCGGAGGCGGTGGCCGCCGGGTCCTCGTTGGTGGCCTCGACGTTCTGCGTGACGACGGTGAGCTGTGGCTCCCCCGTCGCCGCGGGGGCGAGCACCCCGGGGAGCACCGCGACCGACCAGGCCGCAGCGTAGGCGACGGAGAGGACGGCGAGCCGCTTCGACCGCGTCCCGAGCGCGAGTCCGGCGACCGGGACGAGCAGGACGCCCATCCACGGCAGCAGTGATCCGATCGCCGACCCCGGCGTCCCGAGCACGTCGAGCACGCGCGGAGCGAGGAGGACGACGACCCCGACCACGAGCGCCGCACCGACGAAGGTGACGACGACCGTGCGACCGGGGTTCCGGCTGCGGGAACGGAAGGGCACGGTCCGAGGGTAGGGAGCCGGTCTGACAGCGGACGGGGTGACCCGTGCACGTTCGATCCGTGTCCACTGGGGATGCCGGGGCGTCGTGCTCTTGCGGATGCATACCGGGTATGGGCATACTCGGTATGCCCGACCACGGGCCGGACGAGGGGGAGTGTCATGAGCGTACGGATGGGCGTGCTCGCGCTGCTGGTGGACGGACCCGGCTACGGGTACCAGCTCCGGGGGGAGTTCGAGCAGCGCACCGGCGGGAGCTGGCCGCTCAACATCGGCCAGGTCTACACGACCCTCGACCGGCTCGAGCGCGACGGGCTCGTCGCACGCGGCGACGCCGACGACGACGGGCACGTCGTCTACACGGCCACCGAAGCCGGCCGCGACGCCGTGACACGGTGGTTCAGCGAGCCGGTCCCGGCGAAGCGCGGTCGCGACGAACTCGCGATCAAGTTCGCGCTGGCCGTCACCGTGCCGGGCGTCGACGTCGAGCGGCTCGTGCAGGTCCAGCGCGGCGCGGCCGTCCGGAACCTGCAGGACCTGACGCGGTTGAAGCGCACGGCGGACCCCGCCACGGACCTCGCGTGGTCGCTCGTGCTCGAGTCGATGGTGTTCCAGGCCGAGGCCGAGGTCCGCTGGCTCGACCACGTCGAGTCGAGTGTCTCCCGGTACCGACCGGACGATCGTGCCGCGTCCACGTCCTCGTCCACGTTCTCCGACGAGACCGTCCGGAGCGCCCGGTGAACGCCGCGGCTCCGCTCCTCGAGCTCGACGCCGTGAGCGTGCAGTACGGCTCCGGCGCGAAGGCCGTGACCGCCCTGGCCGGTGTCGACCTGACCATCCGCCGCGGGGAGATGGTCGCCGTCATGGGCACCTCGGGGTCGGGGAAGTCGACGCTCCTGGCCTGTGCCGGCACACTGCTGCCCCCGACGAGCGGCGAGGTCCGCATCGACGGCGAGTGGGTCGCCGACCGTCCGGCGAAGGAGCTCGCCGCCCTCCGCCGACGTCTCGTCGGCTTCGTGTTCCAGGACTTCAACCTCATCCCGTCCCTGACCGCGATCGAGAACGTCGCACTCCCGCTCGAGCTCGACGGCTGGAAGAGCAGCCGTGCCCGCCGGGCCGCGCAGCTGGCGCTCGACAACGTCGAACTCGGTCACCGCGCCGACGCCTTCCCGGACGACCTGTCGGGTGGGCAGCAGCAACGTGTGGCGATCGCGCGCGGGGTCGTCGGCGAGCGCCGGCTGGTCCTGGCCGACGAACCGACCGGTGCCCTCGACTCGCAGACCGGCGAGGTCGTGCTCCGCATGCTCCGTCGGCACGTCGACGCGGGTGCCGGAGCGCTGCTCGTCACCCACGACGCCCGGCACGCCGCCTGGGCGGACCGCATCGTGTTCCTGCGTGACGGCCGGGTCGTCGACGAGACGGTGTACTCCGGCGTCGAGATGGCCCTCGCGGACCGGACCCGGTCGTGATCCGGCTCCGGCCGGCACTCCGGCTGGGCCGACGGTTGGCGTTCGCGAAGACCGGGCGCGCAGCACTCATCATCGCGCTGATCGGCCTGCCGACGATGGGCTTCGCGGGGGTCTCGGTGCTGTTCATGTCGACGCAGCCGACCACCACCGAGCAGCTCCGGTACGACCTCGGCCACGCCCAGGCGCAGATGACGACGCAGCAACCCGACGCCCGGGGCATGCGGCAGGAGCCCGTGTACTGGACGAACACCCAGACCGAGGAGAACAGCCCTGCGGCGAAGGCCGATGACGACACCCCCTTCGCCGACGTGCTGCAGTACGTGCCGAAAGGTGCGCTCGCGATCCCGGTGACGACCGCCGACGTCGTCCTGCGCGGTGTGCACGGACCGGTCGGCACCGCCGCGACGCTCGGCGACACGTGGGATCCGGTGCTCGACGGGCACTGGCACGTGCTCGAGGGCACGGCGCCGACGGCACGCGACCAGGCGATGGTGACGCCGGCGATGCTCGCGAAGACCGGGCTCCACATCGGTGACACGGTCGACGTGACCGACCCGGTGACGAAGCGCTTCACGATCACCGGGACGATGCGTGACCTCGGGCAGGATCCGGACGAGACGACGGTCTACCTGCCGTGGGGGAGCATCGCCGCGGACGCCGCCCCGATCTCGACGGGCCGCTCCGAGGGTGGCGCGGTCACGGTGTACCTGCCGACGGACGCCCCGACGTGGTCGGAGATCGAGCGGCTGAACGACCACGGCATCGTCGTGCAGTCGCGTCCGGTCGTGCTCGATCCGCCGGACGAACGGATCGACGGCTCCTCCGGCCCGCAGAGCCTCGGGTGGTACATCGCCGGGCTGGGGCTCGTCGGGGTGTTCGCCCTGTTCGAGGTCGGGCTGCTCGCCGGTGCCGCGTTCCTCGTCGGTACCCGCGCCGATGCCCGTTCGTACGCCATCCTGACGAGCGTCGGTGCCGAGCGTGGCGTCGTGCGGTCGGTCGTCGCCGGGTCCGGACTCGTGCTCGGGACGGCCGGAGCGGTCCTCGGGACGGCGATCGGCGTGGGGATCGGAGCGCTCGCGTTCCACCTGCTCGACAACGGCAACGTGAACTCCTTCCCCGGGCTGCACGTCCCCGTGGTGATGCTCCTCTGCATCGCGGTCGCCGGCGTCGTCGCTGGTGTCCTGTCCTCCCTCGCCGCCGCCCGCGCCGCCACCCGGGTGAACGTGCTGGCCGGTCTCCGCGGGTCCCTCCGCCCGGAGAACCCCAGCCGCGCGACGACCCGCCGTCGTCGGGTGTGGGGACCGCTCCTCATCGCCCTCGGCGCGGTCATGACCCTTGCGTGCGGCATCGGTGTCCTCGTCCTGAACGACCGGCCGGAGCAGAGCGGGCAACGGGACGACTGGGCATGGGTCGTCGGCGCCGGTGTGGCGATCGGGCCGTGCCTCGTGCAGCTCGGGGTGGCGATCTGCTCGCCGTGGTTGCTCGCCCTCGTCGCGCGCGTGTCGAGCCGGTTCGGGCTCGCGGCGCGGATGGCAGGACGAGACGCGCGTCGGAACCCGGTCCGGACCGTGCCGGTGCTCGCGAGCGTGATGAGCGTCGTGTTCGTGGCCTCCGTGGTGATCACGTGGAACGCCTCGCAGCACGCCCAGTACGTCCGCGACTACCAGTACAGCACCGCGGTCGGGGTGGCCACGGCGGACGTCCAACGGCTCGACAGCCGGTCGTACCCGCAGGGCTACGACGCCGCGGTGACGGCACGGGCGGCCGAGGTCAGCGCCCGCGTGCTCGACCACGACCGCATCCGCGTGCTCGGACTCGTCGACGAGCAACCGACCGAGGAACCCAGCACCCTGACGCAGCTCCACCTCTGGGAGCGCCCCGCCGGCTGCACCGACGAGTCCTGCGGTTCGTGGCTCGAGCCCGGGGGCAGCGCGCACGTCCTCACCGGGACGGTCGACGACTACGGCGTGCTCACGGGGCACCGGCCGTCCGCCGCCGTCCGCGACGCCCTCGGCGACGGGAAGGCCGTTTCCTTGTGGCCCGAGTACGTCCACGGAGACGCTGTCCGGCTCGACACCTTCCGTGGCCGCAGCTGGAAGGACGCGACGTCGCCCGACCCGGAGCACCCGGACGCCACGACGACGATCCCGGCGGTCCTCGACGAGCAGGACCCGCCGATCCAGATCGGCGTGTTCATGACCAAGGCGACCGCCGAGCGGTACCGGGTCCCCGCCGTGGACGGCCTGCTCGTGACCCGACTCGACGGCGAGGTCTCACCCGAGCAGTGGGGGGAGCTCGCCTCGGCATGGCAGAGCTACGGCGGCTCCGCACGGGCGCAGGCATCGGCGCCGAGCTTCTCCTACGAGGCCGGTCCGGTGGACGCCAGCGCGCCGGTCCGGGCGTTGGCGCTCGCGCTCGCGGCGGCCGTGACCATCGGCGCCACCGCGGTCGCGATCGGACTCGCGCGGGCGGACGGTCGACGTGACGACGAGGTGCTCGACGCGATCGGCGCAGCCCCCCGACTGCGTCGGCGGACGACGGCGTGGCAGGCTGCGATCCTCACCTCCGTCGGCGCGGTGATCGGCACCGTGCTCGGACTCCTCCCGATACGAGCGCTGACGCTGCGGTTCGGGGAGACGCCCCCGGGCGTCAGCCACATGCCGTTCGTGGCGGACTGGCCCGTGCTCGCGCTGCTCGCGATCGGCCTGCCCGTCCTCGTCACCACGGCCACCTGGCTCACGTCGGGACGGGGTCGACGTCTGGCGGTACGCCGTGCACCCTGACCCGTTCCCAGCGCCGGGTGCGAGAAGCCACAGTCACCGCGACGATTCCCCAGGTCTGGGGTCTGGTGTTCCGGGTCGTTCCGCGGGATACCTGTAGTCGTGTCCCGCACCAGCCATCTCGTGGTCCTCATGAGCATCATCGCCTCCGCCGCCCTCGTCGGCACCGGAGCCGTCGTCATCGCCACCGCGCACACCGCGGCGGCGGACGGAGCCGTCGCCGTCCAGCAGGAGACGGTCATCCGGAGGGACACCGTGCTGCGGCAGGACGCGGCGCTCCGTCGGACGCCCGACCAGGTCGTCCGGGGCGCGCTCGACACGGCGCACGCCACGGACGCCGTCACCTTCGCGTACGCCGGCGACTCCATCACGGCGCGGCCGGACTCGTGGCTGCACCAGCTCGAGGGCGACCCGGACCTCCACGCGGTGGGCGGCTACGCGCACAGCGGGTACCGCTCCGACCAGGTCCTCCACGAGATCGGGCCGGTCCCGGACGCCGACGTCCTCGTCGTCGAGCTCGGGACGAACGACGTCAACCAGGCCGTCCCCGTCGGACGGATCACCGCGAACGTCGACGCCGTCGTCCGGAAGGTCGACGCACACCACGTGCTGATCGTCGCCGGCCCGCCGTCGGACCGGACGACGAGCCTCTGGGGCGCCGACCGGCGGGCCGGCCAACTCGTCCTCAGCCGAGAGCTCCGCGCCGAGGCCCAGGAGCACGGCTGGTCCTACGTCGACCCGTTCACCGCCATCCGCGCGGCCGACGGCGCGTACGAGCCGGGGACGACCCCCGACGGGATCCACCCCACGGCCGCCGCGAACGTCCGGGTCGCTGAGGACATGGCGGACGCGATCGAGGCAGCTGCGCGCTGATCCGACGGCAGAGGCTTCTCTGCAAACAAAACACTGCAAAAAAAGCGTTGCAAAGACCTTTTTGCAGTCGTATGCTCGGGTCATGGCCACCGAACACCGCGTCCTCGACCTCCCGGAGATGAAGGCGCTCTCGCACCCGCTGCGTGCACAGCTGCTCAACGAGCTGGCCACGCACGGCCCGGCGACCGCCACCACCCTCGCCGAACGAGTCGGCGAGTCCTCCGGCTCCACGAGCTACCACCTCCGGCAGCTCGAGAAGCACGGGTTCATCGAAGAGGTCGACGGCCGCGGCAACGGACGGGAGCGCTGGTGGCGCCGCACGCCGGCGACGCTGCACAGCGGCGGTTCCGAGGGACCCCAGTCGCCGGCCGCACTCGCCGCGGCACGCCTCGTGGCCGCCGGCTCGAACGACCACGCGGAGCAGGTCATCCGGGAGTTCATCGCCCGGGACGAACGATCGCTGGGTGCATGGCGCGACGCCGCGACCCTGTCGACGCTCGTCATGCGCCTGACGCCCGCCGAACTCCAGGAGCTCACCGACTCGACGCTCGAGCTCCTCACCACCTTCCGTCAGCGCCGTGACCCGGATGCCGACGAACCCGGCTCCGGTCGGGTGTTCGTCCGCTTCGCGGCCGTACCCGTCTTCGACGACGAAACCGAGGGATCATGAACGCCGCACTCCACCTGCCCCAGGCCGGGCCGCTCGAACGTGCCGCGCACCGCACGGGTGTCTTCCTGCTCCGCTGGAGCGAACGCCGCGTCGCTCGCACTGGCCTGTCCCAGGCGGCGCGGAGCGCGCCCGACCCGATGTCCCTGGGGCTCGTCCACGAGGTCCGGCGCGCCAGGGCCGCCCGGGAACTCCACAACGAGGTACTCGCCGCCCGGTTCCCGCGGATCCACTGACCGTCGCGCCCCGCCCGGGGGCGTCACTCCGGGAGCGACTCCGCGTAGGTGCGGAACTCCCCGCGCTCGTTGTGCAGGGTCCAGAGGCGCTCGGCGATCGACGCGCCCGAGTGCTCCTCCTGCCCGTCGTCGATCCCGAAGGGGATGATGAGCTGCGCGACGTGCACGTTCTCCTCGGCGACGGCGTCGTGCAGCAGCTGCGCGTAGGCACTCTCTCCGGCGAAGGCCACCGACGTGCCCGTCACACGCGCGCCCGGTCGGACCGCGCTCGCGCCGTTCACGAACAGGATCGTGCCCTTCCCGAGTGCGCGCATGCCAGGGAGCACCTGTCGGACGGCGTTCACGGCGCCGTACACGGAGAACTCGATCGGGCCGACGAGGTCCTCCGCGGTCGTCTCGAGCACGGGCCGCATGTACTCCTTCGCGGGCAGCGGGCTGTACTGCAGCACCTCGATCGGTCCGAGCTGCTCGGTGGCCCGCTCGAGTGCGGCACGGAGGGAGTCCCCGTCACGGACGTTCGCGGCGAAGCCGGTAGCCGTGTGGCCCTGCTCGCGGAGCTGCGCGGCGAGGGAGTCGAGTCGGTCCTGGTTGCGCGAGATCAGCGCGACCGAGAACCCCTCGCGCGCGAAGCGGGCGGCGGTCTCGACGCCGAGGCCCTTGCCGGCGCCGACGATGGCGATGGTGGTCATGGTGTGGTCCTTCCGGGACGACGGTGTCCGGGCGGTGGCCCGTAGGCGGGACCGTCCGGTCCCGCCGACGTCCACTGAACCAGCGGGTGCCCGGGGGAGGCGGGTCCTGTCGTACCCCCTCACGGCC
>NZ_JBPUGH010000028.1:0-27637 GCF_051548005.1 Curtobacterium flaccumfaciens | reverse complement strand
GTCAGGCGCACGGCGACCGGGTCGCCGGCCGCGCGGCGGTCGCCGACCTCGTGCTGGACGATGACGATGGTGTCGTCGTCGAGGCGGACGGTCGTGCGGCGGATCGACCCGAGGAAGCTCGACGAGACGACGGTGCCGGTGATGCCCTCCGGGGCGAAGGCGACGTCCTCGGGGCGGACGTAGGCGACCACCGGCCCGTCCGCCGCGGAGGGGTCGATCGCCGGCACCGTGAAGCCGTACACGAACACGTCGCCGCCGCGGAGGTCACCGCGCACGCGGTTCGACTGCCCGACGAAGTCCGCCGTGAACGCCGATGCCGGGCTGCGGTAGAGCTCCTCCGGCGTGCCGACCTGCTCGATGTCCCCCGCCCGCATGACCGCGATCCGGTCGGAGACGGCGAGTGCTTCCTCCTGGTCGTGGGTGACGAAGACGGTCGTGATGCCGAGGTCGCTCTGGATGCGGCGGATCTCGTCGCGGAGCGTGACCCGGACCTTGGCGTCGAGCGCGGAGAGCGGCTCGTCGAGCAGGAGCACCCGGGGGCGGGTGACGAGGGCCCGGGCGAGGGCGACCCGCTGCTGCTGCCCGCCCGAGAGCTGGTGCGGGTACCGGTCGGCGAACTCGGCGAGGTGGACCATGTCGAGCGCCTCGATGACACGCTCGCGACGGGCGGCCGCCGGGACCTTCCGCATCTCGAGGCCGAACGCGACGTTCTGCCGGACCGTCATGTGCGGGAACAGCGAGTACTGCTGGAACACCATGCCGATGTCGCGGCGGTTGACCGGCACGCTGCTGACGTCCGAGCCGTCGATGCGGATGGTGCCGGCGTCGACGGCCTCGAGGCCCGCGAGCGCTCGGAGGGCCGTGGTCTTGCCGCAGCCGGAGGGCCCGAGGAGGGAGACGAACTCGCCGGGCTCGATCCGGAGCGACAGTCCGGCGAGGGCCCGGTGGGCACCGTAGTGCTTCTCGACGCCGACGAGCTCGACCGTGGCGCCGGTGCTCGCGAGCGTGGCCGGTGCGGCGGGGGCGGTGGTGGTCATGCGGACTCCTTCGGGGCGTGCCGGCGGCGTGCGCCGACCCGGCCGATGACGACGAGCAGCACGAACCCGAAGAGCAGCGCTGCGAGCGAGAAGATCGCGGCGACGTACGGGTCGGTCGACTGCACGAGCAGCAGCGCCGTCTGGAACGTCGTGCGGGAGAGGAACGAGGCGAGGGTGTACTCGCCGAGGACGACCGTGATCGTGAGGAAGCACGCGGCGGTGATCCCGCGTCGGAGGTTGGGCAGGAGGACGCGCCAGGTCACGGTCCACCACGAGGCACCGAGCGACCGGGCGGCCTCGGACAGGACGGCGACGTCCATCGCCGTGAGGGCGGCGGCGATGGGGCGGAACGCGAAGGGCAGCGACACGATGCCGATCGCGAACGCGAGCGTCCAGGCGCCGGACCCGAACACCTGCGACACCACCTGGTACACGGGGATGAACCCGACGACGAGCACCACCACGGGGACGGTGATCGGCACGATGCACACGAACTCGAGCACCCGGCGGAGCCTCGGGTAGCGGAGTGCGGTGATGATCTGCGCGGGCAGGAGCACCAGGAGCACGATCGCCACCGTGATGACGGCGATGAGCAGCGAGGCGCCGAGGCCGTCGAACACCGGCTGGTACGTCGCTGCGTTCACCGGGTCGGCGAGCGCCGTGTAGTGGTCGAGGGTCAGGCCGCCGTCGGTGCCCTGTCGGAACGTGAACTGCAGGAGTGCGACGAGGGGGACGGCGAAGACGAGGCCGACCACGACCAGCACGATCGCGGCGGTGACCCGTGACGGCGCCGGGCCGAACCGGCGGGGGCGAGCCGCGCCTCCCGGCCGGGTCCGCGGAGCGGTGTCCGCGGTCATCGCTGCCACCTCGCGGCCCGTCGCTGCAGGAGCGAGTACGCGCCCATGACGACGGCCATCACGACCACCATGCCGAAGGCGAGCACCCCGGCGACGTTCTGGAGGCCGATGATCGTCTCGCTCGTGAGCTGGGTGCGGATAGTCAGCGGGACGATGCCGCCCTGCGAGATGAGCGCCGCGGCGGTCGCGAACGAGGAGAACGCGTTCGCGAAGAGGAGCAGCAGCGACCCCCAGAACGCCGGCGCGAGCACGGGGAGGGCGATTCGCCGCCAGTACGTCGCGCGGGAGGCGCCGAGGGTGGCTGCGGCCTCGCCCCACTGCGTCTTCACGCCCTCGAGGGCGGGCATGAACGTGAGGACCATGAGGGGCACCTGGAAGTAGACGTAGGGCAGGACGAGCCCGGGGACCGTGTACAGGAAGGCGCCGCCCGCGTTGAGGTCGACACCGAACGTCGACACGAGCCAGGTGGTCACGAGCCCCTGCACGCCGATCGTGGCGATGAACGCGAAGGCGAGCATGACCCCGCCGAACTGGGCGAGGACGCTCGCGGCCGCGTCGATCGCGGAGCGGACCAGGCCGTCGGGCCGGAGTGCCGACAACGCCCAGCACACGACCGCCCCGATCACGGCGCCGACCACGGCGGAGACGGCGGAGAGGCCGAAGGACGCCCCGAACGCGCGGAGCACGGTGGGGTCGGCGAACGCCGCGAGGTTCGCGAACGTGAACCGGCCGGACGCGTCGAAGAAGCCGCTGCCCACCGCGATGACGGCCGGGACGGCGAGGAAGAGCAGGACGTACGCGGCGAACGGGGTGAGGCCGAGCCACGCGACGCCGACGCGGCGCCGGACACGGGGTCCGGCGCCGCGTCGGGCGGTGGCATCGGTCGCTGCGGTCGCGCCGGTGACGGCGGGCGCCGCACTGGTGGCGGCCGGCCCGCCGGTGACGGGGGCGGAGGGCGCCGCGGTGCCCGGGGCGGTGGGCACCCCGGGAGCCGATGCGGTGGTCATGCCGGTCAGGAGCCCATCGTGGCGGACCACTTCGCGGACAGGACCTTCGCGGCGGCCGTGACCTGGTCGTCGGTCAGCTCGACGTAGTCCTTCGGCATGCCGCCGGCGGCCTGGAGGGCGTCCTCGTCGACCTTGCCCGACTTCTCGAGCGCGGCGAGGGTCGACGGGAAGGCGCCGGCCTGCAGGTAGAGGTTCTGCACGGTCGGGCTCGCGATGTACTCCTGCCACAGGCGCGCGGCCGCGGGGTGCGGGGCGTCCTTGTTGATCGCCTGCGAGTAGTACGAGCCGAGCGCCTGCCCCTCGGGGACGACGGTCTTCCAGTTCTTGTTCCCGCTCGACCCGGCGGCCGGACCCCAGGCGAGGTTGTTGTACGACCACTGGATGACGACGGGGGTCTCGCCCGAGGCCACCGTCGCCTGCGAGGGCAGGACGTTCTGGAAGTTGCCGGCCTGCTTGAGCTTGCCGAAGTACTCCACGCCCTTCGTGATGTCGTCCGCCGACCCACCGTTCTCGAGCGCGGCGAGGTAGACCGCGCTCGCGGCCTGGTTCGCCTGCGTCGGGTCGCCCGCGATCGAGACCTTGCCCTTGTACTCGGAGCCGAGCAGGTCGTTCAGGTCCTTCGGGGCGGTCTGCACCTTCGAGGAGTCGTACCCGATCGACATGAGGCCCGTGTAGTCGCGCGTCCACTTGCCGTCCGCGTCCTTGAGCGTGTCGGGGATGTCCGACCAGTTCGCGACCTTGTAGTCGGTGAGCAGACCGAGGTTCTGCTGCATGACGGCGTTGCCGAGGTCGAGCACGTCGGGGGCGGTGGACTGGCCCTTCTGCGACTTCACGGCGGCGACCTCGTCGGCGCTCGAGCCGTTCGGGTTCGCGGAGTTGACCTTGATGCCGTACTTCGCGGTGAAGCCGTCGATGATCTTGCCGTAGTTCGCCCACGACGGCGGCAGCGCGATGACGTTGAGCTGCCCCTCGGCCTTCGCGGCCTTCACGAGGGCGTCCATGCCGCCGGCGGACTGGGCGCTCGTCGCGGTCTTCCAGTCGGAGTCGTCCTTCGTGGACGCGCTGCTCGTCGCCGAGCAACCGGCGAGGGTGACGATGGCGGCTGCCGCGAGGGCGATGCCGGCGAGGGTGCGCTTGTGCTGCACGGGGTGTGCCTTCCGGGTCGGGGATCCGTTCCGCACGACTGTGCGACTCGGTCGGAGACGAGGATGACCGGGGCCGGTTAGCGGTCCGGATCGGCTCGGTGAACGGGGGTCGAACACTTGCTCTTGCGGACTGCGCGCCCCGGTGGTCGGCTCGCGCCGTGCGGTTCACGACGACGGTCCTGCAGGCACGGAAGACGGCCACCGGGCTCCCAGTCCCGCCCGAGGCCATCGAGGCGCTCGGCGCCGGGAAGCGTCCGCCGGTGGTCGTCACGCTGGACGGCGGCCACTCGTACCGGTCGACCGTCGGGGTCATGGGGGCGCAGTCGCTCATCCCCCTGTCGGCGGAGCACCGGGAGGCCGCGGGCGTCACGGCGGGTGACACCGTCGAGGTCACGATCGACGTGGACACGCTGCCGCGCACCGTCGACGTGCCGGACGACCTCGGTGCGGCGTTCGACGCGGGCGGCGTGCGTGCGGCGTTCGAGACGCTCTCGAACTCGAGGCAGCGGGCCCTCGTGGACCCGGTGCTCCAGGCGAAGGCACCGGAGACGCGGGCGCGCCGGGTGGAGAAGGCCGTGGCGTCCCTGCGGCCCTGAGTCCGGGCACTGCCGGGTGGCCGGGCGTCGGCTCGTCAGGCGCCGAGTTCGACCAGGACCCGCGGGATCTCCTGCACGAGCTCGCTCGCCACGTAACCGAGCGGCCCGACCTGCACGGCCAACCGGTCCCCCGCGGCGGCGTGCACGTACGACGACCAAGCGACCGCCTGTGCCGGGTCCGCTCCGCGCGCCAGCAGCCCGACGATCGCGCCGGAGAGCACGTCGCCGCTGCCGCTCGTACCGAGGCCCCCGGTCCCGGTCCCCTTGAGCCAGGTCCGGCCGCCCGGGGTGGCGATCGCATCGCCGAGTGCGACGACCGCCCCGAACCGCTGCGCGACCTCGGCGGCGTCGGCCACGGCGTCGTCGCCGCACTCCCGGCCCAGCAGTCGTTCCGCTTCACCGGAGTTCGGGGTCATCACCAGTCGTCCGCGCAGCGGTTCGAGCTCTGCTCGCAGGTCCGCCGCGACACCGAGTGCGAAGGCGTCGAGGACCACCAGGGTGTCCGGTCCGACGGCCTGGGCGAGGGTCGCGACGAGGTCCCGCGTGCCCTCGGGCTCGTCCAGGCCGGGCCCGATGAGCACCGCGTCCGCACTGCCGGCGGTCTCCGCGATGCCCTCGCCCGCGCCGATCGCGACGTGGCCGTCCGGGTCTTCGTCGAGCGGTTCCACCCCGGACTCCGGGACCGCGACCGCGACGGTGGGCGCGACGCTCCGCGCGACCGCGAGGGTGAGGCGTCCGGCTCCGACCCGGAGTGCGGCGAGCGCCGACAGGACCGCAGCGCCGGGGGTCCGTGCGGCACCACCGACGACGAGGACCTGACCGCGGCCGTACTTGCCGGCGCCGGGCTCGGGGAGCGCCCAGTCGCGGAGGAAGTTGGGGGTGATCGGGTCAGCGGACACGGGCGTCGTCCTTCCGGCCGCCGTGTTCGGTGACCTCGTCGTCGTCGAGGTGGCCGACCGAGGAGAACTCCTCGAGCGACCACGGGCTCCGCGCACCGTCGCGTCGGAGCCGGGTGAGTGATGCGTTCGCCACCGTGTGCGTGGCGGCGAAGTCCATCAGGGCCGGTTCGTCGAGGTCGAGACACACGGCGACGGTCAGCATGACCACGGCGTCGTGGGCTGCGACGACGAGCCGCTCCGTGTCGTCCAGACGGTCGACGTCGGCGAGCACCTGACGGAGCCGCAGCATCACGTCGACCCACGACTCCCCGCCTGCCGGCCGGTGGTAGTACTTGCCGAGCCACTCGCGGCGGCGTTCCTCGTCGGGGTGGCGGTTGCGCACGCCCTGCCGCGTGAGGAGGTCGAGGACGCCGAGCTCGCGGTCCCGGAGCCGCTCGTCGGTGCGCCGGGGTGGTTCCTCGAGGCCGCCGTGCTCGAGCGCGATCCCGATCGTCTGCTGCGCGCGGCGGTACGGCGACACCCAGAGGGCGACGGGAACGTCGTCGAGCCCACGATCGGCGAGCTCGGTGCCGAGCGCGCGCGCCTGGCGTTCCCCGAGCGAGCTGAGGGGGACGTCCGCGTCGCGGTGTCCCGCGTCGATGACGTCCGCTCCTTCGGCCTCGGCGCGGGCGGCGGCGACGTTGGCCTCCGATTCCCCGTGGCGGACGAGCCAGATCTCCGTGACGGCCATGCGCGCCACGGTATCGACGGGTTCCTGAGCCGGCTCCCCGTGTCCGCTCGGCCACGGGACCCACCGCAGCACCCCCGGCGGAGCCCACCGCGGACCCCGCTGCCCACCTGGGCATACCCGGGGACCCAGCGCAGGGCTCGCCGACCACACCGACCCGGCGCCCTGCCCGGGCCGATCAGTGGGCATGACCCATCACCTGCCCATCGCCGTCCTCGGTGCCGGAGCCGCCGGATGCGCCACCGCCCTCGCCCTCGCACACGCCGGACACGACGTGACCCTCGTCGACCGTCGAGGCCTCCTCGAGGGCACGAGCAACGGCACGCCGGCCCGACTCGGGCTCGGCTTCCACTACGCCGACCGTGCGACGGCGCTCCTGCTGCTCGAGCACACCATCGACTTCGTCACCCGTGTCCCCGGCTGCACGCTCGGCGACCGCCCGGACGCCCCGGCGTTCCTCCGGCATGCCCGGTACTTCATCGCGCGCGACTCGCTGTTCTCCCCGGAGGAGATCCGGTCGACGCACAGCGCACTCGCGGAGCGCTACGCCGAGCTGTGGGCGGACCACGACGGGGCGCTCCCGTACGGGGATCCCGCAGCGTTCGTCCGCGAACTCGCCCCGGAGGAGTACGCGGGGGACACCGCTGCCGAGCGCGTCGTCGCGGGCTTCGACACCCGGGAGGTCCTGATGGACTGGCCGCACGTTCGCCGCGGCCTGGTCGCGGCACTCGCCGCGGAGCCACGGGTCCGCGTCGTGACCGGTGCCGAGGCGACCGGTCTCGAGCTGCGGTCCACCGGGCACGCGGTCGTGCACCTCCGGGACGTCGACGGTGCAGCCACCGACCTGGACGCCGCACTGGTCGTGGACTGCACGTGGGAGAACATCGACCGGCTCACCGCGAGCGCCGGGCTCCCGGTGAACGACGAGGCCGTGAACCGGCTCAAGGCGCTGCTCGAACTCCGGCTGCCGGAGTCGATCGCCGAGCTGCCGTCGACGTTCTTCTGCATCGGGCCGTTCGCGATGTTCTCGAACATGGGCGACGGGCGTGGCATGGTCACGTACGCACCCCACACGAACGTGCACGCCTACCCCGCGGGCGACGGCGTGGCCGACATCATGCGGGCCCTCGACGGCGCGACCCCCGCAGGCGTGCAGCAGGAGCTCGCGCAGCGCATCCTCGACGGGGTGTCCCGGTTCATCCCGGCGATGGCGGACGCGGAGCCGGTCGGCCTGCGGTACGGGGTCGTCCGGACGCACGGGACGGCGACGCTCGACGACCGGGAGAGCGACGTGCACCGGCGCGACTACAGCGGCGTGCGGGTCGAGGCGCCGTGGCTCGTGACGAACGCGGCGACGAAGCTGATCTACTTCCTCCGCAACGCCGACGAGGTCGCGGCGCGGGTCGCCGAGGTCCTGCCGGCGCCGCCCGGTCGGGTACGGACGGGTGACTGGGCGGCGGTCGTCGCCGGTGAGACGCGACGGTGACGCCCCCTCGGTGGTCGGCAGCAGCTCGTTCCGTCGACCGTGTGCTCGACCGGACGCCGAGCATCGACGACCTCCGGGTCCTCGCACGCCGTCGGGTCCCGCGTGCGGTGTTCGACTTCGCGGACGGGGCAGCAGAGCGTGAGATCACCGCCCGTCGGTCCCGCGAGGCGTTCGCGGACCTGGAGTTCACCGGCCGCGCGTACCGGGACGTGCGGGAGGTCGACGCCGCTGCCGAGGTGCTCGGCGCCCCGTCGGCGCTGCCGTTCGGGATCGCCCCGATCGGGTTCACGCGACTCGTGCACCCGGCCGGCGAGGTCGCCGGAGCCCGGGTCGCGTCGCGCGCGGGCATCCCCTTCACGCTGTCCGCGATGGGCACGTCGACGATCGACGGGCTCCGGGCGGCCGCTCCCGGCGCTCGGCTCTGGATGCAGCTGTACCTCCACCGGGACCGTGGGCGGGTGCGTGCGGTGCTCGGACGCGCCGCCGCCGCCGGGTACGAGGCGCTGGTGGTCACGGTGGACGCACCGACCGCCGGAGCCCGGTGGCGGGACGCCGTGAACCGCCTCGCGGTACCGGTGCGACTCGATGCTCGCCGTGTGCCGTCCGCGGTCCGGCACCCTCGGTGGTGGCTCGCCCACCTCCGGGACGAGCCGCTGTCCTTCGCCTCGGTGGACCAGGCCTCCGGGTCGATGGCCGAGGTCTTCGCGTCCGTGTTCGACGCCGGCATGACCCTCGACGACCTCGCCTGGGTCCGGTCGCAGTGGTCGGGGCCCCTCGTGGTGAAGGGGGTGCAGTGCGCCGCCGATGCCGTCGCCGCGGTCGACGTCGGAGCCGACGCGGTCACGCTGTCCGTGCACGGCGGACGGCAGCTGGATCGTGCCGCCGCCCCGCTGGACCACCTCGTGGAGACCGTGCAGGCGGTCGCCGGTCGGGCCGAGGTGCACCTCGACTCGGGGATCCGGTCGGGCGCCGACGTCGTCGCGGCGATCGCACTCGGGGCCGACTTCGCGTGGGTCGGGCGCGCCCACCTGTACGGGCTGATGGCCGGGGGCGAAGCGGGAGCCGACCGAGCGATCACGATCCTTCGTGGCGAGGTCCTCCGGACGATGCGGCTGCTCGGCGTCCGGTCCCTCGACGAGCTGCGGCAGGCCGACGTGGTGCGGCTCCGGCGCCAGCGGCGCTGACCGGCCACCCGGCCACCCGGCCACCCGACCGACCGGCCACCCGGCCACCCGGCCCTGACCGGCCACCTGCCGGAGCCACCCGGCGCCGACCGCACGAGCCCGTGCCTCCCGGCCCTGACCGGTCACCTGCCGGGGTCCGCCGACGCAGACCGCGCTGGCCGTGCCTCCCGGCCGTCCCCGCGCACGCAGCGCGGCGCCGGGGGAGCGCACCCGAGCTCCCCCGACGCCGCAGCCTCTCCACCGGACCCGCTGCCTCGGGCCCGGCTCGTCGTCCGCTAGGCCCGCCGGACCCGCAGCGTGACGATCTCGAACGGGCGCAGGGTGAGCACGACCGGCTCCCCGGCACCCCAGGACGACGACTCCACCGGCCGCTCGAGCAGGTCGACGGCGGTGACCGACGCCACGTCGAAGCCGAACGACACCCCGACGTCGGACGCCCGACCACCGGAGGCCTCGTAGAGCCGGACGACGACGTCCCCGGAGCGGTCCTCGGCGAGCTTGACGGCCTCGACGAAGACCTGCGGGGACGACACCGTCACGAGCGGATCGACCGTGGTCGATCCCGGCACGGCCCGGACCGGCAGGTTCAACCGGTACCCGGAGTCGGCGGCCTCGAGCGCGGTGGCACCGACCCGCAGCACCGTGCGGAACACGTGGTGCCCCTGGTCGGCGTCGGGGTCGGGGAAGGTCGGCGCGCGCAGCAGCGACTCGCGGACGAGCGTCGTCGTGCCGCCGTCGGCCCGGGTCGACCGGGTGATGTCGTGCCCGTAGGTCGAGTCGTTCGCGACCGCGACCCCGAACCCGGCCTCGGCGACGTGGACCCAGCGATGGGCGCTCGTCTCGAAGCGGGCCGAGTCCCACGAGGTGTTCTGGTGGGTCGGCCGGTCGATGTGCCCGAACTGGATCTCGCTCGAGGCGACGGACGCCCGGACGTCGAGCGGGAACGCCAGCTTGAGGAGCTTCTGGTGCTCGTGCCAGTCGACCTCGGTCTCGATCCGCAGTTCGGGAGCCCCCTTGACGGCGGACAGCCGCGTCGTGATCGTCGACGACCCGAAGGACCGCTGCACCACCACGGTGTCGCCGTCCACCGTGACGTCCGAGGCGTCGAGCACGGTGCCGTTGCGCTGGTAGGCGCGGTCGATGTCCCAGGCCTCCCACTGGTTCGGGGTGTCGCGGAACACGGTGTACTCCGCGCCGGACGCGCCCGGTGCGATCGCGTCGCGGCCCGTGGCGTTCGCCACGAGTGACGCGACGTGGCCGGTCGCGTCGATGGTCGCGGTGACGACGCCGGTGTCGAACACGAGGTGGTCGCCGTGTCGGACGGGAGGCACGGGTCGCTCCCCGTCGGTCGGCGAACCACCCAGGGCGGTCACCCCGCCCGACGCGACGGGCGAGGCGTTGAAGCGGACGAGCCGCTCGCCGGCGGCCGTGACGTCGGCATCCCGCTCGCCGGCGACCTCGGGGCTCGGTGCGTCGAGCAGTCCGGCGCCGTGTCCGGCGGCCGTGGCGGAGGCGGATGCCCCGACCCCGGCGAGCGCCGCGGCTCCGCCGTTCGCGAGCGCGGTGGTGGCGGTGCCGATCAGTCCCTCGAGGACCTCGGCGACGCGGGCGTAGTTCTCCTCGGCGACCTCGTAGACCCAGGCGATCGACGAGCCCGGCAGGATGTCGTGGAACTGCTGGAGCAGGACGGTGTGCCAGGCCTCCTCGAGTTCCTCGTACGGGTAGTCGAGCCCGTGCCGGACGGCGGCGGTCGCGGCCCAGAGCTCGGCTTCGCGGAGGAGGTGCTCGGAGCGACGGTTGCCCTGCTTGGTGCGGATCTGCGACGTGTAGGTGCCGCGGTGGAACTCGAGGTACATCTCCCCCGACCACACGGCGGGCTCGGGCAGGACGCGCTCGAGCTCCTCGAAGACGTCGGCGGGCGTGCCGAGCGTCACCCGGGGCGAACCGTCGAGGTCGTGCTGGCGTCGGGCCGCGGCGACCATCTCACGCGTGGGTCCTCCACCGCCGTCGCCGAAGCCGTAGAGCAGCATCGAGGTGTTCGCGACGCCCCGCTCCTTGTTCTGCCGTTCGCCGCGGTGCAGGTCGGCGGGTGAGACGTCCGAGTTGTAGGTGTCCGCCGGTGGCAGGTGGGTGAGGACGCGCGAGCCGTCGATGCCCTCCCAGTGGAAGGAGGTGTGCGGGATGACGTTCGTCTCGTTCCACGAGGGCTTCTGCGTGACGAACCACTTCGAGCCGGCGGCGCGGACGATCTGCGGCAGCGCACCCGAGTAGCCGAACGAGTCCGGCAGCCAGGCCTCGGGGGTGTCGATGCCGAACTCCTCGAGGAACAGGCGCTTGCCCGCGACGAACTGCCGCGCGAGCGCTTCACCGCCGGGCAGGTTCGTGTCGGACTCGACCCACATGCCGCCGACCGGGATCCACCGTCCCTCGGCGACCCGCTGCTTGATGCGCTCCCAGATCGACGGGTAGCCGTCACGGATCCAGGCGTACTGCTGCGCGGAGGAGCAGGCGAACGTGAAGTCCGGGTCGCGGTCCATCAGGTCGAGCACGTTCGAGAACGTGCGCGCGCACTTCCGGATGGTCTCGCGGACGGGCCAG
Source organism: Curtobacterium flaccumfaciens (assembly GCF_051548005.1). Classification (GTDB taxonomy): domain Bacteria; phylum Actinomycetota; class Actinomycetes; order Actinomycetales; family Microbacteriaceae; genus Curtobacterium. The sequence continues at coordinate 16,101 of NZ_JBPUGH010000028.1, read as the reverse complement.
AGCCAGGCGGAGTCGATGTGCGCGTGGCCGACCGCGATCGCGCGCTGTGCGGACCCGGAGGCGCCGACGGCGAGCAGGGGCGCGAGGACCGCCCGGGCCTCGGCAGCGGTACCGGCGACGTCGTCGGGGTCGAGGGCGTCGGCGGCGCGTTCGAGGCCGCGGAGGAGGTCCGCGCCGCGGGTACCGTCGGTGGGCAGCTCGCCCATGAGCCCGCGGAGCACCCAGAAGTCCTGCTGGAGCTCCCACACCGTGTCGTCGCGCTCGACGAGTTCGATGCGGCGGACGCGGTAGACCGGGTCCGACCCGGCGGTGGACTTCGAGCCGAGCGGCGTGGCGCCCTGGAAGGAGTCGCCGCCGATGTCCGGGTTCGCGGCTGCCTCGACGTAGACCTCGAAGGACTCGCCGGGGCCGACCTCGACCGGGACGGTGTCGTTGTGCGGCTCGATGCCCTTGATCGTCGTGCCGTCCGGTCGCCACGCGAGGCCCTCGGCCTGGAAGCCGGGGTTCCGCTTGGTGAAGCCGAGGTCGACGAGGAGCTCGGCGGTGGTGCCGGGCTCGGTGCCGAAGTCCGCCGGGACGGTGCCGCGGATCCGGAACCAGGTGGTGCCCCAGGGCTTCCCGCCCCAGGCGCCGCCGTCGAACGGGGTGTACTCGGCGGCGACGGCGGTGGCGAACGACACCGGCTCGTCCGGCACCTGCCAGGCGTCGATCGTGACGGGTGCCGAGCGGCGGTGCACGGCGGGGTCGATGCGGTCGCGGACCAGCCGGGCGATCCGGGCGTGGACGAGCGGTTCGTCGGAGTGCATGGAGGAGGTTCCTTCCGGCTCAGCCCTTGATGCCGCCGGCGAGGGCGTTGCCGCCGCCGAGGCCCCGGGACACGAGCACGTAGAGGGCGATGACCGGCACGGAGTACACGATCGAGAACGCGGCGAGCTGCCCGTAGGCGACGGCGCCGTTCTGGCCGAAGAAGTTGAAGATGCTCACCGCGGCGGGCACCTTGTCGGGCGAGAGGAGCAGCACGAAGGGGACGAAGAAGTTCCCCCACGCCTGGATGAACACGAAGATGAACACCACGGCGATGCCCGGTCGCATGAGCGGGATCACGATGCGCCACAGCGTGGTGAGCATCGAGGCGCCGTCGGTCCAGGCCGCTTCCTCGAGCGACACCGGCACCGAGTCCATGAAGTTCTTCGCCATCCAGATCGCCATCGGCAGGCTCGTCGCGGCGAGGAAGAAGATGCAGCCCCACACGTTGTCGATGAGGTTGAGCGACACGAACAGCGCGTAGACGGGGACCATCATCGCGGTGATCGGCAGGCCGGTGCCGAACAGGATGCTGTACAGGAAGGGCTTGTTGACCCGCATCTTGTACCGGGACAGCGGGTACGCGGCGAGGATCGCGACGACGACCGTGACGACCGCGGTGCCGCCGGAGAGCAGCAGGCTGTTGCCGAGTGGGATGAACGACAGGTCCGGCGTGAGCACCTTGGCGAAGTTGTCGAGCGTGAACTGCGTCGGCATCTTCACCGACAGCGACGCCTGCGTGTCGAGCGACGCGAGCACGAGCCACAGCAGCGGCACGGCGAAGCAGACGGCGATGACGAGCAGCACGACGTTCGACACCCAGCGCATCGTGCGGCCGCGCGGGGAGGTCATGTGGAGGGCGCCGGGGGCGGTCACCGCGCGGGTGGCGTTCGCGACCGGGCGGTCAGCGGTGAGGGCCATGGTCAGACCACCTCCGGCCCTTGAGTGGGCACAGCAGCCTTGATGTCTCGCTTGGACATGGTCAGTCCACCTCCGGCCCTTGAGTGGGCACAGCTGCCTTGATGTCTCGCTTGGACATGGTCAGTCCACCTCCGGCTTCAGTGCCTTGATGTAGATGATCGAGAAGACCGCGCCGACGATGAGCAGGATGGTCGCGATCGCCGTCCCGAAGCCGAGCTGCGAGAACTTGAACGCCTCCTGGTACGCCAGGATCGGCAGCGTCGACGAGTTCGTGCCCGGGCCGCCGCCCGTCATCACGAAGATCAGCGTGAACACCGACAGCGTCTGCAGTGTCGTGAGCATGAGGTTCGTCGAGATCGAGCGGCGGATCACGGGGATCGTGATGTACACGAGGCGCTGCCAGCCGGCGGCGCCGTCGACCTCGGCCGACTCGGTGATCTCCTCGGGGACCTCCTGCACGGCTGCGGAGTAGACGAGCATCGAGAACGCGGTGCCGCGCCAGATGTTCGCGAGGATCACGGAGAGCATCGGGAGCGTGTAGAGCCAGTTCGGCCCGGTGATGCCGAAGACCTTCAGGAACTCGTTGAGCGTGCCCTGGTCGTTGAAGAACGCGTACGCGGCGAACGAGGCGACGATCTCCGGCAGCACCCACGCGGCGACGACGAACGTGCCGACGATCGACCGGACGACCTTGTTCGCGCTGCGCATGAGGAGCGCGAGCCCGAGACCGAGCACGTTCTGCCCGACGACGGCGGAGGCGAGGAGGAAGACGACGGTGAGGATGACGGACTTCGGGAAGTCCGGGTCCTGGAACAGCTCGACGTAGTTCTTCAGTCCGACGAACTGCTGGTCGGAGGCGCCGACGCCGGTCAGGGCGGAGTTGGTGAACGACCCGTAGAACGACGAGATGACGGGGCCGAGCAGGAAGATGACGAGGAGGACGACGGCGGGCAGGAGCGGGACGGCCCGTCCGACGTTCCGTAGCGGCTTCCGCTTGCGCGGCGCCGGCGGGTCGGTGCGCTGCGGCGCACCGGGCGCCGACAGGGTCGGCGCGAGGGGGGTGCTGGACACGGGGTGCCTTCCGGGTGCGGAGGGGGTTTCCGAAGGTGGGGAGGGACGGGCGGGAGGCACGGTGCACGACGCGAGCCGTGCCTCCCGTCCGTCAGGTGGTGACGTCCGTCAGGAGCTGCGTCCGTCAGCCGGCGGAGACGGTGTTGTCCTTGCCGACGACCTGCTCGACGGCCTGGTCGTAGGCAGCGGCAGCCTGCTTCGGGCTCTGCTGCCCGGTCATGACCGACTCCATCGCGACCTGGATGGCGTTCGAGATCTGCGAGTAGTCACTCGTCGCCGGGCGGAAGTTGGTGTGCTCCACCAGCCCGGAGAAGAACTTGAACGTGGGGTTCGCGTCGGTGTAGGCGCTGTCCTCGGCGACGTCCTTGCGGACGGCGATCTGGCTGTTCTCGGTGTCGTACTTGAGCGACCCGTCCTTGTCGAGGAACTTCGTGATGAAGTCGAACGCGGCCTGCGGGTTCTTCGAGTTCTTGCCGACCGCGAGCGTCCAGCCACCCGACATCGAGTTGTAGCCGGGCTCCTGACCGTTCTGCGTCGGGAACGCCGCGGTCCCCATCACGTCGTTCCACTTCGCCCACGGGGCGGTGCCGGTCTTCAGCCAGGTGCCGGACTGCCACGAGCCGTCGAGGTCGATCGCGAGCTTGCCCTGCGGCAGCCACGTCTGGGCGATGGTCGTGCCGACGTTGGTGTCGAGCGCCTGCTGCGGGGTCGGGCCGAGGCCGCCCTGGTAGACGTCCTTCACGAACTGGAGCGAGTCCTCGAACTGCTTCGAGCCCGTGACCCACTTCTTGTCCTTGTAGAGGGTGTTGCCGTCTCCGTCGGCTCCGTACAGGAGCATCTCGAAGCCCTGCATGGTCGAGGCCTCACCCTGCGCCTTGCCCGAGTAGATGTTGAACGGGATGACGCCGGAGTCCTTCTCCTTGATCGTCTTCGCCGCTGCGAGGACGTCGTCCCAGGTCTTGGGCTCCCACGGGACGGGGAGGCCGACCTTCTCGAAGATGTCCTTGTTGTACCAGAGCGCCCGGGTGTCGGTGCCCATCGAGACGCCGTAGGTCTTGCCGTCGACGCCCTCACCGGCCTGCTTCGCGTTGTCGTAGAACTGGTCCCAGTCCTTCCACTTCGCCGTGTACTTGTCCAGCGGCAGGAGGTAGCCGGCCTGGGCGTCGGCCTTGATGAGGAAGGTGTCCTCGTACATGACGTCCGGCGCGGTGGCCGGCGCCTTGTTCATGAGGGCGAGCTTCGTGTAGTAGTCGTTGCCCTGCGCCTGGATCGGCACGAGGGTGACCTTCTTGCCCGGGTACTCCTTCTCGTACGCCGTCTTGACTTCCTTCATCTGGGCGTCGAGTTGCTGGAAGGCGCCGAACTTCTGGTACGCGATCTTGATGGTGTCGCTCGAGGCGGACCCTGAGCTGGAACAACCCGCCAGTCCGACCGCGGCGACTGCCACGGCTGCGAGACCGGCGATGATTCGGGTGCGGCGTTTCATCGGTGCTCCTTTGCACGGGATGTCCGCGGGTGCCGTCACCCGCGCGCAGGATTAGTCCAGCGTATTGACTTATCCGTGTCAAGAGCGATTCCGGTACCGTTCCGGAACGACCTCACACCGGGGTGGCACCGCCGGTCACCGTGATGCCCCCGGTCTCGGGCACGTCGACGAGCAGCACGCTCGGACGTCCGACGTGCCGCCCCTGCCTGATCACCACACGGTCTCCCGGCGTCACCGCGCCGACCGCCCGGAGGTACGCGCCGGTCGACGCGGCGGCCGACCCCGTCGCCGGGTCCTCGGTGATGCGGCCGGCAGGGAACAGGTTGCGCGCCTCGTACTCGAGCGGCCCCGTGCGGTGCAGCACCGTCACCGTGCCGGCCCACCCCGCCTCGTCCTTGAGCTCGGCGAGCACGCGGGGGTCGAAGCGGAACTGGTGGAACAGCTCGGCGTCGGCGAGGACGAACACCGGGTGGCGGTTGCCCGCGAAGGACTCGAGGACCGGGAACCCGTCGGCGACGTCGGCGGGGTCGAGCCCCGTGACCGCGAACAACCGGGCCAGGTGTCCCGGGTCGACCGCGCGCGTCCACGGCTCGACGCTCGTCATCGCGAGGAGCACCGCGCCGTCCGGAGCGGTGGAGGTGTGGACCGCGATCTCCCCCGCCGGGGTGACGAACACCCGGTCCCCGGTGCCGTACCGTTCGGCGAGCGCGACCCCGGTCGCGACGGTGGCGTGCCCGCAGAACGGCACCTCGGCCCCGGGCGAGAAGTACCGGACGACCGGGCGGTCGAGGGTCCCGCCGACGACGAACGCCGTCTCGGAGTACCCGACCTCGCGGGCCGTGTCGAGCATCTCGGAGTCCGACATCTCGGACGCGTCCAGCACGATCCCGGCCGGGTTGCCACCGCCCGGCTCGGCGGCGAAGGCGGTGTACCGGAGGATCTCGGAGCTCATCCCCCGACGGTACCGCCCGGCCCCGTCTCCCCCTGCCCGGCGCCCGAAGGACCGTCGAACCGCGCACCGCGTTCGTCGGAGGGGATCGTGAGGAAGACGACCAGGACCACGTTGCCGACCGGGACGGCTGCGAGCAGCACCCACCAGCCGGAACGGTTCGTGTCGTGCAGACGACGAGCGATCACCGCGATCCACGGGAGCAGTGCTGCGAGCCAGAGGAGCGCGAACAGCAGCAGACCGACCAGGCCGACCGGCGGCAACGAGGACAGGAGCGTCCCCCACACCGGGAACGGGTTCATCGACCGGAGCGCCTCTTCCATCACCGCTTCGTCCGCGGGCGAGATGTCCTGCGGCCGCCACGTGAGGATCCCGATCACGTACGGGATCTGCGCGACGCTGGCGAGGATGTACCACCACAGCGCCCACCACCAGAACTCGGCGCGGGCTGCTCGGCCCGAGAAGACGGTGTACCCGCGCCAGAACCGGCCGAAGGACGCCAGGAAGGTCGCTCGGTGCCAGGCCGTCCCGACGGGTGGTTGCACGGAGTCGGTCACCCGTCCTTCTTACCGAGCAGACCTCACAACACCTCGGTGGGCATGTCCCCCGTGCGTCGCGGCCCGGGTCAGCGGCGGATGAGGAGCGTGCTCGCCCGCGGTGACAGCGCCGCGTCGAGCACGAGGCACGCCGCCCCGACCGCAGCGACGTCGGCCCCGCGGTCGCTCTCCTCCACGGCGATCGGGTGCTTGGGGACGAGCAGCGGCGACCCCACGATCGCCTCCCGTGCAGCCGGCAGGGCCGCGGACGCGATCCGGGACCAGAACGGCCCGCCGAACACCACGCGGTCGAGGTCGAGCAGGTTCACGATGAGCACGGCCGCGTTGCCCATGACCCGGCCGGCGTCGGCCGCGAGCGCGCACGCCTCCGGGTCGTCGGCCGCGATCGCCGCCGCCAACGCGTCCCACGCACGGTCGACGGACGCCGCGTCGGACACCTCGCCGAGCGACAGCCCACGCGCCGCTGCGATCTGCACGAGCCGGTCGGGGGCGACCGCGGCGCCGACCTCCCCGCGGGTGCCGGATCCGTCCGGGGTGCCGGCGAGGGGCCCTTGGTCGACCATGATGTGCCCGGCGTCGCCCGCGTTCGCCCCCACGCCCCGGACGGGCTCGTGGTCGAGGACGAGCCCGACGCCGAAGCCGGTACCGAAGTACACGAAGGCGAAGTTCCGGGCCGCGGACTCCCCCGCCAGGAACATCTCGCCGACCGCGGCCGCCGTGACGTCCTTCTCGAGCAGGACCGGGTAGCCCGTGGCCTCGGCGAGCGCGTCGCGGAGCGGGACGTCGCGCCACCGCGGCAGGAACGGCGGGTCGAGGACGACGCCGGCGTCCGCGTCGATCGGCCCGGGGCTCGCGATGCCGACCCCGAGCACGGTGTCGACGTCGACCTCGGCCCCGACGACGAGGGCGTCCAGGGCGTCGGCGATGGTGCGGACCACCTCGGCGGGATCGTCCGCGGTGGGGGTCGAGGTGGTGGTCTGCGCGACGACGGTGCCGGCGAGGTCGAGCAGGACGTAGGTGACGATCGCGGGGTCGATGTGCACCCCGACCGCGTAGCGGCTGCCGGCCTCGAGTCGGAGGATCGTGCGCGGCTTGCCCCGACCCGAGACGACCGTGCCGGACTCGACGATCATGCCTGCCTCGATGAGGAACCGGGTCACGTTCGACACGGTCTGCGCGCTGAGCCCCGTGCGTCCGGCGAGCTCCACCCGGCTGAGGCCCTCGGGCGAGCGTCGGACGGCGTCGAGCACGACGGTCCGGTTGAACCCCCCGATCGACGGGAGGTTCGCTCCTCGCCGGTGCTCTGCCATGTCGCGACCATACCGCCCCGTGAGCCGGTCCCACGGACCGTGACAACGTTGCGGTATCGGTCCGCACGGCCCGCTGGCCCCCGGACTGGCGGCACGGATACGCTGACCGCATGGCCGAACTCCGTCTCGAACAGCTCTCCGCAGCGACCGCCGCCGCGGCCAACTCCCTGACGCTGAAGCCGGGGCAGGAACAGTTCGTGCAGCCGACCACCTACGGGCAGGCCGAGGAGGACGTGAAGCCCAGCTCGGCGTGGACCCGCGTCGTGCTCGACGGTGACGAGGTCGTCGGCATGATCATCGGCACGTTCGACGCGGACAACCCGGAGGAGGAGCTGCGCAGCGCGATCTGGCGCGTCAACGTCGCGGCGACGGCCCAGGGTCGCGGCGTCGGTCGCTTCGCGGTGCACGGACTCGCGGACGAGGCACGCAGCCGTGGGTTCGAACGTCTGACCGTCGTCTACGAGCCGGGCGGCAGCGGCAGTCCCGAGGCGTTCTTCCGCGCGCTCGGCTTCGAGTTCGTGCGCGAGACCCAGTACGGCGACCACTTCGCGGTCCTGAACCTCGGGTGACGACGGAGCCGACCCCGTCGGTCGACTTCGGCGCTGCCGTCGCCGAGGTGGTCCGCAGCATCCCGGCCGGTCGGGTCATGACGTACGGCGACGTCGCCGCGGTGCTCGGGTCACGAGCTTCGCGCGCGGTCGGCAAGGTGATGGCGCACGAGGGCGCCGACCTGCCGTGGTGGCGCGTGGTGCGGTCGGGCGGGCACCCGCCGGTCCACCACGAGGCCCGCGCGCTCGAGCACTACCGCGCGGAGGGCACGCCGCTCGTGCACGGAGCGACGGCCTGGAGGCTCGACATGCGTCGGGCGCGCTGGTCACCCGAGCCGGGTGACCCGTCGGACGACGTGACGGACTACGACCCGACGGATCCCGGGTTCCCGGTCGACCCGTTCTGAGCCACGGTCTCCCGCACGGTCCCGTCCGGGCCCGGCACTGGCTCGCCCCCTCCGCTCGCGACCGCCGCGGTCGCCGTGACGTCCGCAACGCCCCCTGCCTCAGCGACCTCCGACGGGCGCAGGTCACGGATGCGTCGGGCCGGCACACCGGCGTAGAGCCCGCCGGTGCGGAGGTGCCCGGCGACGACCGCACCCGCGGCGACCACGACGTCGTCCTCGATGACGGCACCGGGGAGCACCATCGTGCGCGCACCGATCCAGACCCGCTCGCCGATCGCCACCGCACGACCGGAGGCGGTGCGGTCCCACTCGCCGGCGGCGTCGATGCCGTGGTGGCTCGTGACGATGAGCACCTGCATGCCGATCGCGGTGTCGTCCCCGATCGTGACGGGCGCGACGGCCTCGATCGAGACGTGCTTGTTGCAGAAGACGCCGGTGCCGATGGTCAGGTTCCGTGCCGAGCCCGTGAGGGCGAACCCGACACCGGGGCCGGACCCGACGTGCGCTCCGGCGAGGTTCAGGAGCCCGCGACGCACCACCCGCGGGACGAGCGCCGATCCGAGGAGCGTGCTGAACAGGACGTGCTCGGTGCCGTACGTGAGGTCTTCGCGCAGGCGTGCCGCCGGGCCGCTCGGGGTGTGGGTCACACGCGAACAGTAGGTCGGCCGGCCCGTGTCCGTCCCCTGCTCGGGCGACTCTTGCGGCTTCCCGCTGCCGACCCTGTCAGAGGTCGAAGCGTGCGCCCTTCGGGTTCGGCGGGAGCAGGCACAGGACGAGGAACACGACCGAGCCGATGCCCGGGACGACGTTGACGAACAGCCAGAACCCGGACAGGTTCGCGTCGTGCAGCCGTCGGGCGCCGAGGGCGAGCGAGCCGATCAGGGTGACCAGGCCCCAGAGCACGAAGAGGTACGACCCGACGGGGTTCTCGAACAGCGGGGCGTCGGGTGTGAACGCCTGCGGCACGAGCTGGAGCGCGAGTCCGATCGCCAGCGACGTGATCCACCACCACCAGAACTCGGCGCGCGACGCCCGGCCGGTGAACACCGTGTACTTCCGCCAGAACCGTCGGACGGCCTCGGCGAAGGGTGCGCCGTAGAAGGGGTCGCGCAGGGCGACGCCGCCGGGCTGCACGCTGTCGTTGCTCATCCTGCAAGCCAACCACGACGTGCTGCCCGGCCGCGTCGCGCCCCGTGACGAACGACGCGCCCCGGCGTACCGGGGCGCGTCGTTCATCGGGGGGCGCGTCTCACACGAGCGAGTCCCGCCAGGCCGCGTGCAGCTGGGCGAACCGCCCGGTTCCGGCGATGAGGTCGTCCGGCGTGCCGTCCTCGACGATGCGGCCGTGCTCCATCACGAGCACGCGGTGCGCGATCGCGACGGTCGACAGGCGGTGCGCGATGATCACGGCCGTGCGGTCGGCGAGGAGGGTCTCGAGGCCCTCCTGCACGAGCCGCTCGGACGGGATGTCGAGCGACGCCGTCGCCTCGTCGAGGATGAGCACCTTCGGATCGGCGAGGAACGCCCGCGCGAACGAGAGCAGCTGGCGCTGCCCGGCGCTCACCCGGCCACCGCGCTTGTTCACGTCGGTGTCGTACCCGTCCGGCAGCGCCATGATGAACTCGTGCGCGCCGACGGCCTTGGCCGCCCGCTCGATCTCGTCCCTGGAGGCCCCGGGCTTGCCGAGCGCGATGTTGTCCGCGACCGAGCCGGAGAACAGGTACGCCTCCTGTGTGACCATGACGATCGCGCGGCGCATGTCCTTCGTGTCGAGTTCCCGCAGGTCCACCCCGTCGAGCTTGACCGACCCCTGCGACGGGTCGTAGAAGCGCGCCATGAGCTTGGCGAGCGTCGACTTCCCCGCACCCGTCGACCCGACGAGGGCGATCGTCTGCCCCGCGGGGATGTGCAGGTCGAACTCCGGCAGCACGACCTTGTCCACGTTGTAGGCGAACACGACGTCGTCGAAGTCCATCTTCCCGCTGGCGTCGGCGAGCCGGGTCGGCTTCACCGGGTCCGGCACGCTCGGCCGCTCCTCGAGCACCCCGGAGATCTTCTCCATCGCGGCGGAGGCCGACTGGTACCCGTTGTAGAACATCGCGAGTTCCTGGGCCGGGTCGAAGAACCGCTTGGCGTACAGCGCGACCGCGAGGAGCGCGCCGACCTCGAGCGAACCACCGACGATCCGGAAGCCACCGACGATGACGACCGCGGCGAGCGTGGCGTTGCCGATGAGGACGAGCACCGGGTCGAATGTCCCGAACAGGTTGAACACCTTCGTGTTCGCCAGCCGGTAGTCCTCGACGTAGCGGCCGTACTCGTCGCGGTTGCGGGACTCCTTGCGGAAGGCCTGCACCGCGCGGATGCCCGTCATCGTCTCGACGAAGTGCACGATCACGCGGGCCGAGGCGACGCGGGTGGCCCGGAAGAGCGTCTGCGAGTTCGACTGGAACCAGCGGATCAGGAACCACAGCGGCACGAGCGACACCGCGAGGACGAGCCCGGACGTCGGGTCGAGCGCCACGAGGGCGATCGCCGTGAACACCATGTAGAGCACGCCCTGGATGAGCTGGTTCAGCCCGGAGTCGAGCAGCTCGCGGATGGAGTCGAGGTCGCTCGTCTGGCGGGAGATGATGCGACCCGACGTGTACGTCTCGTGGAACTCGAGCGACAGCCGCTGCGTGTGCAGGAACACCCGCTTGCGGAGGTCGAACAGGATCGCCTGGCTGATCCGGGCCGCCAGCACGGTGTACCAAGCGGTCAGGACGGCGCCGGCGATCGCCACGACGATGTACGTCGCGACGACGCCGAACGCCGGTACCCAGTCGTTCCGGTCGAGCACCGCGGGCAGGGCGTTGTCGATGCCCCACGCGATGAGCGCCGGACCCGCGACGGTGCCGGCGGTGGAGACCACGACGACGATCCCGAGCAGCACGAGCCGCGCCTTGAGCGGAGCGGCGAGCGACCCGAGCAGGGCGAGGGAGCGACGCCGCAGGCGCTTGCTCTCCGCCTTGGTGAAGTCGTCGCGCTCCTCGCCGCGCACGCCGAGCGTGGTGATCGACGCGGTGATGGGAGCCGCCGACTGCGTGTCGGCGCCCTCCTGCGGGACGGCGCCCGGGCCTCCCGGCTGCGCCGCCGTCTCGACGGGCAGTTGCTGTTCCTGCTGGCTCATGCCATCGCCTCCTCTCGTGCGGTGGCGTCGTCCTCGTCGAGCGACGAGATGACGTAGCGGTAGTGGTCGTTGGTGGCCATCAGCTCCGAGTGGGTGCCGACGGCGGTGACGACGCCGTTCTCCATGAGGGCGACGCGGTCCGCGAGCGTCACCGTCGACGGACGGTGCGCCACGATGAGCGACGTGGTCTCGGCGAGGACGCGGCGGAGGCCGGCCTCGACCCGGGCCTCGGTGTCGACGTCGAGCGCCGACAGCGGGTCGTCGAGCACGAGGACCGACGGACGGGCCGCGATCGCGCGGGCGAGGGCGAGTCGCTGCCGCTGCCCGCCGGAGAGCGACAGGCCCTCCTCGCCGACCCGGGTGTCGACACCGTCCGGCAGGTCGTCCACGAAGGACGCCTGTGCGATGTCGAGCGCCTCGCGCATGACGACCTCGGCCTCGTCCCCAGACAGGTCCGGCCGTCCGAGCAGCACGTTGTCGCGCACCGACGTCGAGAACAGCGTGGCGTCCTCGAACGCGACGCCGACATGCCGCCGGAGCTCCTCACGCGTGAGGTCGCGGATGTCCACGCCGTCGATCGTCACCGAGCCGCCGGTGACGTCGTAGAGCCGCGGCACGAGCGACAGCAGCGTGGTCTTGCCGCAGCCGGTGAGCCCGACGAGCGCCATGGTCTCGCCCGGCCGGAGCTGCAGCTCGACGCCGTTGATGAGGTCGGGGTACTGCGGCGCGGAGTCCTGGTAGCGGAAGTGCACCGCGTTGAAGGACAGTGCGCCGTGCGGCTCCGCGATCGTCTTCGGGTGCTCGGGGTCGGTGATCGTGTTCTCGGAGTCCATGACCTCGAAGAAGCGGTCGACCGCCGTCCGGGTGTCGAACGTCATCGAGAGCAGGAAGCCGATCGACTCGATCGGGAACCGCAGCACCGTCGCCGTCGCGAAGAACGCGAAGAGCTGCCCGACCGTGAGCTGCCCCTGCGACGCCAGGAAGATCCCGGCGAGGAGGCACAGCGCGAACGCCACGTCCGGCACCAGCAGCAGCCAGAGCCAGATGCTCGCGACGGCCTTCGCCTTCTCGATCTCGGTGCCGCGGAGGGCCTCGGCCTGCTCACTGAACTCGTCGAGCTTGTACCGCCCGCGGCCGAACGCCTTGAGGACGCGGATCCCGTGCACCGACTGCTCGACGCTCGTGGCGAGGTCGCCGACCTGGTCCTGGCTGCGACGGGCCACGACCGAGTACTTGCGCTCGAACAGCAGGCCGTTGATCCACAGCGGGATCGACGCGACGAGGAACACCAGGCCGAGCAGCCACCCGAAGGTGAACAGCACGACGAAGCCGACGACGATCGTCACGATGTTGACGACGAGCAGGACGACACCGAACGCGAGCCACCGGCGGATGAGCGACAGGTCGGACACCGAGCGGGAGAGCAGCTGGCCGGACTCCCAGCGGTCGTGGAAGGCCACCGGCAAGTCCTGCAGCTTCGCGTAGAGCGCGTTCCGCATGCTCGTCTCGATCCGGGTGGACGGACGCATGACGAGCCGGCGGCGGGAGGCGATGAAGAACGCCTCGAGCACGCCGAGCGCGAGCACACCGAGCCCGGCGGGCCAGATCTGCGCGGAGTCCTTCGAGGACAGCGGCCCGTCGACGAGCCACTGCAGGACGTACGGGATCGCGAGCGCGACGAGCGAGGCACCCATGGCGGCGAACATGCCGCCGATGAGGCGCCGCTGGTACGGCTTCACGTAGGGGTGGATCCGCGCGATGGCGCGGAAGGTCGAGGGGCGGTCGGTGGACGGGCGCGCCTGGTCTGGCGTCTTGGACATGGGGTCTGCGTCCTCGTGCGTCGTGCCGGTCCCCCGGATCGGTCGCTGCTGTCGCAGCAGCCGACCTGGAGGCACGGTGTCCGTTGCGTGGTGGTCGTCGGCCGAGCGGGCGGTCGCGTCACGGGCCGGCCCCGCCTGGTCGGGCGGGTCCGGTGTCGCGTCGTGGCCGCTCGCCGCCGCTGGTCGTGCGGCGTCGGTTCGGTCGGAGTGCACCGGGGACGTGGTGGTCCCCGGGTTCAGGCGTGGGCTCGCGCAGGCCCGTGCTCGTCGTCGCCGGTTGTCGTCCGGCGGCTCGTCGCGTGCTCGTCGTCGCCGGTGGTCGTCCGTCGGCTCGTCGCGTGCTCGTCGTCGCCGGTCGTCACCGGTGGCTCGTCGCGTGCTCGTCGTCGCCGGTCGTGACCGGTGGCTCGTCGCTGGCTGTGGGAAGCAGCCCTACGCGGACAGCGGTGCCGTGACGGCGGGCGTACCCGGGAACGGGTACGGCGCGACGGCCGCGGGTGCGATCCGCGGTCGTGCGTCGGGAGCGGTCCCCATGAGGCGCACGATGTCCGCACGGGCTGCCATGGCCGTGGTTCCGGTCGTCGTGTGCATCGTCACTCCAGTCGTCGTCTTCGTCACCGTTGTGTCCCGCGGTGCCGCCGACCGTTGCGCAGTGTCCTGCTGGGTCGTCGGCGTGCCTGTCGCGGAGCCTTACAGACTATTCACAGTCGAACGTGGTGCGCAAGCGTTTTCCGTGTTTGCCGGACGCCCCGGGTTCATGGACTCAGTGGAAGAAGTGCCGCTCGCCCGTGAGGTACATCGTGACACCGGCGGCCTTCGCGGCGGCGATCACCTCGTCGTCCCGGACGCTGCCGCCGGGCTGGGCGACCGCGCGGACCCCGGCGTCGAGCAACACCTGCAGCCCGTCGGCGAAGGGGAAGAACGCGTCGGAGGCCGCGACCGATCCGGCAGCGCGCTCACCGGCACGGCTGACCGCGAGGTGGCACGAGTCGACGCGGTTGACCTGCCCCATGCCGACACCGACGCTCGCGCCGGCGTTCGCCAGCAGGATCGCGTTCGACTTCACCGCGCGGCACGCCTTCCACGCGAACGCGAGGTCGGCGAGGGTCTGCTCGTCCGCGGGCTCGCCCGAGACGAGGGTCCACGTCGACTGGTCGAACCCGTCGAAGCGGTCGGCGTCCTGCACGAGGAAGCCACCCGAGACCTGCTTGACCTCCTGCGGTGCGAGCGCGAAGTCGGCCGGGAGCTGCACGAGGCGGATGTTCTTCTTGCGGGAGAGGACCTCGAGCGCCTCGGGGTCGAACGCCGGGGCCACGACGACCTCGGTGAAGATGTCGGCGACGGTCTCCGCCATCCCGAGCGTCACCGGACGGTTCGCCGCGATGACGCCGCCGAAGGCCGACAGCGGGTCACAGGCGTGCGCCGCGGCGTGGGCGGAGGCGATCGGGTCGGACGCGTCCGTGGGGGCGACCGCGATGCCGCACGGGTTGGCGTGCTTGATGATCGCGACGGCCGGCTCGGTGAAGTCGTAGGCCGCGCGGACGGCTGCGTCGGCGTCGACGTAGTTGTTGTACGACATCTCCTTGCCGTGCAACTGCGTCGCCTGCGCGATGCCGGTGCCGTGCTCGGAACGGTAGAGCGCCGCGCGCTGGTGCGCGTTCTCGCCGTAGCGGAGGGTCGTGGCCAGCCCTGCGTCGACCGTGAGGTGCTCCGGGAAGTCCGCACGGGCCTCCCGGCCGTCACCGTCGCCGGCTGCGGACGCGACGACGTCCGTCGCGAAGTAGGAGGCCACCGCCGTGTCGTAGGCCGCGGTGTGCGCGAACGCCTGCGCCGCCAGGCGCTTCCGGAGCTCGAGCGTCGTGCCACCGGCACGGACGGCCTCGACGACCTCGGCGTAGGACGACGGCGAGACGACGATCGCGACGTTCGGGTGGTTCTTCGCCGACGCACGGACCATCGCCGGGCCGCCGATGTCGACGTTCTCGACCACCGTCGCGGTGTCCGCACCGGACGCCACGGTCTCGACGAACGGGTAGAGGTTCACGACCACGAGCTGGAACGCCTCGATGCCGAGCTCGGCGAGCTGCTGCTCGTGCGACTCCAGGCGGAGGTCGGCGAGGAGTCCCGCGTGCACGGACGGGTGGAGCGTCTTCACGCGGCCGTCGAGCGACTCCGGGAACCCGGTCACGCTCGACACGTCCGTCACGGCGAAGCCCGCGTCGCGGATCGTCTGCGCGGTGGAGCCGGTCGACACGATCTCGACGCCGGACTCGGCGAGCGCACCCGCCAGCTCGAGCAGACCGGACTTGTCGGAGACCGAGATCAGTGCGCGGCGCACGGGCACCACGTCACGGTCGCGGTACAGGCTGGGGTCGGCGGCGTGCACGCTCATGCGTTCGAGGGGCCCTTCAGGTCGGTCTTGCCGTTGGCGATGTCGAGGACGGTCTGGATGAGCAGGCGACGCTCGACCGGCTTGATGCGGTCGTGCAGCGTCGACTCGGAGTCGCCCGGCAGCACCGGGACGCGCTCCTGGGCGAGGATCGGCCCGGAGTCGACGCCGTCGTCGACCGCGATGACGCTCGCGCCGGTCTCGGTGACCCCGGCGGCGAGCGCGTCCCGCACGCCGTGGGCGCCGGGGAACTCGGGCAGGTACGCGGGGTGGGTGTTGATGATCCCCGGCGAGAACTCCGCCACGACGGCCGGCGGGAGCAGGCGCATGAGGCCCGAGAGCACGAGGAGGTCGGGCGTCCACGGCCGGATCTGCTCGGCGAGCGCGGCGCCCCACTCGGCGCGGCTCGCGTACCGGGAGTAGGGGACCGTGAAGGTTGGGATCGAGAACTCCTCGCCGAGGCCGAGACCCTCGGCGTCACGGTCGGCCCCGATCGCGACGACGCGGGCGGGGTACTCGGCGTCCGTGGTCGCCTCGAGCAGCGCCCGCAGGTTCGACCCGGTACCGGAGATCAGGACGACCAGTTCGAGCACGGGGTCCAGCCTACCGGGGCGCTCGGGCGTGCTACTCCGCCGACTTCGGCCTGCGCCACCAGGGCAGTTCGTCG